>CAYGGT010000088.1:0-6593 GCA_964349475.1 uncultured Rhodospirillaceae bacterium
GCCAAAGCACGACCGCCATGAATAGCAGCATGGGCTCTGACAGGAGCGAGATTTTCTTCCGTCGGATCAAACACATGCCGAAGAGAGTCAAAAAGATGGCTGCCGCCCGCTGAACCGGAAAACTGTGACGTCAAATCAGTACCCGGCCGTTTATTGTTGGTCATGTTTTTTTTTACCTTTCTGTATTCTTCCATCTTACCATAGGAATTTAATAAATCAACAGGAAATGTGTTTTATTCAGTTATTTCAGATATTTAGTAAATGCCTGGCATAAAACGGAATCACATCAATCGTAAATATAAGGTTAAAATAGCCCCGGAAAAAGACTGGGTGAGAAACTTGCTGCCGGAAACGGCTCCGCGGTGAAATCCTCGATGCTCAGGTCCCCCTCCACCCTTTGCGCATCATAGGAAACATTGGTCAGCTTGAAGTCAACAAACTGCGCCTCTACCGAATCGGGAGACGCGGCGCGAATAATCTCGATCAGCACTGTCGGCGACGACGACAGGGTGCGGACGGCGGCGACGATCTGCCGATCAATGTTATCTATCACCAGACGCGCGCGCGGCGCGCGGCCTTCCAGATCGTCCGGCAAAACCAGATCAAAAGGAAAAGGCACAAAACTGTTCCCCCGGCTGACCGTTGCCACGGCATCGCTGGTCACGCGAATCGGGGGCGATAAGGCAGCGTGGCTCAGCGTCAGCAAAATCAAAAAGACGTCGCTTGTTTCCGGCGCATAGAGCGCCTGGCGGGTCAGGCTGGAAAGACTGCGGCTCACGGCAGAACCTCCAGCGCCAGCATTACTTTGAAATAATTTCCATTCGCGCTGCCGTAAGCCGGGGGCTGAACAAACCGGCAGGAAACGGAAACGCTGTTGCGCGGATGGGTAAAGTCAAAAGGCAAGGACCCGCTCATAAGCGTTGTCAGGTAAAATGTTTCCAGCGTTTCCACCTGCGCCTTGCTCATCAGGTAACTGACGGACAAGGCTCGGACGGCGGCCGTCGTGCGGCGGCGTATTTTTGCCGGCCCTTGCTCCATATCCGTTCGAACGACAGCATTGGGCACCGTCTCGCGGAAACCGTCAAGCAACGGAGACACGGGCAGCGTGTTGGGCCAGGATGGCATGCGATGTTATCCTTTCCGTTATCGGCCGATCAAGCTTGGCACAAGGCCAAACAGGGCGCGCAGTATCTTTGATGTTTGCCGGCCATGAACCAGCGACGACGCCACCAGTTCATCAATCATGGCTTCCATCTGCTTCCGGTCGAACGGCCTTTGCTGCGGGAAGAAGTCCCCATTGTTCCCGCCGCCGCCGTGTCGGCGCGCGATGCCGCCTTGACCGTCCTTATCCGGGAACTGCTGCCTGAATATGTCCTTGATGCCGGATACAATCTCTTTGCGAATCAGCTCTTCCAACGCGCCGCTGATAACCTGTCCGGCCGGATGCCGTGTTTTTGCGTTCATCTCTATACCTCTCTCCCAGGGTCAGGGAATTTTTTAATCATCTCGTCCAGAAAATGCGGGGACGGCGGAAGTTTGCAGGCCGGGCCATAAAACCGGGCGTACCCTTCAAAGGCGTCCGCCAGATCACGCAGATCCGCATCATCCATCACGACCGATGGCGGCCAACCCAGAACCCCCATGAAAAACATCCGGATGTTTTTTACATCCAGGCGTTTGGCGCCATTATCCGCAACAACCGCGCCCATTTTTTCAAATGGCCCCAGGATATCCAGCAATATCTGCATCAGCCTCTCTTCACCGGGCATGTCTCGATGGTCGTGGCAGCAAAGTTTTTTTAAAATACTTTCAATTTCTGCTGCGGCCAGTGTTTTGTCCAGCAGGGCTTCCGCTATTTTGTAAAGACTGCCATGGGCTTCCTCCAGTTGCTGAACAACCCGCAAAGAAAGCTTCATATAAAGACGCCGCCGCCCGTGCGCAGGAGACTGACGGAGAAACTTTCCAGCCCGTCATAGCTCCCGCCGCGGCGATAGTCGGCAACGATGAAGGCGGCTTCAAGAACGTTGCCATTGGGAAACATCAGGCGATAATTTTTGACGGCGCCGGAAAAAGAGGCAAGACGCAGGGTTTCTTCAGCCGCTGCGTCCTTGAACAAACCTTCCAGCGCCAGTTCCAGCGACTGCACGCCCGCATTCACCTGAAATTCCTGAAAACCGTCGCTGTCCATCGCCGTGCTGTCGGCGGGATTGTTGTTGACCACCATCGACACGGCGCGCGCCGCCCCAAGCGTGGTGAAAACTTCAGGATCTGCGCCGTCGCCAATTTTCAGCAGCAAATCGCGTCCTCTCTGGCTGGGCATGACGGCTCTCCTTTAAACGGGTTCGGTAATAATCTGAAAACGCTGACGGCCGTGACGGGTCAGCCCGTCGCCCTCCAGCGCTGTTTCGGCATCGATCAGCCGGCACAAAACCAACGTCTGGTTCGGCACAGCAAAAGAAGCGTTGTGCAAGGCATTGTAAAGCGCCGCCATGATCTGTTTCGCTTCCTTCATGCCGGTG
This sequence comes from uncultured Rhodospirillaceae bacterium, assembly GCA_964349475.1. Classification (GTDB taxonomy): domain Bacteria; phylum Pseudomonadota; class Alphaproteobacteria; order Micavibrionales; family UBA2020; genus PALSA-926. Next base: position 2,520 of record CAYGGT010000088.1, read on the forward strand.
CCGCGACTATAGGTATGCAAGACGAAAGTGACATCGTTTCCAGAAGCGCCCTGGCTATCCATCGGCACGGATCTGGTTTCGCCGAGCACGACGTAAGGAAAGACCGCATCCGCCGGGACATGTTCCAGCACGCCGCCGGCCAGCAGCGCCGTCACCGCGACGGTTTCAGTCAACAAAGTGTAAACGCCGGTTTGCACATCCCAGCCACTGTCAGCGGACATTTTAACCCTCCGGAATATTTGAAAAAAACCTGAAAAAGTTCTATTTTACAGGATGACCTTGCGCTACATCACGATATCTTTGCTCTTTTTATCCTTCCCGGCTTTCGCCGGATTTGAAGAAGGCAGGGCCGCCTACGACCGTAAAGACTGGCGCGGCGCGATCACTCATCTGCGCCCGTTGGCGGAAGCGGGCGATGATCGCGCCATGGTTATTATCGGCAACATGTATGCCGAAGGCCACGGCGTCGTGCATAACGACAAAGAAGCTTTATCGCTTTACAAACGCGCCGCAACCGAAAAAAACAACGCCGACGCGATGGTCGCCGTCGCTTCTTTCTACCTCAACGGCATGGGCGTTCCCCGCAATTTCAAGACCGCGCTGGAATGGTACCAACGCGCGGCTGAAAGCGGCAACCAGATCGGTGCGTTTTTCTACGCAACCATGATGCTCCGTGGCAATAAAAGCGTTACAAAGGATGTCGGGAAAGATGATATCGGAGATGTCGGGAATAATGACATCAAACCCGATTTTTATATCGCCTATAAATGGTTCCTGATCGCCGCGAAAGAAACGGAATACCCAAAACTGCAAACAGCCGCGGCAGCTTTCGCTAAAAACATTGCCGATCAAAAACTGACCCCGGCGCTTGTCGCCAAAGCCCGCAAAGAAGCCGCGGCCTGGAAGCCTTAAGGCGTTCTCTCCACCGCCAGAATCTCAAGAAAAACCCCAAGCCCGTCTCTCTCCGTCACTGAAGAAATGTCGTAAACAAGCCCTTCCCTGACAATCCGCAGATTGGGCGTGATGTCTTTGCGGTGTCGGATCAGGAAGCGGTGCGTCGCCGTCGTTTCAAGCTTGTGATACCTCAGCTGTTCTCCACCTGACAAGGGCGCGATCGCCGCATACACCTCCGGCTGCACGGCCATCGCTTGCCAGACTTCGGTGAACCCGCCGCCGCCATCAGGCGTCTTGATCGCTTCCTGAAAAGTGATCCGGTATTTCAATTCACCGATCATGACAAGGCCCGTACGCGATAGGGCTGAAAAATGGCGCCGGCACCGCTCGCCGCCAGCGCATGGGCGGCATCATCCCCGCGATGCGCGTAGAGATGCGCGATCACCTGCTTCATGCCCTGACGCAGCAGCATCGGCACGCTTTGCGGCGTGGCCCCGTACCCGGCCTTGAATTGAATCTCGATGCCGTTGGCGACCCGGCCCGGCACCGGCGGCATCGCGCCGCCGGTCAGAACGACCCGCCCCGGCGTTCCGGCTGTATCGACAAAATAATCGCTTGCGGAAATTTCCGTCGCCACATCGGCGATGCTATAGACATTGATGCGCGTCACGAAAAGCAGCGGCGGCCGCGGCAAGCTCAGGCCGGCACTGGTGACGGGCACAGCGGCGCCTTCGCGCACGCCGTCCCACCACGCTGATCGGCCAGACGGTTCGTCGGGCCAGCGATCCAGGTAAAGGCTGTAGCCGCGCGTGATCAAACTCCTGCCCGTCGCTTGTTCGCAAAACTGCCGCGCGGCGGAAATCAGTCCCATCACGACGTCGTCGTCATTGTCATGCTCGACGCGCAGGAACGTCTTGACTTCCTCCAGCGTCAGCGGCTCCGCACCCGGCGGCGTCGTTTCCGCCAGTTGATAGATGGGGTGTGACATGATTCAATCCTTTGTGGAAAAAAGAGGGTGGAGAAAAATCCTCCACCCCCAAGGCAGGAAAAAGTTAAGTATTCACAACCGGCAACTGACTCAGACTGCCTTTCAGCGCCAACAGGGCGATAGGCCCGCCTGTCGCGATCGACACCGGCGTTGCCGTGACCTTGACGAAGCGCTTGCCGCCGCGATAGCCGATCACATGGCGTTTTTGTTCTTTTCCGGCAGCATCGATGCTGAGAAACAGACCGGCGGTCAGCCCCGTAAAATTAAGAACATCTTCGTCAGCGCAAGCCGTATAAGAGTCTGGCGCGCCGGTGCCGTCGTCGTCCGCATGTTCTATTTTAACATCAATGCGGCTAGAACCGGTCAGGGCATCAACAATATTGCCGACGAGAATGGCCACAGCCAGCGTTTCAGATCCTCGCGTGTCAATATTGCCGGAGTTCAGGGCAGCGCCCTGGATCGTTTGCGGCATCAGGGATTGCTCGATGCCGATATTGTCAACAATGCTATGCATGGTAAGTTCCTTTCTGGGTTTTAAAAAAATGGCGGGTTGTCACGGGGGGACATGACAACCCGCCGGCGCGGAAATTCCGCGCCTAACAATCACTTGATCCGCTGGCGTTTAAGCTGCTGCGAACTTCAGTAATTTGATCGCTTCAAAGTTCACGACATCGCCGCCAACCCGCTTCGTCGTGTAGAACTTGACGTAGGGTTTGGCGGTGAAAGCGTCGCGCAGGATGCGGATGCCCTGACGGTCCACGATCTGGTATCCGGCATTGAAGTCGCCGAACGCGATCGACAAACTGTTGGCCGCAATGGCTGGCATGTCTTCGGCCTCCACCACGTTAAAGCCGAGCAGCGTGCCGCCCTGCTTCATCTGGAAGTCCGGCTCCCACAGGTAGTTGCCCTGACCGTCCTTCAGCTTGCGCACCTCGGCGAGCGTGGCACGTTTCATCATGAAGACGGCGTTGTCGCGATAAGCCGCTTTCAGACTGTAAACGAGGTTGACCAGCGCGTCGCCCGGATTGCTCCCGGCGAAAGCGCCCGCAGCCCCCGTCGGCAGCTGCTCGATGACCGAGAAGTTAGAAGATGACGGGATGCCGGCGGCATACGTTAAAATGCCACGCGGCCTTTTGCTGCCGTTACCGTTGATGAAAGCCGTGTTCTCCATGCGGGAAAGACGATCGGCGATTTTGTTCGCCAGATACTCCTCCACATTAAACATCGCATCATCAAGAAGCTTCTGCGTCGCGCGCGGCTCGGCATACTGCTCGAACACCGGAATGCGCCATTCGCCGATCTTCGGCGCGGTCGTTTCCGTGCGGGCTTCGGTTTCGCCGACCCAGCCGGAAGTCGCATCGTTCAGATCGTTGACGCCTTCCAGCGCGTCCGTGCCGATGGTGACGACGTTCGCCACCTGGCGCATCGGCGACGTCTCGAGGATCAACGACGCAATGCGGCCGCTCATGTCCGGATGCACGGCAAATCCGCCATCCGGGTCGGAGCCGACGCTCAGCGCCTTGACCTCGTCCATGCTGTTGCCGGCGTTGTTCTTGCGCAGATAGTTCCGCAGCGCCGCCTTGTACTGGCGATACGCGTTGACATCCAGCTCGCCATGAAAATGGTTTTTGCGCTCGATGGCGAAAATCTTCGCCGCCTCGGCATCGTCCGCCTTGGCCTCGCCTTTCGGAGCGCGGTTCAGGACCGTCTCCAGATGGTCGAAACGCTCGCCCAGGCGCTTGACCTTCATTTCCGTCAGCGGATCGGCCGAGCCTTTGCGCTCGATTTCCTTCAGGCGCTGGTCGTTGGATTCCTTGAACTCCACGAAATCGCGGTGCAGGTCAAAAATAGGCGTATCGTTTGTCATGTTGGTTTCCTTTGTTGTTGAGGGATAGATACATGGTTCTTTGCCGCCCGCCGCTTCCTGCGACGCAGACAACGCTTATTCGCGGCCCTTCCTGCTACGCGCATGAAAGCTTCGAATTATTTTCAGTTTTTTTGAATTTAGTCTTCCGTCGCCTGACGGATGCAGGTGCTCAGGAGATAAAGAGAGTCCACGATTCCGCCGAATTTTTTCTCCGCGTGCGCGCGCGCCGCCTTTTTATTTTCATCCGTCGCGGCGACGAGGCTGGCGCGGAAACTGGCAACAGATTCAACATCGACTTTCTTTTCCGGCAGCCCCAGAAACTTTT
>CAYGGT010000089.1:0-6529 GCA_964349475.1 uncultured Rhodospirillaceae bacterium
ACATGGTGCTGCGCGTCATGGAAAACGGCAACCCGAAAGATATATCGATTGGAGAGGGAGAGGTTTTTCTGCTGCCTGCCCACGTCCATCATTCGCCGCAGCGGTTCGCGAACACGGCTGGCCTTGTCATCGAAAGAAAGCGCCAGCCCGGAGAACGCGACGGGTTTCTCTGGTATTGCGATCAATGCCACACCAAACTGCACGAAGAATTCCTGCCGCTCAAAAGCATCGTCAAGGATTTGCCGCCGTTGTTTGACCGCTTCTGGGCAGATGAAAACGCCCGCACCTGCAAAAAATGCGGTCATGTCATGCCGTTGCCGGAGAACAGGAAATGAGAGAAAAATGGGATGTGCATACGCATACAGTGACGTCGCCGGAGCTGTATGCGGCTCTTGGACGCTTTTCACAGTATGCCGATTTCATCCGTGTCCGTGCCCATGCAACAAAGCCCTGCTGTGCCGAGCTGGTGAATAGCAAGGGCGAGGTGCAGCGCAGCGTTGAAGAAAACGCCTATGACGGCGCGGCGCGGCTGAAGGACTGCGATGCGCATGGGGTGACGTTTCAGGTGCTTTCCCCGACGCCAATGATGATTCCCGATTACGTGGATAACGCGGCAGATGCGGCGGAGATTTGCAAAATCCTGAACGATGACAACGCTGCGACCGTCGCGCGGAATCCCGCACGATTTACCGCGCTTGGCGCGCTGCCGATGCGTCATCCTGACGCCGCCATCCGTGAGCTGGAGCGCATGAAACAACTTGGCATGCGCGGCGTTGAAATCAATTCCAATATTGATGGCATGGAACTGGATGACCCGAACCTGTTCCCCGTGTTCGCGGCGGCGGCGGAGATGGACATGGCTGTTTTCATTCATCCCTGGGGCGGGTTCATGGCGCCTACAGAAGAGCGTCTGAAAAAACGCATGAACCCTGACCGCAACTGGCGCCCGTGGCTGATCGGCATGGGCATGGAAACGGCCTTGGCTTTTGATTCGATGCGCAGCGGCGGCGTGCATGAACGCTTGCCGAAGCTACGCGTCATGTATGCGCATGGCGGCGGGTCTTTTCCGGCACTGCTGGGACGGCTGGGTCATGGGGGCTGGTGTCGCCCGGACTTGTTCAAAGAAGCCTCGAAACTCAGTCCACTCAAGACGGTGCGGCAATGCGGCGTTTATGTCGATTCCCTGGTGCATTGCCAATGGGTGCTGGCGATGCTTGTCGGCCTGATGGGGGCGGAGCGGGTGGCGATGGGCTCGGATTACCCTTATCCGCTGGGGGAGATGGATCCTTTCGGCACAGCAAAAACTTATCCAGGGCGATTGATCGAACATCATCCGACGCTGACGGATGTGCAGAAAGAGCGCCTGCTCTCCGGCACGGCGAAAGAATGGCTGGGGTATCGCTGATGCGGATGTCCGTGACGATTGCTGCCAAGGAATATAAGGTGGATTTAAAAAGTCCCATGGATATTTCCATTCCGGTTTCTTTTGGTCAAAAGCAATTGTCAGCCTTCGGCGGCGCGCCGGCCACGAAGGAAACCTATACAGCGGGGCGTTTCATTGGCGACGTCAGATGCGGCGGAAGCTGCAATTGCGAAACGTACAGGTTCAGCCCGCATCTCAACGGCACCCATACCGAATGTGTCGGGCATATCACCAAGAAACGAATTTTTGTGCATGCCGTTGCGAAAGAAAGTCTGATCCCGGCGATCTTACTGACGGTCGAGCCGGAAGAGGATGCGTTGATTACGCGCGGGATGCTGAATAAGCTGGACAAAAATGTCGGGTTTCTGGACGGGCTTGTGATCCGCACTCTTCCGAATGAAAAAAATAAAACAACGCGCAATTATAACAAAATTCCGTCGCCGTATTTTTCCGCAGAGGCGATGCGATATATTGCAAAGCTGGGCGTGCGGCATTTGCTGGTGGATTTTGCGTCAGTGGATAGAATGGATGATGTAAAGCTGGTGAACCACCGTGTCTTTTGGGCGAAAAATCCCTTAAAAAAAACCATTACTGAACTTGTGTATGTGCCGGACAAGGTCGCGGATGGGCGCTATCTGCTAAACCTGCAGGTCGCCGCTTTTGACGGCGATGCGGCGCCGAGCAGGCCGGTGCTCTATCGGGTGAGCCGATGAAGTATGAATCTGCGGAAAAAATGGATGCCGCCGACCCGCTGTCTGGTTATCGGAAAAAATTTCACATCCCGAAAACGAAAACCGGGGAGGATTGCATTTATTTCTGCGGCAATTCTTTGGGGTTACAGCCTGTCACGGTTGAGGCTGCGCTTAAACAGGAACTGGACGACTGGAAAACCCTTGGCGTTGAAGGGCATTTTCGCGGCAAAAACCCGTGGAAAGATTATCACGAGTTTTTGACGATGCAGATGGCGCACGTCGTCGGCGCCAAACCGGTTGAAGTGGTGGCGATGAACAATCTGACCGTCAACCTGCATCTGATGATGGTGTCTTTTTATCGCCCGACGTCCGCACGGCATAAAATTATTATTGAGCGCGGCGCTTTTCCTTCCGACCAGTATGCAGTTAAATCACAAATCTTGTTTCATGGGTTGGATCCGGCGACGTCGCTGATTGAGACGGATGACGTCGAAGCAATGATCGACCGGGAAGGGGATGGCGTCGCGCTGGTCCTGATCGGCGGCGTCAATTATTACACCGGGAGATTCTTCGATATGCAAAAAATTGCCGACGCCGGGCACAAAAAAGGCTGTATCGTCGGTTTCGACCTTGCACATGCCGTCGGCAATGTGTTGCTCAAACTCCATGACTGGAACGTAGATTTTGCCTGTTGGTGCAGTTACAAATACCTGAATGCGGGCCCGGGCAGCGTGGCGGGGTGCTTTGTGCACGAGCGTTTTGCCCATGACGCGACGCTGCCGCGCTTCAGCGGCTGGTGGGGTCATGATAAGGCAAGCCGTTTTAAAATGGGTCCCGATTTCAAGGCCATGGCCGGCGCGGAAGGCTGGCAGGTTTCTAACCCGTCTATTTTTTCGATGGCAGCGGTCAAGGCTTCGCTGGATATTTTCTATGAAGCGAAGATGGAAAGGCTGCGTGCAAAAAGCATTCAGCTGACCGGGTATCTGGAATTTTTGCTCGGCGGCCGTTTTAATATCATCACGCCGCGCGCCGTGGAAGAACGCGGTTGCCAGCTTTCCATTCGTATGACGCAGGACGGACGCAAGGTATATGACGCGTTGACGGCGGCGGGGGTCGTGTGCGATTGGCGTGAGCCGGATTGCATTCGCGTCGCGCCGGTGCCGCTGTATAATACGTATACGGATGTTTATCGTTTTGCACAGATTTTTGCAGAGGCCGCCGCATGACGCAAAAAATTCATATTATCGGCGGCGGGCTGGTGGGCCCGCTGATGGCGGTTTATCTGGCACGCAAGGGCTTTGCCGTCGAGATGCATGAACGCAGGCCGGATATGCGGCGCACTGATATTCCGACGGGGCGGTCAATCAACCTTGCCGTGACGGCGCGGGGGTTGCGGGCTTTGGAAGAGGTGGGCTTGAAGGCCGATGTCCTTAAAATCGCTATTCCCATGAAGGGGCGGATGATTCATGATGTCGAAGGCAAAACATCTTTTCTCCCCTACGGGCAAAAAGATAATGAGGTGATCTACGCCGCTTCGCGCGGCCTTTTAAACAAGGTTCTGCTGGAAGCGGCGGATGCGTGCGACAATGTCCACCTTGTTTTTGACAGTTGCTGCACGGCTTACGAGAGCGATGCTTCGACGCTGGTTTTTGAGAACAACCAAAAAATCAAGGCGGATGTCGTGATCGCCGCGGACGGCGCCTGGTCCGCGGTCCGTAAGGGGATGGCGGAAAAAATAAAAAATTTCAACTACTCGCAGAGTTTCCTGGAGTACGGTTACAAGGAACTGGAGATCCCGCCGGATGCCGCCGGCGGCTTCCGGATGGAAAAAAATGCGCTGCATATCTGGCCGCGCAAAAGTCATATGATGATCGCGTTGCCGAATACGGATGGCAGTTTCACCATGACGCTTTTTTATCCTTATGAAGGTTTTTCCGCCTTGAAAACGGAAAGCGATGTGCTCGATTTTTTCAGGCGGGATTTCCCGGATGCGGCGGCGATGATGCCGTCGCTGGCGGCGGATTTTTTTGGCAATCCCACATCCGCGCTCGCGACGATCAAATGCTCTCCCTGGCATAGCGGGGGCAGGGCGGTGCTGATGGGCGATGCCGCCCACGCGATTGTGCCTTTCTTCGCGCAGGGGATGAACAGCGGGTTTGAGGATTGCGCCGTTCTCGACAGCCTTATCACATCATCCAATCCCGATTGGGAAGCGGTTTTTAGCGCCTTTGGCCGTTTGCGCAAGCAGAACACCGACGCCATCGCCGACATGGCGGTCGAGAATTTTCTCGAAATGCGCGACAGCGTGGCGACACCCAAATTCGCGTTGAAAAAACAAGTCGGCTTTGCTCTCGAAAAACGCTGGCCGGAAAAGTTTATTCCGCGTTATTCCATGGTCATTTTCCACCCGGAGATCCCTTACGCCGAAGCCAGGGCGCGCAGCGACATTCAGGACAGGATTCTGGATGAACTCTGCGCCACGATCGATTCACCGGACCAGCTGGACTGGACCACAGCCGAAAGGCTGATTATGTGTGGTTCTGCAACGCAAAGTTCCAGTTAACGAGCTTCTCGACGAATACCTTCAGGAAGTCGGCGCGCCGGTTTTGGTAGTCGAGGTAATAGGCATGCTCCCAAACATCACAGACAAGCAGCGGTGTTTTGCCGTCGGTGAGCGGCGTTTCGGCGTTGGCGGTCTTGACGATTTCGAGTTTGCCGTTGCTGGAGACGAGCCATACCCAGCCGCTGCCGAACTGGCCGATGCCGGCGTTGACGAATTGCTCTTTGAAAGAGTCAAAGCTGCCGAACGCCGCCGTGATTTTGTCGAGCAGGGGTGCCGGCGGCATGCCGCCGCCGTTCGGCGCCATGCTGAGCCAGAACAGATTGTGATTATAAATCTGACCGATATTGTTGAACAGCGGGCCGACGCCCTGCTTGCGGGATTCAACCACCGCTTTTTCCAGCGGCATGCCTTCCAGCGGCGTTCCTTTGACCAGATCATTGGCCTTGTCCACATACGCCTTGTGGTGCTTGCCGTGGTGGAATTCGAACGTTTTGGCAGAGATATGCGGCTCCAGCGCCGACTTGTCGTAGGGCAGCGGCGGGAGCGTGAAGGTCATCGCGGCCTCTTTGGGTTGGGCTTGGGACATGGTGAATATCTCCTTTACAAGGCAGGATAGCTTATGAATTTCGTTTGGCAAGTACTACTGATTTTCTGGCTGACTATCGGGGGTTATCAGATTTTCCGGAGCGTCCAGCACGGCTTCCTCCTCCAGCACCGGCGCAATCAGCAGCATCCCGAACCAGCGCCATCTATGCCCGTCCGGCAAAGTGCAGTTAATGCGGGTGCGGCGGTCGGTGAAGGGCTGGGCGGGTCGGATTTCAACGCGGGTGCCGCCGATTCGCATCAGCGGCAGTTTTCCGAGGCTGGAGGCAAAGCAGGACAGCCTGGCAAGGTTCTCGATATCGGGCGTGACCGTAAAGCCGATAATCGGCGGGTTCTGGGCGAGGGGGGTATCCTCTGGCACAATGTCACTGACCGGCAGAGGCAAGGCATTGGCTGTCAGGCGAAAGCGGTCAAGATCACCATAGTCATTCGTCATGGTAAAGCGCGGCAGCGCCATAAAGTCCGAGCCCGCATAAACAACGCCGGATTGCTGCCCGAAAGCCGCTTTGAAGGGGTAACCGGCCAGTTGTTTTTTAAGAGCGGCGTTAAACTCTCCGTAAGGATAGGAGAAGAACGGCGGATTTTCACCTAACACATCAATATATCTTGATAACGACCTGTTAATACTGGCAAAATTCTGATCTTTTGTCTGGGAAGTCATGTGTATATAGGCGGCGGGCAGAATACCGAAGCTGATCAGTTTATTTTTCCGTAACCTTTTAATCTGATCCCAATTCATATGCGTGGGATTGCCCCCTTCGGCCATGTCCGGGGCGAAAAAAACGGTGACGGGCAGGCCGGCTTCTTCCAGTATCGGCAGGGCGGTACTGAGGGTCGTCTGATAGGCCCCGTCAAAAGTAATGCCGACGGTCTTGGGCGGCAGAGCTTCGCCATTTTTCAGAACATCGATGATCTTCGGCACGGGCAAGACGGCATAGCCGTCTTTTGTAAGTTCTGCGATGTGTTCTTTGAACTGCTCCACGGAAATATTAGCCTGCGGCACAAAATCTTCGCCGACGCGCTGGTAAGCAAAGATGACCGCTGTGCTTTTATCCGCCGGAAGATCGGCCGCCTGGGCAATAAAGGATAGGAACAGGGCCGATGCCGAAATCGCCCCTACAATCGTTCTGTATAAATGTGTATGCTTCAGCATCTTGGAAAGGAATATATCATGACAGGACAGCTATTAACAGACCCGGCGATGCAGCAGCTTTTTACCGAAGCCCGGACACATAACGCCTGGCGGCC
>CAYGGT010000090.1:0-6414 GCA_964349475.1 uncultured Rhodospirillaceae bacterium
GCCCGCCCCAGAGCAGGCGGTTGTCGGGCAGCACGCGGTAGTAGTCGCTGCAAAACCGCGTATCGTAAATGGCGTGCGGCGTGTTGATGGATTCTTTGAGAATATTTGCATCGATGGGCGCTGTCGCCATCAGATATGTTTGCACCGGGAACGATGCGTTTTCCAGCCGGCGGTCCAGTCCTTTCATATAAACCGCGCAGCTCAAGACCACATGCTGCGCCTTTACTTTTCCTTCGGCGGTGTGGACAACCCATGCAGCGCCCTCACGCTCGATTTTCAGCGCCGCGCTGTTTTCAAAAATCCTGCCGTTTTTGTCCGTGACGGCCCTGGCGAGGCCGCGCAGGTAGCGCAAGGGGTTGAACTGGAAGTCATGCGGCGCAAAAACGCCGTCAAAGTATTTATCCGTCCTGCAGTGTTCGTAAACACGCGCGCGCGGCCAGAATTCGAAGCCGAGGCCGAAATCGTCGTTGGCCTGACCGATATATTTTTGCAGGGCTTCCTTCTTGTCGCGCCAGGCAACAGTCAGAACGCCGTCGATCACCGGGCCGCAGTCGATATTGAATTCGGCAATGCGTTTTTTAATCAGTTGCCGCGCCTGCTTGGTAAGGCTGACGAGGTGCTGCGCCTTTTGAAGCCCCAGCGTTTTGGCCAGGCTCGCCTCGCCCGCTGCATAGCCTTTGGCGACGAAGCCGGCATTGCGTCCTGAAGCGCCCCAGCCGATGCGATGCGCTTCAAGCAGGACAATATTTTTCCCGCGCTCCACCAGCCCCAGCGCCGTGTTAATCCCGGCCAGGCCGCCGCCGATGACGCAAACATTCGTTTCCACCGTGCCGTCGAGCGTCGGGTAGGCCATGTTTTCGGAAAGATTGCGGGCGTAGTAGGTGTCGATATAATTTTCGCTCATATAGCTTTCGTTCATGGCGCTGGCGGCTTGGCGCGCGCGAGAATTGATTTTCGTATTTTCTCCAGATCAATTTCCCGGATCAGGCCGCTCGTTCTGTATTTGCGGGTCTTCTGGTATTCCTGCAGCACGGCGCCCCTGAAGTCGGGATGCGTGTGCCATTGATCTTTCGGCACGCCGTAGCAATTTCCGGTCGTGAACATCTTTGCGACCTCCGGCCAGTGGCGCTCCAGCGTCATCAGAAAGCGCCGCGATGCATGGATATGACCGATGGCGAGAACGGAGCCGATGTTTTTCAGCCCCAGTTTGCCATCCAGCAGCGCCATCGAAAACACGACGTTCTCGCCGCTGTTCTGCGCCTGGTCTTCGACAAGAATGCACGTTTCAGGCACGCCCCGCGCCACCAGCACATCGCGCATGCGCGCAGCCTCGCCCCGCCCGTCATCGGTGACAGGCGCGCCGGAAACAACAACAAGGCTGAAATACCCCTGATGGTACAAATCCGCCGCTTGCTCCGCCAGGTGATCCGGATGCGCCTTATTGCCAAACACCAGGCAGACGTCCGCCGCTGCCAGGGGCGTTTCCACCAGCATGTAGTCGCCGACGGCTTTCAGAAATTGCGGCGTCAGTTTTTTCAAATCAACCCGCCGCCTTGACCTGCGCCTTGGGAAGGTCGAGCTTGATGTGAACGTCGCGCAGCAGGTTTTGCTCAACTGACGCCGGCGCGTTCATCAGCAAATCTTCCGCCTGCTGGTTCATCGGAAAGGCGATGACCTCGCGCACGTTTTTCTGGTCGGCGAGGAACATGACCATGCGGTCGATCCCGAAGGCGCAGCCGCCGTGCGGCGGGGCGCCGAATTTGAAAGCGTTGTACATGCCGCCAAATTTTGTTTCGACGGACCCTTTCGGGTATCCCGCAATTTCAAAAGCGCGTTCCATGATATCCGGCACATGGTTGCGGATGCCGCCGGACGCCAGTTCGATGCCGTTCAAAACGCAGTCATACTGGTAAGCCTTGATTTTGAGAGGGTCTTGCGTGTTCAACGCTTCCAGCCCGCCGGCGGGCATGGAGAAAGGATTGTGGGAAAAGTCGATCTTGCCAGTCTTCTCGTTGATTTCATACATCGGGAAATCGACGATCCAGCAAAATTTGAAAGTGCCTTTCTCGACGATATCCATGTCCTCCGCGATTTTCGTGCGGGCCTTGCCGGCGAACGGCGCTGCCTTTTCAGCCATGTCGCAGACAAAGAACACGGCGTCGCCGGATTCAGCGCCTGTCAGCTTTTTCAGGTCGTCCTGCGCCGCACCGGGGATGAATTTCGCAATCGGGCCTTTTCCTTCCGCGCCTTCGAACACGACATAGCCGAGCCCCGGCGCGCCCTCGCCCCGCGCCCAGTCGTTCAGCTTGTCGAAAAAGCTGCGCGGCCGGTCGGCCACTTTCGGCGCGCGGATGGCGCGGACCACGCCGCCCCTGGCCAGGGTTTCCTTGAAAGCGCGGAATTCGACGTCGGGGCGGTCAAAGATGGACGTGACGTCGGCGATCACCAGCGGGTTGCGCAGGTCGGGCTTGTCAGTGCCGTATTTCAGCACGGATTCGTCATAGGGAATGCGCATAAAGGGCGGCGACGACATTTTGAACGGCGTGCCGGTGAAACGCGAGAATTCCTCAAACACGCCGTGGATCACAGGCTCCATCGTCGCAAAAACATCATCCTGCGTCACAAACGACATTTCGACGTCAAGCTGGTAAAACTCCCCCGCGGTGCGGTCGGCGCGCGCGTCTTCATCGCGAAAGCACGGCGCGATCTGAAAGTAACGGTCAAAGCCCGACATCATCAACAGTTGCTTGAACTGCTGCGGCGCCTGCGGCAGCGCGTAAAATTTTCCGGGGTGAAGCCGCGACGGCACCAGAAAATCGCGCGCGCCTTCGGGGCTGGAGGCTGTCAGGATCGGCGTCTGGAATTCGCGAAACCCCTGGTCGGTCATGCGGCGGCGGAGCGACGAAACAAAGTCCGACCGCAGCACGATGTTGCGGTGAAGAACGTCGCGGCGCAGGTCAAGGAAGCGATAGCGCAGCCGCACGTCTTCGCCATACGGCTCGTCGGTATTGACTTGCAGCGGCAGCATCTCGGTCACCGGCGCGGACAGCAGGTCGAAGGCTTTGACTTTAATTTCGATCTCGCCGGTGGGCAGATGCCTGTTGGTCGTTTCCGGCGTCCGCAGCACAAGCTCGCCCGTCACTGCAATCACGTTTTCGAGGCGCAGCTTTTCAAACGCCTGCAGCACCGGGCTGTCGGCATTGATCACGCATTGCGTCAGCCCGTAATGGTCGCGCAAGTCAAAAAACATCAGCCCGCCGTGATCGCGCTTGCGGTGGATCCAGCCGGAAATTCTGACGGTCTGCCCCTGATGCGCGGCGCGGAGTTCGTTGCAGGTATGGGTGCGGTAAGCGTGCATGATGTTCCTCTGTTTTTAGAAAACGCCGCTCTTTTTTAACAGAAAGCGGCAAAAAAACAACGGGTTTTAAGGATTTTTATTGACATAATATAAATATGATTATATGATGGTCTTCTTACTGACTTCCCCATACCAGGAGCGTGAGATGCCACGACCACAGCAACAGTTCAACGAGAACGCGCCGGACGACCAGCAGCGCCTCGACCTTTTGCAGGAAATTTTTGCGGCGATTCCCGAAGGCCGGGCGTTGCTGGATATGGCGGCGGAGAACGGCTTCACCATTTTGTTTAATCGTAAGCTGGGTCCGGACACGCGCGGGCGGCTGAATATCCCCGGCCGGGAGATCTACCTCAACCCGGACATCCCGGACAACCGGTTGCTGAATACTCTGGCGCATGAACTGCGCCATTTGTGGCAGGCCTGCAGGACCGAGTTCAACGGCAATGACGTTTTGTCCGGGTCTCATATATTTGTGTTTTGGCGGGTGATGGAAGGAGATGCGATCGCCTTCGCCGCCCGTTTCTCGGAAAAGCTTCAGGCGGAAACCGGCATCGCCATCCCGCGTTGCGTTTTTGCAGCAAACGAAAAAACAGATATGGCAGCCGTGTTTCTGCACTTTCAAACAACACCAACGGCCCAGAAGTACGATCAGGACACGCTGGCGCATCTGCAGTCTATCCTGGCGGAGATCGCTGCGGAACGTATCAGCAAAGACTCGCTGGCGGAGATTTTTAATTATGCCAGCGCCCCGCTTGCGCCCGACGCAAGCATCGTGAACGTGACCGTCAGCGGCCTTGACGATGCGGACGTGAAATATCTGGATTACAAAACCCTGCAGGATTTAAGCGATGCCGTTCTTCCCCACGTGCATCCCGAAACGCTGCGCAAAGCCGAAGCTCTGGTGCAAGATATCAAAAGAAGCGCCGGTCTTGCGGCGGGGTTCATCGCGCCACCGGCTATTTAAGGATGATGCGGGGTTTTTGCAGGCGGGTGTCGCTTTCCGCCGTGCCGCCCAGCTCGATCAGTTTCAGGCGCATGGATTCGATCAGGCCGTCGTTGCCGATATCGTGAAATTCCCTGACGGATACCGCCAGCGAGGCTTTCTCTCCGGTTTTTTCAACGATGACAGTCTGCTGCCCGGATTTGAAGTTGAACAGCGTGGTCAGCGTCATGCCGGCGGGCAGTTTTTGCACTTCGGCAATTGTGTCCCGGTCGATCAACACATGGTTTTCTTCTTGCTTTAAAAGTTTTTGTTTGGCCGCCTGTGACACCGCTTCTTCCAGACAGGGAAGCAAAGGGGATGTGCTGTTGCGCTGTTTCAGCTTCGCGATCACGTCTTCGCCATGAAGATCCAGCTTCACCAGCGGCAGGAGCAAGTCGAACATTTCTTTTTTGTGGTATTCAACAGCCCGGAAAAGACTGCGCGCGCAGTCGTGGTTGGGGTCGGCTGCTTTGTTCAGCAGCAGCAGGGCTTTTTCCACGTCTCCCGACTGGGCAACCAGAGCCAGGACGTGACTGAGATGGGGCTGAGATTCGGGGAACCGATTTGCCCAGGCCAGGATAAATCTCAATTTTTCTGCGGAATCTTTCGCAGCCTGACTGATGAGCGCGTTGAAACCTTCGTAAAGCGTTTTATCCAGAAAAAAATTTAAAACCTCAGGAGATGTGTCTTCAGCGGAAAGGATGTTCGCTATTTGCGACGAAGAAATAAGGCTGTTTTTAAACCACAAAATTTTAAAACAAGGCAAGCTGGATTTGGTTTTTTCAAATAACCGAAGCGCAGTTTCTTTGTTACCGGAGGACCTATGAAAAAAATCAAAACCGTCGTGTTCGACCACAGCCAGCAAGGCCTCCGGGCTCTGGCTGTCAATCGCACCTTCCGCCGCTCCAATTAGGTGTGATGGTGAAAAGTGAAAATTTTTCCAAAGAAACTTGATCCGCGCCGGCTGGTTTTTTCGGGCGCATTCCAGCAGCGTCTCAGACCGGGAGGATCTTTTAACCCGTTTGGCCCAGGTCTGATCCTCCGCGGACAGAGCTTCCAAGCCGTTAAGTTTGAACCATCCCATCAGCGACCCCATTATTTAAAAAAGGAAGAGTAACCTTTTTTAAATAATACGTCAACTAAATTTTCACATAATCAAACCACTGAAATAGCTGACTTTTCCCCGGTCTTTGCGCTATAAAGGTTAAACGTTATCTTCTGACTGGCAGAAAGAGTTTCACATGGCTCCCTCCCTTCGCGAAGCATCCCCGAAGCTCCAGCAAGCCATGGAAACATGCAAGGAGAATGTGAACCGGACAATCGCCAACTTGCTGCCGGGGTCGGAACTGGCGGAGGCGCCGTTGTTCGACGGCATGCGCTACGCTGTGCTCAATGGCGGCAAAAGGTTGCGGCCCTTCATGGTCATGGAAGGGGCGCGGATCTTTGGCGTTGACGCCGGGCGGGCGCGGCGCGTGGCGGCGGCGGTGGAACTTATCCACAGTTATTCCCTGGTGCACGACGATCTGCCCGCGATGGACAATGCCGATACGCGCCGGGGCAAGCCGTCCCTGCACAAAGCCTATGACGAGGCGACGGCTATCCTGGCCGGCGACGCTTTGCAGACGCTGGCTTTCGAGATTCTTGCCGACGCGGAAACGCACGAAGATCCGCGCGTGCGGATCGAGCTTGTCTCCAATCTTGCCGCTGCCTCGGGCATGCACGGCATGGTCGGCGGGCAGATGCTCGACATGATCGGCGAAAAACAGGAATTCGACGTCGGCACCATCAGCCGCCTGCAGCGCCTGAAAACCGGCAAGCTGATTGCTTTTTGCTGCGAAGCCGGCGCGATTTTAGGCAAGGCCAACCCGGCGCACCGGCAGGCGCTCCGCAACTACGCGCATGACCTGGGCCTTGCTTTCCAGGTGACGGATGATTTGCTCGACGCCGAAGGCGACCCCGCCGTCATGGGCAAGCCTGCCAACCAGGACGGTAAAAAATCCACCTTCGTCACCGCCATGGGCCGCGAGCAGGCGAAACAGCGCGCCGAAATGCTGGTCGAACAGGCGATCATGCA
>CAYGGT010000091.1:0-6411 GCA_964349475.1 uncultured Rhodospirillaceae bacterium
TGGGCGAAGTGGAAACCTCGCTCTCCAACATCAACCGGGAAAACCAGACACGCCTCGCTCTACAGGAGGCAGCAGACAGCGCCGGAAAGACCGTCGAAAAATCACGCCTGCGTTACCAGAGCGGCGTTTCAGACTTCACGGAAGTCCTGCAATCCGAACAACAGCTTTACGAGATCAACAGCAACCTCGTCGCCTCGGAAGCCAAAATCTCCCAATACATGATCGCCCTCTATAAGGCGCTGGCGCTGAGTATCGAGCAATAGAAAAGGCAGAGACAGCAATGACCAAAACCGCAACTGATACTATTTTTGATTTCTCCGTCCGCAGCATCGGCAACAAGGACGTGCTGTTGTCCGACTACAAAGGCCGTGTCTTGATCATTGTCAATACCGCCAGCAAGTGCGGCCTGACGCCGCAATACGAGCAACTGGAAAAACTCTATAAAACATATAAGGATCGCGGGTTGGTGGTGCTTGGCTTTCCCTGCAATCAGTTCGGCGGGCAGGAGCCGGAAGGCGAGGAAAAAATTGCGGAATTCTGCACAGTGAACTACGGCGTCAGTTTTCCTATGTTTGCAAAGATCGATGTCAATGGAAATACTGCTCATCCGCTGTATCGGTTTCTCAAGAGTACAAAACCGGGCTTGTTGGGCACAGAGCCTATCAAATGGAACTTTACCAAGTTTTTAGTGGGGCGAGACGGTCATGTCGTAGGCCGCTACGCGCCCATGACGACTCCCGAATCTATGATGGCCGATGTTGAGGCGTTGCTGTGAAAACAGGATTCCGTCAGCCGGTATTCTATATTCCACATGGCGGCGGGCCGTGCTTTTTCATGGACTGGGACCCGCCTGACACCTGGCATAAAATGGCGGCGTGGCTCGGGCAACTGGGTAATTCCATCGGCAAGCCCCCGAAGGCGATCATCGTTGTTTCCGCGCACTGGGAAGAAAAAGAGTTCACGGTGCAGACGCACCCCAACCCTCCGCTGCTGTATGATTACTATGGGTTTCCGAAGCATACCTATCAGATCACCTATCCCGCGCCCGGCTCACCGGAACTGGCGAACCGGATACAGGCGTGTTTGAAGAAGGCGGGCATTCCCTCACGCACCGACGCACGGCGCGGATTTGACCACGGCGTGTTTATCCCTTTAAAGCTGGTTTATCCGGAGGCGAACATCCCCATCGTTCAGCTTTCGTTAAAGACAGGGCTTGATCCCGCCCTGCATATCGCAGCGGGACAGGCTATCAGCGAACTACGCGATGAGGGTGTTTTGATTATCGGTAGCGGCATGAGTTATCACAACATGCAAGCCTTTGGCGAGCGGGCTAATACTGTATCAGACCAGTTCGACGCATGGCTCACGGAAGCGGTCTGCGCCGATGACGAGGAAACGCGCAACAGGAAATTGTGCGACTGGTCGCTTGCCCCTGCGGGACGCATGGCGCACCCGCGCGAGGAACATCTGCTGCCGCTGATGGCCGCGGCGGGAGCCGCCGGAAAAGATGCCGGCAGAAAGATTTTCTCCGACCGCGTGATGGGAGCAACCGTGTCGGCGTTTCAGTTTGGGACGAAGGAGCCGGAATAACCTGTGCCACCCTACAACAAAGATATGATACATACAGAGTGACCAAAGGTCCAAGCAGAGTGGATTAAAATTACTGCATCCCCGCCGCAATCCCCTGCGCCACCTTCCCCGCAGCCTCCCGCACCGGGTCGGCCATAAGATGGGCGTAGCGCGCGGTGGTCTGCACCTGCGTGTGACCGAGCAGCTTGCCGATCATGGCAAGGCTCATGCCCTGACTGACGGCGTGGGAGGCGAAACTGTGGCGCAGATCGTGGATGCGCATTTCACCGAGCCCGGCTTTTTTGCGGTAGTCGCGCCACGGTTTTTGTGGGTCTTTGACGTACGTCCCTTCAACCGCGCCCCAGAATACGTAGGGATTATTCAGCGGACGGTCGGGGTGTGTTTCGACCTCTTTCAAGAGATCTATGACGTTCTGGCCGATGTATACGATGCGCGCTCCCGTTTTTGAATCCGGCAGGCGCAGGCAGGAATTGTCGCGGTCGACATATTCCCACTTAAGTTTCTGGATTTCCCCGAGGCGGCATCCGGTATACAGCAGAGTTTCGATACAGTACGCCACTACCGGATTTTTCTTGGGGTTGTTTTTGATTTCCGTCAGCACCGCGCCCAACCGCCCGGATTCTTCCTTGGTCAAATATCGTTCGCGCTGGGTTTCCTGAAATTTCTTAATGTGCCTGCGCGGGTTGCTGCCGTCGGAGCGAAATCCCCAGAGCTCGGCGAGATTGAACATTTTTGAGATGATCTCCAGACAGCGGTTGGCCTCGTAGGGCGTCTTGCTCAGGGATTGATGGAAGGCCGAGATGTCTTTGCGGGTAACGTCCGATGCCTTCATGCCGCCTAGGGCAGGCAGGATTTGTTTATCGAGATAGCGGCGGTATCCGGCGGCAGTGGATTGTTTGCAGTGTGCAGCGACGTGCTCTTTCATGTATCGCGCTGCCAGCTCGGCGACGGTCGGCTCAAGATTTTTCTGGATTTTCTCCTCGACCGGATCAGCGCCGCCTTTGATGTTCACCAGCATCGCATTGGCCTTGTCGCGCGCGGCCTCCGCCGTCAGGATGCCGTGCATCCCCAGCATGAGCCGCTTCACTTTTTTGTTTTTCATGTACTGTAGGTAATAATGCCGCTTGCCGCTGGGGGCGATGCGGGCGCAGAAGCCGGGGAGATTGTCGTCGAAAAGGAAATAAGGTTTTTCCCTTGTCTCGGCGCGTTCGACTGTACTTTTGGTCAGCTTGGTCATGGCTCGTCATGTGTTCGTTGTTCTTCCTCCATAAACGCTTCAAAAAGCCTTAAAAGCAAGCAATATCAATGCGTTATAGTATTGCTTAGAAAACAAAATGAGCCGCTAGAAATTCTGCGAAAACACCCTATCTTGTGGACTCCCCGTGTACTATCCGTGCACTAAAGAGGGCGAATATTCCCGCCAAGACGATGGCAACGGATCGCAAACGAAAACGGAAAAATGTGCTGCAACAGCCTGAAATAAGGCCGAAAAAACAAAAACTTGACGCGCTTTGGCGAAGTGGTTATAACAGGTCACAACATTGACGCGGGGTGGAGCAGCCCGGTAGCTCGTCAGGCTCATAACCTGAAGGTCACAGGTTCAAATCCTGTCCCCGCAACCAATTAAATCAAGGACTTAGTGTTTTACACTAAGTCCTTTTTTCTTTCATGGGACACTGGTGGGACACTAGCTGACAAAAAATCTCACAAGATAACAGTAAATCACAACAACACCCTCCCTTTGAAAAAGCCTCTGAACATCGGATAATTTCGACTACCTCAAAGCTTGCGTTTACATCAGAGTGTCCCATGAGTGCCCCATCTATCAATCTTGTAGAAATAACTTATTGAACTATCAGGTGAAAATAATAATTCAGCCATCAGTATTGAAATCATTTGCTCTTTGTGGCTAGTTACTGCGACTCATAAACCCTCAAGGGAGAGCACATGGCTACCATCGAGAAGAGAACAACAGACGACGGCAAAACAAGCTATCGCGTAAAAGTAAGGCTGAAAGGGTACCCGGCGCAAACGGCCACCTTTGAACGCCTGACGGATGCCAAGAAGTGGGTGCAGCACACGGAAGCCGCAATACGCGAGGGGCGGTATTTTAAGACGACTGAGGCCAAGAAGCATACGTTGGCGGATGCAATTGAACGCTACCACGCAGATGTTCTGGCGCACCTGGACGATACTGTTAACCGTGAGCATTATCTGAAGTGGTGGAAAGAGGAACTGGGGGAGTATTGCTTATTTGATATTACGACGGCCCTTATTACCGAGGCGCGGAGCCAGCTTGTTGGGCTTGAAAACCAGTTCGGGCGCAAGATCGGGCCGACCACAGCCAACCGCTATGTTCAATCATTGGGGCATGTCTTCACCGTCGCTAAAAAAGGATGGGGATGGGTCGAGACAAACCCCGTGACCGATGTTCCGAAGTATAAGGAGTCGCGTGGTCGGGCCAGAGTACTCACAGATGGTGAACGGGAGCGGCTGCTGAAGGAGTGCCAAGCAAGCAAAAACTCGTATTTATACAAGGTTGTGGTGCTAGCCTTAAGCACAGGCGCACGGAAAAACGAAATCCTTGGACTGAGGTGGCAGGATATAGACTTCGAGCGCAGGTCCATCACGCTGCATGAAACCAAAAATGATGAGAGGCGTTCGCTTCCATTGCAGGGATACGCCTACGCCCTGATGAAAGAGCACGCAAAAGTCCGGAACCTCCATTGTGAATACGTCTTCCCGAGTAAGAAGACGCTCAAGCCGAAGGACAAAAACTCGAAGCAGATCATCTATCAACCTATGAACGTTGATACCGCATGGGAGAGCGCGCGCGAGAAGGCGGGGATCGAGGACTTCCGTTTTCACGACCTTCGCCATTGTGCGGCCAGCTATTTGGCCATGAATGGCGCAAGTCTTGTGGAAATCGCTGCCGTTCTGGGTCATAAGGACCTGCAGATGGTACAGCGTTACGCCCACCTGACCGAGGCGCACACGCACGGCATCGTCGCCCGCATGAATGAGAAGGTGTTTGGGAAATGACAAAGGAAGAAGCTCTTCAAGAATATCAAGAACATCTTGAAGAAATCAGTGCCAACTTGAAGCGCGTCCAAAAAGGAACGGCCAAGCATGGAAAAAAATCTCCTATTAAGCCAGCGCAGCAGTATGCATGGCTGGCTCGCGAGCTGGTAGATGCTGCATACGGTTACATTCAAGACTTATCTGAGGAACCGGAGGAGAAGGATGTCAATAAAAAATTTCGCACACTGTATTCAAAAATTTTCAGCGAACTTTTTGGCGAACGTGTAATGGCACGCGACTCTGACAGGCGAATAGCATATTTAGTTCAAGGTCTAATGTTATGTAAGTCGGGGTCTCAGAAGCAAACTGTCAAAGTGGTGTCGGAATGGATGGGTAGCTATGTTGGGAGCATGATTGTCACCGCCGTCTCCATGAGTGATTTCCGCGAAGCGTTGAAGGCGAGTGGTATTTCCTCTTCAGACAAGAAGGAAACCGTTAACAAGACCATAACGCGAGCCATTAAAACGCTGACAGAGGCGGAAATCATAGTGAGCCACAAGGATTTCGTCTGGATTGCCGGACAAAAGGACAAGTGATGGACAAGCAGGAAACCAGAGTAACGCCAATGGGAGACAGACAAGGACATACCCCTAAGGGGTGTCCTGTGTCCCAGGTAGGAATGCAATTGATTGCAAGAAAAGAGGCAAGAGATGACTGACGAAACCGACCAGATAGAATTTGTGCAATCAATTGCACCAGAGAAGGTGCTGAGAGACCCCTTGATGGAGTACCTGCTAAAGGCTCTGGAGAGTGGCCGGAGGGTTGCAACCGTCGATATGATGCTCCAGATGCCTGAATACGAATGGATCGGCAGCGAGAGTGTACTCCGGCACATTATCCAGGAAGCCCCGGAGAACGGTCTTGCTAAGTTCAATGCCATCATCCGGCTCGGCCTGCACAAGAACCGGCACCGCGTGCTGATCGACTTATCAGCATTCGATGCCTGGATGGACTCGCACAGGAAGCCGCCCTTATTTCCTCAGTGGTTGCAAACATGAGCAAGCCGCCAAAACGCAAGCATTTGCGCATCCGTGACCTTCTGGCATCAGATATTCTGAGGGAGGATGAAAAACCACAGCTCCGGCAATGGATAGTCAATGCCAGTCCGAAAGTTGCGATGCAGGGGCGATGGGTACCCGGTATCGGCTTGGATGAAGCCCTCGTCCGCGTCGGCAGAAAAGTGCTGATTGATGAAGAGATATTTTTACGCTGGCTTGAAAAAGATAGAGACCAGAGAGATTTTGACCGCGAGTTCCGTGCCAGCAGGCCGGAGGCTTTAACAAGACTTCTCAAGAAGAGAAGGCGATGAAGATTGTATCAGTACGTTTATCCCGCCGTTAACTTCGTACTCCGTGTGGTCGATGATGGACAGGCCAGCAGCAAGCCGGGGATCTTTTCCGGTCATTTCTTTAATTGGATCGATTTCAGTATTCGGCGCAATAAAATTCCGCCATTTGCCGTTCCAGTAAACGGTGTGCTCATACCAAGCGGGACAAACAATCCATCCATCGAAGCCCAGATCGCCGTCCAAAAAGGTGATGCGGAAGTCATTGCCCAGCTTATCTATTGGTATCCAGAAGCGTTGGAGTTTAGTGGCTAAACACCTCATCAAAGCCCGCTGCAATATGAACCAAATGCTTTGGGAGGTCTGATGGACTGCTTTGATCAATAAGAAAAGCAGCCTTTCTCTGCGGCCTTCGGCAGCTTGTCGATCAATGCGGCTGCGCCTTTATAATCGCT
>CAYGGT010000092.1:0-6366 GCA_964349475.1 uncultured Rhodospirillaceae bacterium
TTTTATTTTTCGTTGGCAACAGCTTAACCCCGTTTGCGGACGGAGGCAATCGGCTCCATCGGCTGGATGTCCACGTCCCAGGGGAAATAGATCCAGGTATCCTGACTGACCCAGGTGACATAAGTGTCCACCAGCGGTTCGCCCGCCGGTTTGGCGTAAACGGTCGCCAGATGGGCCCTGGGCAGCATCTGGCGGAGGGTTTTTGCTGTGTTGCCGCTGTCCACCAGGTCATCAATGACCAGCCAGCCGCTGCCGCCGTCCGGCACGACTTTTTCGTCGATGCCCTTGATGATCCGCGCCTGCCGCTGCGTTTGATCGTCATAGCTGGAAATGCCGATGGTTTCGATCATCTGGATTTCCAGCTCGCGCGCGATGATGCCAGCCGGAATAAGGCCGCCGCGCGTGACGGCGATGATGCCTTTCCACGTCTCGGCCTTTTCAACCAGCCGCCAGGCGAGGGCTTTGGAATCGCGGTGGAACTGGTCCCAGGAAACAAGAAAGCGTTTTGGTGCATGAGAATCGGACATAAGCAGCTCCTTTGGCGCAATGCAGTTGTATTTATACAGGCTTATGAGGCCCGATCAAATACCGGATCAACGGACAATGCGGGATTTTTTTTTATGGCTATTATGGCGGGCGGCGTTAATGCGCTTCCGCCCAGTTATTGCCCCAGCCGGCTTCGACGGCCAGCGGCACGCCGATCCCTGATCCCGCTGCCTCCATGATTTTTTTAACGAGGGCTTCGGTTTCGGCTTTCTCCGCGAGGGGAACTTCGAACAGCAGTTCGTCATGCACCTGCAATAGCATCCGCGCGCCAAGCCCGGCTTCGGCCAGCGCCGGCCTGAGGGCGATCATGGCGCGCTTCATGATATCGGCGGCGGTGCCTTGCAAGGGGGCGTTGATGGCCTGGCGCTCGGCAAAGTTGCGGATCCCGGCGTTTTTATCGTTGATCCCGCGTATGAAGCATTTGCGGCCATAGAAAGTTTTGACGTAGCCGTGCTTGCGGGCGAATTCTTTCGCGTCGTCCATGAATTTTTTCAGCTCCGGAAACCGGGCGAGGTATTGCTTGATGTAGTGGGCGGCTTCCGCCTGCGGAATGCCGAGCTGCCGGGCGAGGCCGAAGCCGCTGATGCCGTAGATAATGCCGAAGTTGATCGCCTTGGCCTGACGGCGGATGTCGGGTGTCATCTGGTCGAGCGGCACGCCAAACACCTGGCTTGCCGTTGCCGCGTGAATGTCGATGCCGTCGTGAAACGCCTGTTTCAGCGCCTTGATATCGCCGAGTTCAGCGGCAAGGCGGAGCTCGACTTGTGAGTAATCGACGGAGAGCAGCTGATAACCCGCTTCCGGCACGAAAGCGGCGCGGATTTTCTTTCCCTGCTCGGTGCGGATCGGGATATTTTGCAGGTTGGGGTCGGAGGAAGAAAGCCGCCCCGTGTTGGTCCCCGCCATGGAAAAAGAAGTGTGCAGGCGCCCGGTTCCGGGGTTGATCGCTTCGGGCAGGGCGTCGGCATAGGTGCTTTTGAGTTTGGAAAGCTCGCGCCACTCAATAATTCGATCAACAATCTCGTGCCCCTGTTCGGACAGCTCCTCCAGCACGTCGGCGCTGGTTGACCAGGCGCCGGTTTTCGTTTTTTTGCCGCCAGGCAGCCCCAGGGAGCCAAACAGCACATCGCCCAGCTGCTTGGGGGAGCCGATGTTAAACGTGCACCCGGCGAAATCGCATATTTTTGTTTCCAGCCCGGCGATCAGCTTGGCAAAATCGTTGCTCAATCCCTTCAGAATACCCAGATCGACCTTGATGCCGGTAAATTCCATCGTCGCAATGACGGGGATGAGCGAACGTTCCAGCGTTTCATAGACCGCGACCATTTTTTCCTGCGCCAGGCGCGGCTTGAACAGCTTGTGCAGGCGGAGCGTGATATCCGCGTCTTCCGCCGCGTAGTGCAAAGCCTTGTCGAGCGGCACGAGATCAAAGGTCACCTGCGACTTGCCGCTGCCGGTGACGTCCGTGTATTTAATTGTGGTATGATTGAGAAAATTCAGCGCCAGCTCATCCATGCTGTTGCTGTGCGAGGTTCCGTCCAGCGCGTAAGAGATCAGCATCGTGTCGTCGAAAGGCGCGATGCTGATGCCGTGGGGCATGAACAGCTGCATGTCGTACTTGAGGTTGTGGCCGATTTTCAGGACGGAAGGGTCTTCCAGCAGCGGTTTCAAAAGAGCCAAAGCCGTTGCCACGGGCAGTTGCTTCAGTTCGGCAACAGGCCCCTTTTCCTTCATTGAAAAATCGAAACTTTCGCTGTATCCCTCGGGCGCGCGGTGCTGAAGCGGGATATAACAGCCGTTGCCAGCATCCGTGGACATTGAAATGCCGACAAGTTTCGCTTTCGCGGGCGTGAGGGAGGTGGTTTCGGTGTCAATGGCGACGATGCCGGCGGCAGTGGCGGCGGCGATCCATTTTTTTAAACTTTGTTCCGTTTGAACCAGCTCATACCCTTCTGCTTTTTTGTCATCCCCGGCGACGCGGAGATGCGGGGAAGGGGGGCGGTCGTTTGCAAACTGCTTTTCCATCCGTGCCAGCAGGCTTTTGAAGCCCTGCTCTTTCAGGAAGGAGAAAAGTTTATCCGTATCCGGTTTTTTAATTTTGAGGTCATCCAGCGCGACCGGCGGCGTGACATTTTCATCCAGCAGCACCAGCCGTTTTGAAATGCGCGCCAGTTCGGCGTTGGCCATCACCGCCTCGCGGCGTTTTTGCTGCTTGATTTCAGAGGCGCGGCTGAGCAGCGTTTCAAGATCGCCGTATTCGCCGATCAGTTGCGCCGCCGTTTTAACGCCGATGCCCGGCACGCCCGGCACGTTGTCGGCGCTGTCGCCGGCCAGCGCCTGCACATCGACGACCTTGTCGGCGGTGACGCCGAATTTTTCCAGCACTTCGTCCGCGCCCATGTATTTGTATTTCATCGGGTCGAACATGCGCACGCCGTCCTTGACCAGCTGCATCAGGTCTTTGTCGGAGGACACGATGGTGACGTGCCAGCCTTCCCCCCGGGCGAGCCTGGCGTAGGTCGCAATCAGGTCGTCGGCCTCATAGCCCTCCAGCTCGATCGCGGGGATGGAAAAGGCCTCCGTTGCCTGCCGGATCAGCGGAAACTGCGGGATCAGTTCCGGAGGTGTTTCGCTGCGGTTGGCTTTATAGGCCGGGTAAATATCGTTGCGAAAGTTCTTGCGCCTGGCGTCGAAGATCACGGCAATGTTCGGCACATGCATGTCGGTGATCAGCTTGACCAGCATGTTGGTGAAACCCAGCACCGCGTTGACCGGCGTTCCGTCCGGCCGCGTCAGCGGCGGCAGGGCGTGAAAAGCCCGGAAAATAAACCCTGAGCCGTCGATCAGGAACAGTTCGTTTTTACGGTCGTTCTCATCCATGGGCGCGGCTCGTTTCAGGGCATAGGTGCTGATCATGCGACAGGATGCACGCTGGCGCTGGACGAGTCCATAGGGAACATTCGGATAATCCATTGTTTTTGTTTGGTTTATGCCTTTGGCATAAGATATGCATAGCATATCTTATCTGCAACGTCACTCTAACAACGGAGAAGATACCATGAGCAAATTAGCCGGTTATTATAAGGGATGCCTTGAACTCCACGGTTTCAAAACAACCTTCATCGTTTATGCCTCGTCCAACGAAAACGCCATGAAAAAGGCGCTGGACGATGCCGAGTTCGACTTGCCAGGCGCCAGAGTTCACGAGATCGAAGGCCCCTACCAGAATATACAAATTTAGAGCGTTGTCAGGTGATCGTACCCATTCCTATTTTTGTCACCCCGTTGAAAAACGGGGTCTGGCGCTCGCATCATCCCGGCTTGCGCCGGGATGATGCGGGGGTGCCGGGGGATCCGTTTGACTTTTGGGGAGTGTTTTAGTACTTCTCTGCCATGTCGCGCGAAGTTGTGCTTGATACCGAAACCACCGGGCTTGACCCGGCTGACGGCCACCGGCTGGTCGAGATCGGCTGTCTGGAGCTGATCAACCACCTGCCGACCGGGAAGATCTTTCACACCTACCTCAACCCGATGCGCGACGTGCCGCATGAAGCGGCGCGCATCCACGGGTTGACGGCCGCCTTCCTGAAAGACCATCCGCTGTTCAGCGAAAAAGTCGGGGAACTGCTCGATTTCATCGGCGACGCGACGCTCGTCATCCACAACGCCGCGTTCGACATGAAATTCCTGAACGCGGAATTTCTGTCTTGCGGCTTTAAGGCGCTGCCCATGAGCCGCGCCATCGACACGCTGCTGATGGCGCGGCAGAAATTTCCCGGCCAGCCCGCCAACCTCGACGCGCTGTGCCGCCGTTTCAAGATCGATAACACGGAGCGGAAATTCCACGGCGCGTTGCTCGATTCCGAGCTGCTGGCGGAAGTTTACCTGGAATTGATCGGCGGGCGGCAGCACGGGCTTGGCCTTGGCGGCGCGCTCGCGGCCAGACAGTCGCAGGCCCTCAACGCCGCGATCAGGCGCCAGAAAAGACCCGCGCGCCACTTCCCGCCCGCCGCAGCGGAATTAAAAGCCCATGACATGCTGCTGGGTAAAATCAAAGGCGCGATCTGGCGGGAGAAACCGGGGAGCTGACAAACCCCTCAAGGCCCGAATTTTGGCGCAGGGCAGGTGGTATTGGGCCCAAGCTGCTTGAACATCTCCACCGTGCGCGCCTGTCCTCCTTCAGCCAGGTCTTTGAAGGCAACGACGACGGGGGATAATCTCGCTCCATTTTGTAGCAAAAAAAGGCCATTTGTGAAGTCATAAGTACTATACTGGGTCATAATATAGTTAGCATCTTTATCCCTAATCTGGGCCGCGGTCAGCACGAGACACAACTCTGCCGAGGTCTGGTTCAGTTCACTTGTTTGCACATCATGCGGCGGACTACATGCTGTCAGCACGGTGAGAGCTACGAGTCCTGCGATCACGGCTTTGTTGAATTTCTTTGTAAGGGACATTTTATTCCTCCTTGAAAAACAGCATTAAGCAATACGTAAAATATACCCCATACATTGCATTAAGTCAATAAAAAGTTGACATAAAGCA
Source organism: uncultured Rhodospirillaceae bacterium (assembly GCA_964349475.1). Classification (GTDB taxonomy): domain Bacteria; phylum Pseudomonadota; class Alphaproteobacteria; order Micavibrionales; family UBA2020; genus PALSA-926. The sequence goes on from CAYGGT010000092.1 coordinate 5,092, forward strand.
AATTTTATTGCATATTCAAGCTGTATTTCAGGCAGGAAAGTAAAATAAACATGCAAAAACAACAAAACAGCTCAGAAAAAAATGGCCCGATGGTTCTGGTCTATATCGGCAGCGACGATCCCACGCGGGGGGATTCGCATGGGTTCACGGGCATCGGGCAGCGGCTCGCGCAAAAACTGGGGGGAGAGTTTCATTATCTGGAGGGCGCGCATCTCGACAAACTCTATCCCGGAGAGACATCGAAAAAGGTGGCGCTGGAAAGATATTTCGCCGACCACAAGGCGCCGGATATCGTGCTCAGCAGAGCGTGGGATGAATATGCCCACTGGAAAAAAAAGCCGCTGATGTGCATTACGAGTATTAACGAGTTCCTGGCCTCGCGCTATCTGGGAGAGTCCATTAATCTGGTTTGTCATCACCTGACGCCGGAACTGCTGGAGAGCGAGGGAAAAAAGTTTCGTGAACATTACCCTGCCCTGCCATCTCCCCTGATCGCTGTTATGATGGTGAGAATCAAGAATGCGCAGGATTTTGCTGAAAAACTGGTTTCAAAATGCGCCGCCTATCCGGAAGCGGCGATTTTTCTTTGCGGCAGCCGCCGGACGCCAGAAATAAATTATAACCATCTCACAGAAGCCTTGACCGGCGTGATAAAAGAACAGGGGCTCGGTCAGCGCATCAAGTTGGCGGGGTATGACTTCAATTCGTTAAGGGCAGCAGGATCGGATTCTTTCAACCCCTATGTCGGGTTGCTGCAGGAAGCGGATCACGTGATTGTCTGCGGGGAATCGCTCTCCCTCATTTCCGAGCCGCTGGCGGCAGGAAAACCGGTGATGGTCTACGAAACATTTGAATACAGAGACTTGAAAAAGAAGGGCCTGACACTCCATTTCAACGATTGTGCCGCGCGCGCGCCTTTTGAAACCCGAAAGATAGAGCCGGTGAATATCACGGAAAAGATGGCCGGAACACTGGCGCGGGTGTTCAGGAGGAAAGCGTTCTGGCACAACCTGAACCCATTCCGGTGGCCGAAAATACGCGTGCCGGGGAAGAGCACGCCGTAACTTTTACTGTATCCGGACAGTGCCACCCTTGTGCGAGCGGGGGTGACAATAAAATGTACAAATATTTTTAAACTTTGCTACAATCGCCCCATGTCTTTTATTCTGTCCCAAACCCACTTCTGGCCGTATACCATGCTCGCTTTTTTTGGCGGATATCTTTCCGGCAGCGTGGCTTACGGGCTGTTGCTTGGCAAGATGTCGGGGCTGGGGG
>CAYGGT010000093.1:0-6294 GCA_964349475.1 uncultured Rhodospirillaceae bacterium
CATTGGCTGCAAAAATATCCGCCCCTTTTTTCAGCATCAGCGCGATCACTTTAATATCGTCGCAATGCCTGACCGCGTAGTGTAACGGTGTGTCGCCTGAATGGGAATCTCGGACGGTGAGATCAGCGCCGGACTCGATCAGAACGGTGGCGGCTTTGTTTGCTGAATAATACAGAACCTCTTGCAGAAGCGATCTTTTGCAGTTATGCCTGTCGGTATTGACATCTGCCCCAAGTTTGATCAAATGTCGTGCTGTGTCGGGCGCATTGTTTTCTGCTGCAATAGCAAGTAGTGAGGTGAGTACCGAGTCCGTGAACTCTGCCAATGGAACATCAATCTGGCCGCCCACCGTCAGCAGTGCGTGTTCAATGGCCATTTTGGGCAAAAAATCTGTCAAAAGTGCTTTTGTTTTCGCCAGCTGATTATTTGCGATAGCTTCCTGAAGGGCGTCGCTTAACTCCTCAATAGTCCTGTGCGCATTGGCAGTAAAAGCTTTTTTCATGATCAATCTCCTTCTATGTTCAACATCAGGGTATGACCATAACACACAGATAAAATTATGGCAATGGTTATTTTCGTATAGTGTCTGACTTAAATACGACCGAAACAAGCGCCGCAGCCGCCCTTGGATCCTGACACGGTCACAGGGTGCGGCGGCGGGGTGGAAGAAACTCCGCAAGATACCTTCATTATTTTCTAAAGACCATTAAGCCTTGAGGGGTGTTAATATCTCTTTGCTCGGGAAAGCCAATAAACTTTTTACTTTTCAGGCTGAGGCCAATATTACGGCACAATTCTATCCATTCTTCCATGGTTCGGTACGCAAATGGTATCGGCACATATTTTCTCTGCGCTAAAACCCTATTTGCAATCCAATCATAAACCGACATTGCAATTTTTCTGTCCTTTGTACCCAACGCCATGAATGCTTTCCATCTTTCTTCCCCATGCTCTGGCGTTAAAGTTTGCGAGTATGAGTCCTCTAAAACGATCAGCAGAGAGCCGTTTTTCATTTTTGAAACAATGTTTTTCAAATAGCGCTCCTGCTCCGGGTATTGCATATGGTGGAGCGCCCAAGTCAGCACGATTGAATCAGGGCCATATTCGTCAAGAAACTTTGAGAAATTTTTTTCAAGTACTACTTTAAAGGTGATGCCAGTTTTTTCAAAAGATTTCCATTCCGAATACGCATTGATATCAATGCCTGTGAGCTGATCAAACTTTCCAGCTTTAAAAAGTGTTTGAATAAGAATTCCAGTGCCACAGCCAACATCTAAGATTTTGCCGCTGGCTGGAATTTCTGGGATGACATGCTGTTCAAAATAATGAGGGACAATTTTTTGAAAAAATTCTATCTCATAAACCTTGGTTAGCTCTGCCGGGAATTTTTTTTGAAAATCTTCCACGTCTAAGTTTGGTAAGGCTTCAACCAATTCAGTCATAAGCCGGGCAGAAAAACCGATGGAGGCCAGGCTTTCTTTTAAGTTATCAGAGATAAAGCGATGCAATTCATGAGCGGTTAAAAAATTTCCAATCATCAATTGTTCTTGTTTGGCATCCATAGGGTGACATCCATTAATACGACCGAAACAAGCTCCGCAGCCGCCCCTGGATCCTGACGCGGTCGGGGGTGAGGCGGAGGGGCTGGTAGGCGTCGTTTTCGGGCATGAGGACGATAGAGCCGATTTCACGGCGGAGGCGCTTCAGCGTGACTTCTTCTTCGTCCACCAGCGCCACGACGATGTCGCCGTCTGTAGCACGGTCACATTTTTCTATGATGACGATGTCGCCGTCGATGATGCCGGCTTTCATCATCGAATCTCCTTCGACTGTCAGGGCATAGCAGGGCTGGGTGCCGAGCATGCTCATGGGGATGGCGACGGTGTCCTGTTCATGGCGCACGGCTTCGATCGGCGTTCCGGCGGCGATTTTGCCGTGAAGGGGGATTTGCACAAGCTCATTGTCGCCGCGCCGTGGTTTTGGATGGCTGACAGCGAGGCGAAGGCGATTGCTGTTGGAAGGAGAGGGGACGTTTTCCGGCAGTTTTTTGACTTCCAGCGCCCGCGCCTTGTTCGGCAGGCGCTCCAGAAATCCTCTCTCGACCAGCGCATTGATGAGACGGTGAATGCCGGACTTTGATTTCAGGGCCAGGCCAAGTTTCATTTCCTCAAACGACGGCGACAGGCCGGTGTTCTGGACGTAATCGTTGATAAACATCAGTAAATCGCGCTGTTTTCTGGTGAGCATGGCAGCCTCCTTTCAAAATCATTCTTCCTTTGTTCTAGTTTAGTTCTTCTCTGGTGTCAATGGGTTTATTTTGTGGCTTTTTATTTTACTGCAAAAACGTCATGATAATTCTGGGGGTTACTGCAAAAATGAAACAATTTGCGTGGGGCGTGGGGCTGACAGTTTTGTTCGCGCTTGTGGGGGTGCCGGCGGCACAGGCTGATAACAAATATCTTCCGGATTTAACCGGCATTTATTGGCATCAGGATCCTGCGGCGCATTCGGGCATGATGCTGGTGTTGCCGGATGTTTTGCCCATGATTGCCATTGTTATCGACGATGCCGGTATTGATGTGAAAAGATCGGCGCGGGCGGTCAGGAATTTAAAAGCGCCGGTGACGATGTCTTATCTGGCATATGCCCGCAACATCCGGGAGCAGGTGGCTGCCGCTCGCGAAAAAGGCCATGAAGTGATCCTGCATATGCCGTGGGAGGCGGATCGTCCCACGGCTGATCCGGGCCTTCACCATTTGTCGGTCAGCATGTCGCAAGAGCAAGTGCAAAAAAATTTGAAGGCTAATCTTGACAGCTTCGAGGGCTATGTCGGGGTGAATAATCACATGGGCAGCAAGTTTTCACGCCATCGCGCAGGGCTTGAGGTTGTCATGGCCGAGCTTAAAAAGCGCGGCGTATTCTATCTTGATTCAAGGACGACGGCCGACAGCATCGCAGAAACAGTGGCGCGGGAATACGATGTGCCCGCTGCCCAGCGCGATGTCTTTCTCGATCACGAAGAAAACGCGCAAATGGTGGGATCTTCTTTGCAGGCAGTGGAAGACATCGCCCGCCGCACAGGCTCGGCCATCGCCATCGGTCACCCCAAGGATGTGACGCTGGACAGGCTGGAAGCCTGGCTCCCCACTGTTGAAGCCAGAGGGTTTCGACTGGTGCCGTTGTCAAAGGTGATCGCATTTCGTACACAGGCGCTGCAGGCCCGTCTGGCGCATTGGGACTCTGGCGGGGCCGCTGTGGGTCGTCAGAAAGATTAGGATATCGCGCCATGACTCATAGTACATTTTTCTTCGCTAGAATATTTTTCTTCCTCAGCATCGCTTTTGTAGGTCTGATGCAAGCATCTTCTGCATCGGGTGCGAGCGTGGTGGTTTCAACGCGGGACTTCGGAAGTTGGAGTCTTGTTTGCACCGATATTGAAGGGCCTCAACGATGCTTAATGTCACAAGTTGCATCTAAGGGTAGCGAGGGAAAAAATATTCTGTTTGGGACAATTGTCTCGTTTGACAGAAAGGATGCCGCCCCCATTTTGATATTACGGCTACCCTCTAGGACTTATCGGTCCAGTGTCGAATTATCCGTTGATAATGAAGTTGAGTTGAGATTGGAAACTATAAAGTGCTCCGACGCTACATGCGAGTTTAAGGGGCGGCTATTGCAAAATACACTTGAAACATTATCATCTGCCCGAGTGATATATGTGTCATATGGAGTTGCCCCAACAATGATGCTTCATAGCGGTGCCATTCTCTTGGATGGCTTCAGCGAGGCGCTCGACGCGCTGCGCCAGGAGGTGGCCAGCTAATATGATGAAAATCTCAGAGCCTGAAATTATTTTTAGCGTGCAGGGATCGGTGGGGGTTATCACCCTCAACCGTCCGCAGGCGATGAATGCGCTGACGTTTGACATGGTGCGCCAGATGGACAAAATGCTGGTTGTCTGGGCGAAGGACCCCGCAATCAAGGCGGTGATCATTACCGGCGCTGGCGACCGCGCTTTTTGCGCTGGCGGCGATATCAAGGCTGTGGCCCTGGCGAAAGGAGATGGCAGTATCGTGCGCGACTTTTTTCGCGAGGAATATACGATGAACCATCGTATATTTACTTTCCCCAAACCTTACATTTCGCTGATCAACGGCATCGTGATGGGTGGCGGCAAGGGTGTTTCCGCGCACGGCTCCCACCGGATCGTGACGGAGAACGCGCTGTTCGCCATGCCGGAAGCCAACATCGGATTTTTCCCGGATGTCGGCGGCGGCTATTTTCTGCCGCGCTGCCCTGGCCAGACTGGCACTTATCTGGCCCTGACTTGCAAGCGCATCAAGACTGTTGATACGCTGTACGTCGGTTTTGCGACGCATTTTGTGCCGGCAGTGAAGCTGGCGCAGTTGCGAGATGAGATTATAAAAGATCCACAAGATATTGATATGTTATTAAAAAAATATTCCGATACACCGCCGGGTATTTCGGAGCTGGCGCCGTATCGTGAGACAATGGACAGATGCTTTGCGCACCATCATGTCGAAGAAATTCTGAATGCTCTTGAAAAAGATGCTTCCGCCTGGGCTACGGATACTTTGCAGATGATGGCCGCTTTGTCGCCCAGCAGCCTGAAAATCGCCCTCCGACAAATCAGGCTGGGGGCGACAATGAATTTTGCGGAGGTGATGGCTATGGAATATCGCCTCAGTCAGGCTTGTCTTGCCAGGCATGATTTTTATGAAGGCGTGCGCGCCGCTTTAATTGACAAGGATCGCCAGCCGAAATGGCTGCCCCCGACAGTCGGCGCAGTGTCGGATGCCGATATCGAATCCTGTTTTCAGAGTCTGGGCAGTCAGGATCTTGTTCTGTAGGGAAAGGTGCTCTACACTGTACATAGGGTCAGCTTCAAGGGAGATGCACAGTGGCAATGCCTTATTACGATTCTATCAATTTGATCGAGCGGTTGCACCGGCAGTTTCTTGATGTCCTGAAAGTGGAATTGGAACGCGCCAGTATCCTCGACATCAACAACGTGCAAAGCATGATCCTGCACAATATCGGCACAGATGAGCTGACGGTGGGCGAATTGACGGTGCGCGGTTATTATCTGGGTTCCAACGTTTCCTACAACGTCAAGAAAATGGTGGAGAACGGCTATCTCGTGCAAGAACGATCCATTCATGATAAGCGTTCCATCCGGGTCAAACTATCGGATAAGGGCCGCAGGCTGAACGATGCCATCGTCAAGCTGTACAAGAGACACGAAGACAGGCTGGGGGCGGCCGGATTGTCCGATGCGCGGCTTGACAGCCTGAATCAAGTATTGCGTGATCTTGAATCTTTCTGGGGCGAACAGATGGGCGCCGGTGGACTGAGCGTTTCCTCTTCGTAGGTTATACATATCCTTATTTTTTTGGCGTATGGACATTCACTTCTGTGAATGTTAAATTTTTGCATCTTTGTAGAATGTTTTTCATCTTTAAAGAAGGAGCGTCTCCAATGGCACCCAGCTATGGCAAGAAACCTGGCATCAAGGCAAAGTTTAATGCGGGTGCGGAAAAAGTTAAATCTGGGATCAAGAAGCTTTTCGTAGGAGCGGCTATGCTGGGCGCGGTGGGCGCGGCTGGGTACTATCCCTACGGCACCATGCAGGAACAAGAAGTAAAGGTGACGAGAAAACAGGACAATACCGGCATGAGGTGGGACTATAAAACCGGCGATTGGCAATCGGCAGGTGATAACTGCGTTGTGACGACGAATAAAGGCATCTTCATGATCGCAAAGTCACGCTTGCATTTGCAGGATCTGCAAGATGTAGAGAACATTTGTGACAGCATGAAGACGGGTAAAACATACCGTCTTGAAACTTACGGATGGCACCTGGCGGGCGGTTGGCAACCGAATATTCTTGCGGCGCATGAAATCACGAAGGAAGAACTGGAAGCCCGTCAAGCGGAGATGGAGGCATTAAAAGAAGCCGAAAAACAGGAACAGCAGGCCGAAACTGCTGCTGCGGCTTCTGCCGGAGAGCAACCGTCCGGCGTGATCCAGCAGGCGCCGGCAGTGGCAAGCGGCGTCACGGTCACTTATGTTACCGTTGTTGATGGGTATAACGTTTCGTTGACGGTTCCGGCCGAAGCGGCCAGCAGCGTCAAGGTCAATTCAGTCAAGCCGCTGGTTCCGGTTTTTCAATCTGCGCCAAAACCCGCAGCATCACCGTCGCCAGGACATTGATCCCGGGCCCATTGATCAATGGGCCTCAGGGTGCATCAACTGCATAGCTGGCAAATTCCT
>CAYGGT010000094.1:0-6160 GCA_964349475.1 uncultured Rhodospirillaceae bacterium
GAAAATCTTTTTGACCGGCCCCAAAAAATACGCCGCCGCTTTCGGGCTGGGCGCGCTCATGACCATCGCCATGCCGCCTATAGGCGCTTTTTATGCACTGCTGATCTGCGTACCGGGGTTTATCCGGCTGGCGCGGGAAAGCAAAACAAAACGCGACGCTTTCCTGACTGGCTGGGCTTTCGGCGCGGGATATTTTATTTTTGGGCTTTACTGGGTCAGTGTCGCGCTGTTTGTCGACATCCATGAATTTTGGTGGGTGTTGCCGTTCTCGGCCATCGCAGGCCCTGCCGTTGTGGGATTATACTATGCGCTGATCCCTCTGCTCGCCTGGCGGTATCGGGCATATGAAACCACCCATGCGCTGACGATTGTCATCGGATGGGCCTTGATAGAATGGGTCCGCGGCCATGCTTTCACGGGATTCCCATGGAGCTTGGCGGGATATAGCTGGCATTATTTTCTGCCGGTCATGCAAGCGAGCGCCGTCATCGGCATTTACGGTCTGACGCTGCTGACGCTGCTGTGGGCGATCATTCCTGTGCTGGGGAAAAAATCCGCAACGGTCCTTCTGGCTTCATTTCTGGTGGTGGCTGGCATGGGCATGACGCGGCTTTACCTGCACCCGACGGAACAGCTTGGCCAGAACACCGTCCGCATCGTCCAGCCGAACATCCCGCAAACCCGAAAATGGGACCCGCAGCAGGCAGAGCGCAACTTCCGGCACCAACTCTCTCTCACCGCCTCACCCACATCGCTCAGCCAGCCGATCACTTTCGTCGTCTGGCCAGAAACAGCCGTGACGGATGACCTGAAACAATATCCTGAAGTCGCCCAATCCATCAGCCGCGCGCTGCCGCCGGACAGCATCGGGCTGCTTGGCAGCCTGCGCAACATCAACGACCGATTTTTTAACAGCGTCACCGTGCTCGATAAAAAGGCAGCTATTCTCAGCACCTACGACAAGCATCATCTGGTGCCGTTCGGGGAATATATTCCGTTCCGTCAGTATCTGAACCTGACGCCCCTTGCCGCCGGTATTTCGATTATCGGCGATTTTACGCGCGGATCCGGCGTTTTAACGCTTCATCTTGATCACCTGCCGAAGCCAAGTCCCCTGATCTGCTATGAAGCCATTTTTCCAGGCGCCGTCGCCAGTCGCACGGACCGCCCCGACTGGCTGCTGAACGTCACCAACGACGCCTGGTATGGCAAAACCGCCGGCCCGCACCAGCACTTCGCCATCACCCGCGTCCGCGCAATTGAAGAAGGATTGCCGCTGGTGCGCGCCGCCAACACCGGCATTTCCGCCACCATCGACCCGCTCGGCCGGATGATCGGGATAAAAAAACTCGGCGAAACAGGCGTTCTCGATACCATCCTACCGCACCCCTTGCCGCCGACAATCTATGCGCAGTATGGCGATAAAATATTTTTTCTGATGCTGATCTTGCTCGTTTTTCTTGCCAGACGCCTGAAACAGGCCAGCACTATTGAATAAGCACTGTGTCTGGCTCATAAGGCGCGCCAGTAGAGGCGCCGCCAGCAGAAGGCGGCATTTTGAATTTCAGCGGCGCCGTCACGACAGGCGCATCTTTCACGGCAATAGCGCCCTGTACATTCATGGGAACATGGGATTGCATGGCCTTATTCAGCGCTTCGCCAGCAAGTTCCGCCTGCCCGCTTACCTCTGCCAGCACGTCGCTTTGCGCCTTAAATGCCTTTTTCAGTTCATCATACTGCGTCGTTTTCTCTCTGATCTGCTCTCGCAGCTGGCTCACGACAGAAGCATGTGCCGGTTTTAAAATATCAAGCTCTGCCTGTACATCGACTCGTTTCTGCTTGTCTGCCGCAGAAGTCGCCTTGAGCGCCGCCAGCGCTGCCTGTAACGCTTTGACTTGCTTGTCCTGCGCGGCAAGATGCATGGACATATCCTGCTCCTGCTGGTCCATTGAGGCGATCCGGGTTTCAAGGGCATGGCGTTCTTTCTGAACAGCCTCGAAACTCTCAGTAATGCGTTCTTTGTCCGCCGTAATATCGCTCAGTGTTTTCTTGAGCGCATCCCGCTCCGTCTCTACAGCTTTCATTTTTCCTTCATAATCCGACCAGGGGCCGGATAACACGCGCGCCAGCTCGCCATATTTTTGCACCTGCTGATTTGTGGCGTCAGCCAGCTGGGCCTGCAAGGCAGCATTATCTTTCTGAAGAACCGTCATGCGCTGGATAAGAGCCTGACGTTCGGCGCTTTTGTCCTCCGACGTCAGGAGCGTCTTTTCTACTGCTATCACAGGCACAGCGGCAGTTTTAGGCCCAACAGGCTGAAGCCGGTTCACACAATCAAGCAGCGATGCATAGGAACTGGAAAATTTGTGGAGTGAAAAAACAGCAGTAATATCAGACACATCCACCTTAATTTTTTCACCACGGTTTAGGGAATTATAAAGCCGATCCTCATCCCGGGGGCTCTGCACCACAACAGAACTGTTACTGCTGGCGCGTCCGGAAAAGCTGCGCGGCTTTTCATCATCCACGCGCAGCGTGACCGCGTATTCTTTCTCCGGTTGAAAAACGCCGCCGTGAAAATCCACTGCAATCGAATTTCTGCCATCCGTACTGCGGGACAACGCCAAGACCGCTTCTTCGCTGAATTGCCCCATCATCGCGCAATAAGGAGCTTCTCCTGCCTGTGCAGCGACTGTGCCAACCTGCCACTTGCCCTGCGGCTTCAGGAAACCAAGGTTCGTATTTTTTTCCGCAGCCTGCGTTATTGATGCTGCCGTCAACATCGCCACAGCCGACAACGCGGCAAGCGATACAAGTGTTGAATAACGCATATCCTACCTCGTGCATGGCCGGAAAAAGAACCCGTGCTCGGTCAATTCCCCGCGCCCATCAATTATAGTATTCATTTCCTGTTTTGTGGACCAGAAAATTATAACCCTCTGAGCGTTATGGAATAATCAACCCGCAGCTCCCGCACGGCCCTTTTCTTTCCGGGTTCTGCCTTCCGTTTTCGGCGGTTCGATGGCGGCAACGTTGCTGCCGTCAGCTGCACCCGGCGCCTTGGCAGCGTTCGCTGCCAGAGCCGCCGCATCGCGTTCAGCCGCAAAGCGTTTCAGCCTGTGAACGAAAGCGCCCGTTCCCGCCGGTATCAGGCGGCCCACGATAACGTTTTCTTTCAAGCCGATCAGCCTGTCGACTTTGCCTTGTACGGCAGCTTCGGTCAGGACACGCGTGGTTTCCTGGAATGATGCCGCCGAGATGAAGGAACGAGTCTGCAAGGATGCTTTGGTAATCCCTTGCAGCAACGGGGCGCCTTTCGCCGGGCGCTTGCCCGCCGCAATCGCCTTCGTATTGATATCCATCAGCTCTTCACGGTCGGATTGCTCGCCGTTGACGAAAGTCGTTTCGCCGGCATCTATGATTTCAACTTTCTGCAGCATCTGGCGAATAATCACTTCGATGTGCTTGTCGTTGATTTTTACGCCCTGCAAACGATAGACGTCCTGGATCTCGTTAATGAGATAATCGGCAAGCGCCTCAACCCCCATGACCGCCAGAATATCGTGCGGCACCATGCTGCCATCGAGAAGCGGATCGCCCTTGCGGACGTAGTCGCCTTCGTTGACGGCCACGTGCTTGCCTTTCGGAATAAGGTATTCCTTGGGCTCGCCCTTGCCGTCGGTCGGCTTCACGATGATGCGGCGTTTGGATTTGTAATCCTTGCCGTATTCAACCTGGCCGTCGATCTCAGCGATAATCGCAAAGTCTTTCGGGCGGCGCGCTTCGAAAAGCTCGGCAACGCGCGGCAAGCCACCCGTAATATCGCGGGTTTTCGATGTTTCACGCGGAATGCGCGCGATAATATCGCCAGCTTTGACCGGGCCGCCGTTTTCGACGTTCAAGAGAGCGCCGACCGGCATATAATAGTTCGCATCCAGATTGTTGGGCAATTTGATAACTTTGCCCTTGTCATCCGTCAGCATAATGCGCGGCTTTAGAGACGTGCCCTTCGGTTGCTGTCTCCAGTCCGTGACGACACGGGAAGAAATACCGGTTGCTTCATCCATTTCCTCGCGCACCGACATGCCCTCGATCAGGTCGCCGTAGAACACAACGCCGTCTTTCTCGGTAATGATGGGAACGGTGTAGGGATCCCATTCGGCCAGCTTGCCACCGCGCTTGATTTTATCGCCATCGCTGACGAGTAGTTTCGCGCCGTATGGCATCCGGTGGTTGGCTTTTTCACGTCCCTGTTTGTCGAGCAGCACAACTTCCGTGTTGCGGCCCATGATGATCTGGACGCCTTCCGAGTTCACAACAACGTTCTTGTTGCGGACTTCGACAGTCGCATCAAAAGCAGCTTCCGCGGAAGATTGCGCGGCACCCCGTTGGGCGGCTCCGCCGATGTGGAAGGTACGCATGGTGAGCTGGGTGCCCGGCTCGCCGATCGACTGCGCCGCCATCACGCCGATGGCCTCGCCGATATTCACGGCCGTGCCGCGGGCCAGATCGCGCCCATAACATTTGCTGCAAATGCCGTTGTTCTTGCCTTTGCAAGTCAGCACTGAACGGACTTCGACGGAATCAATACCGGCGGTTTCAATCCGCTCAGACGTGACTTCGTCAATGATCGTAGCAGCCTTGACAAGCAAGACGCCGGAAAGCGGATCTTTCACGTCTTTCGCCGCTGTACGGCCAAGAATGCGTTCAGACAAGCTCACGATCACGTCGCCGCCTTCGATGACGGGGCGGACGGTAAAGCCCGTATCCACGCCGCAATCGTCTTCGGTGATGATCGCATCCTGAGCGACGTCAACAAGACGGCGTGTCAGATACCCGGAGTTGGCGGTTTTCAGAGCCGTATCGGCCAGACCCTTGCGGGCGCCATGGGTGGAGTTGAAGTATTCGAGAACCGTGAGACCTTCCTTGAAGTTCGAGATGATCGGAGTCTCGATGATTTCACCCGATGGCTTCGCCATCAGGCCGCGCATTGCCGCCAACTGGCGGATCTGCATGGTCGAACCGCGAGCGCCGGAATGCGCCATCATATAAACCGAGTTCATATAGCCAAGCGAGGCCGGTTTCGAAATCACTTTCATCATTTCGTCGGACACGCGGTCCGCGCAAGCTGACCAGATATCGATGACCTTGTTATATTTCTCGCCTTTGGTGATCAGGCCATCCTGATACTGCTGCTCGAATTCCTTCACGCGGGCGTTGGCCTGGGCGACCAGGGCCACTTTCGCCTCGGGAATAATCAGATCGTCCTTGCCGAAAGAAAGGCCGGCTTTGCAAGCGTTCGTAAAGCCAAGCGTCATCATGCGGTCGCAGAAAATCACAGTCTCTTTCTGGCCGCAATGACGATAAACGACGTCGATCAGGTTGGACACGTCTTTCTTGGTCAAAATGCGGTTGATCACGTCGAAAGACACTTTCGGATGACGCGGCAGGATCTGCGAAATCAGCATCCGGCCCGGCGTCGTATCGACACGCACGGTGATCGGCTGATTATTTTCATCGACGGTTTTGTAACGCGCCTTGATTTTTGTGTGCAGCGTGATGGCTTTGTTGAAGAGCGCCAGCTCGATTTCAGCGACATCGCCGAAAACGGACCCCTCCCCTTTCAAGCCGTCAAATGCCATCGAAAGATAATAAAGACCCAGCACGATATCCTGCGACGGCACGATGATCGGTTTGCCATCGGCAGGGCGCAGGATGTTGTTGGTGGACATCATCAACACGCGGGCCTCGATCTGCGCTTCAATCGACAGCGGCACGTGGACAGCCATCTGATCACCGTCGAAGTCGGCGTTAAACGCCGTGCAGACAAGCGGATGCAGCTGGATGGCTTTGCCTTCAATCAACACAGGCTCAAACGCTTGGATGCCAAGACGGTGCAGCGTCGGGGCGCGGTTAAGAAGCACCGGATGCTCGCGGATCACTTCTTCAAGAATATCCCAGACTTCGGGACGCTCTTTTTCGACCATGCGCTTCGCCGCTTTCACGGTGGAAGCAAGGCCATAGAGCGAGAGCTTGTTGTAGATGAAGGGCTTGAACAGCTCAAGCGCCATTTTCTTCGGCAAGCCGCATTGGTGCAGCTTCAGTTCAGGTCCCACCACGATAACGGAACGGCCGGAGTAGTCGACGCGTTTGCCGAGCA
>CAYGGT010000095.1:0-5842 GCA_964349475.1 uncultured Rhodospirillaceae bacterium
AGATGGCGCCGGTGTGGGAGATACGGCAATGCATCGGGCAATCGCTGGAACTGGATTGGCGGATCATCGCCCGGATCGCGCGGTTGCTTGGTCTTTACTGGGATGTGAATGGCGAACCGCCAAAGCGCGATCCAAAACGCATCCTCTATGTGGAGCAGGATATGCGGCTGCTTGAGATCGCCGCCGCGCCACGCGCCCTGTTCGTTGGTGAAAACCGCACCCTGATTCTGCCAAGGGACAGCCGCACGCGCATCGCGCCGCCCGATAACCGGACGGTGATTATTCCAAACCCCATTAACTGAAGGGAGACCCATGCCAATCGCGTCATCCGACATAAAATTCCACCTGAGTGGCGGCGCCGCAAATGCCGACCCCAATGCCGCTCTTGGCGGAGCAATCAGCGCTACGCTGATTGCCGACGCCACGGTAGCCAACCTGTTCGATAATGTCAGCGGGGCGGAATCAGCCGCTGGTGATACCGAATACCGCTGCTTTTATGTGAAGAACAATCACGCCTCGCTTACGCTGCAATCGGCCACACTGTGGGTGCAAACCAACACCCCGAGTCCTGACACTTCTGCGGAAATCGGCCTCGGCGCCTCCGCCATTAACGGCGTCGAGCCGGCCATCGCCAATGAAAGCGCCGCGCCGGGCGGGGTGACGTTCTCCACGGCGAATGGCGAAACGAACGCGCTTTCCATCGGCGGCATCCCAGCGGGCCAGCACAAGGCGATCTGGGTGAAGCGGATCGTGAATACCGCCGCCGCCGCCTACAACGCCGATTCCGTGGTGATCAAAGTCCAGGGGGACACCGCCGCATAAGGAGCCGCCATGACCTCGGTTATCAAGAAATTCGCCAAGGCCTCCGCCGAGCGGCTGGACTACACCATCGACTACGGGAAGGAACTCACGCGCCTGACCGACACCATCGTATCTAGCGTCTGGATCGTGCCCAGCAACATGGCGGACAGTATTGCAAACCAGGCCATCCATCTCGATGATGGCGTATCGGTGAACTATGAAGAGAACAGCCCAACGCCGGTGTTCTCCCAAGGCGGCGTCAGCTTCACCAGCGTAGCCGCCACCATCTATCTTTCGGGCGGCACGCTCACCAATCAGTACACCATCGAAAACCGCATCACCACGGCTGGCGGGCGGAGGTACGCGCGGCGGATTCAGATCGCCGTCCAGAATGCCGCATGAGGAAGAATCGAGATGTCCGGGATGACAGCAATTGACGGCAAGCGCTCGGCGTAAAACTTCAAATTTGCAAGTCTTGCACTAAAGAGCGCGCAAACAAGTCTTTAGGCGCCAATTCTTAGCGGGCGCACCGGCAGACTTGACCTGAAGCCGTCAATCCGCCGGTGCGCCCCACATTCGGCCATTCTCCCATAAAAACGGCCGATCGGCTGGCAATATTTTCTGCCAGCCTGGCAGGCTCCGAACGGGTTCGCCGCCATCCCTGCCACCGCGATTGCTCCATATCCGCTTATGAACGGACGGCTTCTCCCACGGTCCCGGCGGTCAAAGGGTCCCGGTCCCCTCAGTGCTGGCGCTCAAGGCCAATGATCTGTGATCGTAGGCCGAGCTGCTCCGCTTCAGTCAATTACACCGTTGAATCCTAGCTGAGAGAGGCCATGCCGGCGATTTTCTGGAACTGGGTCAGGATCTCGGCATGATTTTGAGCGAGATAACGGACAATGCGGGCATTTCCTAGCAAAGAACCAAGATACCCCTTCGCCAAGGTCAAATTCAGAACATCCTTACCGTAGTTTCCCTCAATCAAGCGGTATTCGCGCTGGAGGCTCTCCATTTCGCTTTCCATCCGCGCCATTTGCTCTTCGTCCAGGCCATTAATCTTTTTGGGTTTCTCAGGGTCAACCAATTGATCCCTTGGCGTCGCAGCCAGTAGAGCGCGGGCATAAGATTTGGAATACACGCCAGCATCGTTCATCAGCGTGACCACTTCGATCTGACGGAATGGTTTCATGCGTTTGAGTATCGGGAACATGGAAATAGCCACCATTTTGTCTTTCAGCAATTCCGCCGCCTCAGGACAAACGCCATTTAAAAGGTTGCGCCTCGAGACAATGCTTCTGACATCGATGTTAAGTGCTGCCGCCAGCTTGGTCTCCGGCACTCCTCGCTCAATCGCGCGCAGGATCATCTTGTGTTCCTGAACTGTGGAAAGCCGGTTGATGTGCTTGTTGTAGGTGAAAGCCTCGTCATCGGTTGACACCAGACAAGAGACTTCCGTTTCGCCCAGTTCTTTCAACGCCTCAACGCGCAGATGGCCGTCGAGCAAAATATATTTGTTACTGGTCTGTGGATCACGGCTGACCACGGGCGATTCGATAATGCCGACCTCACGGATGGAGGCAAGTATTTGCAAATATTTCCGGCTCTTACGGGCGGCGGGACTGATGACTTTGATTGTAACGATCTGATCTATCTGAAGGTCAATGGTCGCTTTATCAAAGCCTGCCTTAATCTCTCCTTTAGGCAGTTTGAGTTTCGGAGGCGGTTTTTTAGCCATGCGGGTTTCCTTTCTCAACCATCAACCCCGCAAGCGGTTTTGGCAGTGTCGTCAGGCTTTCGGCACGCAGAAGAGTGTTGAAATGTTCATCCTGCAGCAATTGACGCAGCGCTTCCGTCACGAACAGAAGCCGGTTGGAAACCATATCCGCCTTGCGCGTTAAAAGGCGTTTTCTGTCGACTTCTCGCTGATAGACGTTGAGAACGTCTTGCGCGGAAATCGCCTTTTCACTTTTATCCCGCTTACGGCGGCGGCCGTCAGCGAAGGTTTTTCCACGCCGCTTTCTGGTATCGATCAGCCGTTTGGCCAGAAGCAGCCGGTTCCCGCGCAACTGTTTCGACTCATAAGCCTCGTGCAGGGCGCGCTGTTCATTTTTGGGATTTTCTGCGATACGGATGGCCAGCGTTATCGGCATATGCCCGGCTTCGACAGCGGACAACAACCGCTCTTCACCTCGATCCATCAGATTTAAAACATCTTGCACATAGTCAGATGATAAACCGGTTTTGTTCGAAATTGCCTCTGTACTGTATCCCTGCTTCTGCAGGATGCCGACACCCTGCAACAGATCAGTCGCTCTGTGTTGGCGGCGCGCGAGATTTTCCACAAGGCTCATGATCAACGCCTGTTCCTCGCTGGCATCGATGACAATTGCTGGAATCTGCGTTTGCCCGCAGGCCATGAAAGCCTCGATCCGGCCCTGACCGCAAATGAGATCGTAATCCTTATCATCTGCTCCAGAACGGCATGGCGTGACAGTGATGGGCCGCTTGAGGCCGACCTGTGTCATGTTCGTGGCGATATCCAGTAATATTTTGTGATTGCGGACGCGTGGATTGAGAATGTTGATACGGTCAATCTCAATTGTCTTGATTTCGGAAGCCCGTTTGCCTTTTCCCTTTGTCATGCGGCCTCCAGTAACGCTGCCCGCTCGGCCAGCAAGAAAAACGGCTCAAGATCATCAAAACGGTAGGCATCGAGCGAAAGGTGGTTGTTTTCGGCCAGGCGGATCCGCGGGTTTTCCACGTCGATCGCAGGGATAAGATAATAATCGAGGATTTGGCGGTTACCGGTGTCCATGCGCACGGCGATGGTGATATCCGGCATCGAACTGGCGTCGAACTGAATTTTCCAGCGGTTGCTGCCCGATTGCGTTTGAGAGCAGCGGCAGATCACAAGAGAAACTTTAATCTCGTTATTGACGATCAGGAAATCGCTGACGGCCTCGCGGTGGACTTTGCCGCCCAACGTCTGGATGTTACGGATGACACCCTCGACGGCCTCCGGATACATTTTGCGGAGGTGTTTATTATCCTCGATATACCGTTGATCGCGCCCAGGATCGTAGCCGATCAGCTTATATGCCTGCGTCAGCCCGCCGAAGCGATGGGCATAGGTGCTGCTGGAGGGCATATCGCCGGTTTCGTCGATGAGAATGCCGGAGAGCCAGCCTTGCTTCTCATGCAACGCCCGCAGCTTGGCCAGCATCTCGTCGTTGCTGAATTTCCGGCTGCGTTCGCGGATGATGCCCTGAGCGGTATAAAAATAGCGCGCCTCAACAATTGCCTCAAACACGCCGTCCGCGCGCACCCACATTTCCGGCGTATTCACCACACGCCGTTTCTTCAGTTTGAAGGATTTCCGGTTGAAGACATTGTTGCCGATGTATTTTTCGTTGGTGAGGACGCCATGCACCGCGCCGCGTGTCCATTCGCTCCCCAAATCCGTTAAAACACCTTGCTGGTTAAGGCGGTTGGTAATTTCCGTTTCTTGCAGCCCATCCTCAGTGAAGGCGCGATAGATCCAGCGCACCATGTCGACTTCTTCCTCCGGCCCCGCGACCAGAACGACGCGATCAGTTTGCAATGACTTATGTTCGCCGCGCTTGAGCTGGCCTTTGGGTTGGCGATGTTCATCGACCAGAACACGGCGCAATCCATAGCCAGCGGGGCCGCCCTGACGGAAACCAAGCTCGATCAGACGGCATTGGCCCGCGAAAACCTTGCTGGATAGTTCACGGCTGTATTCGCCCGCCATGGCGCGTTTAACGCCCTTGACGATGGTCGATACGGGGCTGCCATCATTCTCGAACTGCTCGGCCACATATTGGACATTGATGCCGGCACGGCGGCAGAGATATTCATAATAGGCGCTCTCATCCGCATCTTGAAACCGGCCCCATCGGGTCACGTCAAGAACAAGAATGACGCTATAATCCGCAGAACCGGACTGCACGTCGGCAATCAGATTTTGAAGGGCGTCGCGCCCGTCAAGTTTGAGACCGCTTTTACCTAAATCAGTGTAGGTTTTGACGATGTCCATCTGACGGTAGGCGGCATATTCGCGGATCGCGTCGGCTTGGTTCTCAGTTGAATATTTCTGATGGTCGGTCGACATACGGACATACATCGCCGCACGGCGGCGTTGATGTTCGCCAGCCTTGCCTCCCATTGAATTATTCTGCTCGTCCATCCGCCCGCATTTCCTGATTTTGACAACCCCCGCCACGCCGCAACCGTACGACCGCTCTTTGGAATCCTAACCAGGGAGCAAAACAAATGTCTCAATCAAAAAAGGACCGACTTTTTCCAATCAAACTGCAGGCTGTTTCTGACGAAGAACTGGCGAAAATCGTGGCATTGGCCTTGCGCCAGGACTTTGGCGAAAGTGCCTCCGCCGTCAAGAGAATCGGCCAGTTGACCAATGCAAATTTACGGGCCATAAAAAACTGGTATGAGGCCAGAAATGCGCCATCTTCCGGCCACTTACTGCTCTTGGCCAGATCGTCGCCAAGTATCCTGAAATTCATCCTGGAACAGATCGGAGGGGAGGATCTCCTGGACGCATTTCAGCTCCTCTCCCATCATAATCTGGCCATGGCGCCGGAGCGGTGGGATATGTCTTTCATTGATAATTTTACCGGTGAAAATGTCCCTATAAATGTCCCAATAAAATCACTTAACGGCCGACAACGCTGGTTTTTGATTCTGCTGACTCGTAAGAATCGAGCCTCTGCCGATGACATTACGAAGCATTTTAAGGTGACAATCAAAACGGCCAGACGCGATATTGTGGGTCTCAAGGAAATGGGGAAGGTCCGATTTACCGGGGCTAAAAGAACGGGGCGTTACCAGATTATTGAAAATTGATATGGCTGGGGAATTTTTCCCCTGCGTTGCAAGAAAAAGATGGAAATGCGGGGATCCAAACCATCATCGATGACGTGGCAGATCCTTGATTCTGCAAGATGCACGGGCATAAACTGTCATGATTATGGATTGATTAGCTTGCCTGCGACTTCCTACA
>CAYGGT010000096.1:0-5828 GCA_964349475.1 uncultured Rhodospirillaceae bacterium
GGTTGGGTGTCTTCTGGTTTCAGGGTCATGCTGCGCGGCGCGATGCGCAGATGGGGAATGGCCGAGTACGGGTCGCTTTGTCCCTCTCCCATCTCAAGCACCTTGCCATTTTCCTGCATTTCCATGTCGATGAGCCCGACTGTAATGTCTCCCGTGGCATCGCCGATATTCCTGATAATGACGGTGGTGTAGCGGTCGTTGTTTTCCATCACAACGCGCGTTGGCAGGAGCATAATTTTTGCGCGTTCGGCGTTTGCCACGACAGGAGGCAAAAGGATGGCAAGCACTATAAGCAGTCCAGATAGTTTTTTCATGTGTTTTTTCCCTTCAAAGTCACGATACTCTTATCGACATTTGGCGACAATATGGATGTGGTTCAGGTGTAATTGACTGTGACAGTAAAGGAAGGCGTCGCCGCCGATCCCGCTGTCTGGTTGGCATCAACGGTGGCTTTTACGCCCAGCTTTAAAATTTTTCCGGCGGGAGTCGGCGCGGCTTGCGTACTGAGTCCGGCGTCACAGGCCGTTTCCGCCCCGCCATTATAAGAGCACGTCGCGTTTGAAAGCGTTACACCGCCGCCAATACCGCCCGCCACATAAGAGCCTGTGGAGATTGTGATCGTTTGCGATGCGGAACCATGAATAGTCAGGCTTCCCGACACGGGCGTACCAAAGAGCCTTACGCCCCCGCCACCCACCGTTACCGTATTCGCCGTATCAATCGTAAATGTTCCAGCGGTCAGCGCCTTGACCGCGGCAAAATCAATATTGACGACGGTATCAATGGTCAGGGGGGCATCGAAGGCAACGGCGGCGGTTTGTCCTAACAAGGTGTCCGGGCGCGTATCATAGCGAACCGCAATATCGAAGGTCGGCGTTAAGGCCCCCACCGGTATGGCGCTGTTGTATGTTGCTGTCGCCCCCAGATAAAGCGTCATGCCGGCGGCACCCGGTTTTGCCAGCCCCGTCCATGGGGGTGTGCCAACCAGATTGGTGCCGTTATAATTTCCCGTGAAGCTGGTCAGCGTCAGGTTGGCACTACCGGGAACAACGTTTATGACGTTAATTGTAATACTGGCGCAGGGCGTTTCAGTGCCCGAGGCCAAACTTATGGTATATTGGCCGCGCCCGGATGTTCCATAGATTTTGGTGCCCGTTCCCGAATCGGCCCCGCCGGTGCCATCGACCTTATAAGTGACCGAGCTCGAGGGTACCCCAAGAGTACCCCAGCGCAGTTGGGTAGTTTGTGAACCAGTGGGAACGGCATTATTACAGGCTGCAAAAGCCCCATGTCCTGCGGTAACGCATAGAGACGCAATTGCAATCCATAAGACAATGATGCGCGAGATGGTCTTCATGGCGGGATAATATCATGCCGCACACAGAAAAGTACCCCTTGCTTTCACAAGGGGTACTTTCTTACTCTGCAAGGAGAACGCCTAAGGCTGTCCGCTTACGTATAAGTAACCACAATATCAAAGGTGGGTGCCGCCGAAGAGCCTGCGGCCTGTGTGCCGTCAGCCGTCACAGAAACACCAACCAAAAGGTTTTTTCCGGCACCCGTCGGCGCGGCCTGAGCCGACAGGGTGCTGCAAGCCACCTCACCGCCACCGTTATAGGCGCAGGTCGCGAGAGACGGCGTTACGCCGCTCGCAGCAGTATAGTTGTTAGCCGTAATATCAATGGTCTGGGTTGCAGAGCCCGTAATGTCAATATCGCCAACCACGGTCGTGCCGCCGAGCCAGACACCGGTACCGGCACCGCCCGTCACTGACACAGCACCTGTCGTATCAATTAAATAGGTGTTGGCTTGCAGGGCGGTAACATAGCCGAAATCGATATCAAAGTTTTTGACAAGCGAAATCGCGGCATCAAAGGCGATGTTTGCCGTTACGGATTGCGTTGCGGCCATCGCGCCAGCGGATGCAAACAGCAATCCCGCCGCGCCCACAGCAACCGCTATTTTTGTTTTTAGGTTTTTCATGTCATTGGTTCCTTTTGTTAGTTGAATTCAGGGCCAGGTCCTTTAATCCAGAAAGACTCACAGAGAGCGCTTCCTTCACAATGATGACTATAGTATGTCAGGGTTAAAAAAAACTTAATTACAATATGAGGATAAGCAGCGAGTTGTTCTGCTTAAATATGTTTTCGTATTCAGGAAGAAATTGATTGTTTTCGGTAAGGAACCCAGCATAGTTAACATAACCAACGTTGGTAAGAAATTTGCGCATAGGCCGAATGTAATTTTCGCCGCAGCAGTTCAGCGTCGGCGTGGTGTGGCGTACGCTGCAATAATCACGATAGCGGTGTCTCGGCTTCGTAGTCCGCCAAGAGGATGATCGTTCCCGTTTTTATCGCCGGACCGCCGATGACAGGCTCGATGCTGATCTCCGGTCGGCTGTAGGTCAGGCCGGCAACCAGACCGTCGAGATCGGCATGGGCCTCCAGCACCGCTCCGATCTGCAAAAGCAAGGCGTCGAATTTCTGATCCCGCTGGGTGGGATTTCCTTCCTCGACATAAACCACGACCTCGATGGCATGCTGGTAATAGGCGCTGCCGAAACCGCCGAGCACCAGATCGGGATCGCCGGGGTCGCCGTCGTATATGATGATCAACCCATCGCCCGGAACCTTCTCCGGTAAAACGGAATTGCGTTCCACGCGCGCATCGCAGCCATCGCCGAGCAGCGTCTTGAAACGCTCGAAAATATATCGAACCTGCTTTGCCTCCGTCTCGTTGACAATGAGTTTCCGTCCGACAACGTCGTAACCGAGCGGCGGCGGGCCGCCCATCCACATGCCCTTGCGTTTGGAGGCGGCGAATTTATCGCGGATGCGCTCGCCGATAACCTCGCGCTCGAATTGAGCGAAGGATAAAAGGATATTGAGCGTCAGCCGCCCCATGGACGTGGTGGTGTTGAATTGCTGGGTGACGGAAACGAAGCTGACGTTATGTTTGTCGAACGTCTCGACCAGTTTGGCAAAATCCATCAGCGAACGGGACAGGCGATCCACTTTGTAAACGACGACCACGTCGATGAGCCCGGCTTCAATGTCCTTCATCAATCTTTTAAGCGCGGGGCGCTCCATCGAACCGCCTGAAAACCCGCCGTCATCGTAATAGTCGGACACCATCGTCCAGCCTTCGTGCCGTTGCGACAGGACATAGGCCTCTCCGGCCTCGCGCTGGGCGTCGAGGCTGTTGAATTCCATGTCGAGCCCTTCCTCGGTGGATTTGCGCGTGTAAACCGCGCAGCGGAGGCGGCGTTTGACTTCGGTCATGCTTTCCGCTTCTTTCCGCCCTCGGAAAACTGCGAGAGGCCGAAGAATACGGGGCCGGACCAGGCTGTCCCCGTGATGATGCGGGCGATGCGCGACAGGCTGCGATATTTGCGATCCTGGAAGGCGAAACCGTCGGCCAATACCGTGACGCGGTGTTCGACCCCCTTATATTCGCGCAGCAGGCGGGTGCCGACCGGCGGACGATGGGTCTTTATCTTGCGCTTTTGTTTCAGGTCATCGCTCAGAATGCTCTTGGCCTGCGCCGCCAGTCTTTTCTCTAGAATCTCCCGGTCGCCGTCCCATGCCAGTTCCTGAAGCCTGTAGGTGAGGCGGCTGACCAGCCAGGCGCGATTGAACGCCGGCGCTTCCGTCTGGTTCAGATCCTTCCACAGCTTTTTCAGCTGGCCGATGGGCATGGTGCGCAGGGCCGCTATTTTCGCCAATACATCATTATTCATGACCGTTCTCCTTGTGGTCATGAATGCTTCCATTCGCTCTGAAGTCCACGGGTTTATGAGAATGTTCCGCGCTATTTTTGAGGCGCAGACGCAGGAGGCCCAGAGCCAGAATGCGGGCGATTTCGGCGGCGGGCGATGTGTTTTCTCGATCAGTCATACCGAAAATTTTATCGCGTGCGGACGCAGCCGGAAATCGCCGTTCTTTTCACTGAAATATTTTTGTTTTCACTCGCACACGCGATAATCGGGAAGTAACCGGAAAAAAGAATGCCGAATCAAAAAATCCAGCAAACCTCTGGACTTTTACCTCCGTACATTTTGCCATCATGTTCAGAGCCTGCTGAGAGAATGCCCCCTTTGAGAGCGAAACCGGCCCCGTATCGGCTCCGGCAACGGGGAGAGATGTTCAGAGGTTTACCGGAAATTATAGCCAAGACTGGCTCGTTTTCGACCCCTCGGAAACTTTGAAGAGAGGCTCGGAATCGGAAAATGGCGGTGTATGGCGTCGAATTAAAATAAAGATCTCCATGTTCCGCCGGATTCAAGTCATTGATCTTAAACAGATCCGCTTTTAACCCTGTGCCGGGGAAAACACCATGCCTGAATTCAGCCGGCAAAATGTATTGACAAATAATATACAATCATGTATATTTAAAGTATATACAAAGGAGGCGTTGACCATGTCACATGCACAAACCGGAGAATCCATTTCAATCAATATCCGGGCGAAGGTCAAGCAGCGCGATCTGATCGATCAGGCTGCCGAAAGGCTCGGCCGCAGCCGGTCCGATTTCATGCTGGAGGCAGCCTGCCGCGAGGCGGAGGATGTATTGCTCGATCAGGCGTTTTTCACCGTCGATGAAGGAACATTCGCCAAATTTCAGGATCTGCTCGAAAATCCCTTGCCGCCGACCGACAAGCTGCGCAGACTGCTCAAAACAAAAGCGCCTTGGGAAAAATGACGCATAAAATAACCGATCTTAATCTTGCGTCGCCGACACCCATTACGGTTGACCATGTGCTGGGGGAATTTTCCTGCGGGGAATCGTCGCTGGACGAGTGGCTGGTAAAACGCGCCCTCAGAAACCATGCGGCGGGCGTTTCACGAACCTTTGTGCTGTGCGATGGCAATAAAGTCATCGGCTATTACAGCCTGTCGGCGGGAGCGATCTACCGCGATGCGGCGCCCAAAGCGATGCGGCGCAATATGCCGGATCCATTACCCGTTCTACTGCTGGGGCGGTTGGCGGTCGATGAACGCTACCATAATCAGGGGTTGGGACAGGCTTTGCTGCGCGATGCCATGCTCCGCGTGGTGAGTGTGGCGTCTGATATCGGCATTTTCGCCATCCTGGTCCATGCCCTTTCCGAACCGGCGAAGCAATTTTACCTCTCGCGCGGCTTTGTGGAATCGCCGTTGCAGCCGATGACGCTTTTGGTCACCGTCGATACGGTGCGCCAGATTCTGGCAGAGTCAGATTGAATTCCATAGCGAATAATAGCCGTTCCGCTTTGATCCCACATGCCGGATCAGTCCTAATCTGATTAGCTCCGACAGGTCACGTTTGGCCGTGGCTTCCCCAACATTCCAGAAACATATGAGATCGTTCATGCTGGTGGCGCAGCCATTTTTCAGTTCGCCGTAAAACCAGACCTGTCTGATATTCAGCTGGCGGACCAAGTCAAGCGCCTTGCCGCCGTTTATAGGATCAAAAATGATACTATAAACTTCAAAGGAAATGCTCTTATTGACCTCTTTCTCAGATGCCCGCGACAGCTCCAGCTGACCGGCCAGAATGTCGTAACCGGTCTGTCTGAGAATGGCGCAAAGGAAGACAGGATCACTGACACACAGTTCAAGAAAATGGCTTAAATGCGGGACGTTTCGGCCTGCGTACCAGTTTTTTATGGTCTTCAGGTCGGCGGATGTCAGGGCGGCGATAGCCTTGATGGTGGGAGGCGATCCCCCGTAAATTTCCTGCAAAATTTCACCGAGAATCAGCGCCGTGTTTTCCGGTGAAAGTATCGGAAAAACTTTGCCCTTATTTTTGTGAGACATATCTAAGCTCCTTTGTTTACAGTGGAAAGG
>CAYGGT010000097.1:0-5535 GCA_964349475.1 uncultured Rhodospirillaceae bacterium
CTTTTTCGATGAAGGGGTCCGTCCGCGGCACATAGGCTTCCGGCTGATAATAATCGTAGTAGGAAACAAAATAGGAAACGGCGTTATGCGGGAAAAATTCCAGCATCTCTCCGTAAAGCTGCGCCGCCAGCGTTTTGTTCGGCGCTAAGATGAGCGTCGGGCGCTGCGTTTTTGCGATGACTTCCGCGATGGTGAAAGTTTTTCCCGACCCGGTCACGCCGAGCAGCACCTGATTTTTTTCATGTTTTTGCAGGTTTTCCACAAGCTGCGCGATCGCCGCAGGCTGATCTCCGGCGGGCTGGAAGGTCGTGACGAGCTGAAAATGATTATCCGCCATTTTTCTTTTTCTTTTTTTGTATCGGGCCGCAGGGATAAGCTGCGTGCAGAGCCATGGCGACCGCCGGCGCCGCGATGAAAGAAGCATGCTCCGGCGAGGCTTGCAGATAGTCCATGACGGACGCTGCCGCGCGTTCGATTGGCAGTTCTTCCGGCAGGCAGAAGTCCACAGTCGGAGCCGTGCCGAGAGACTGCATGATCACCTGATAGTCGATCACGCCCGCGACGTAGTTCAAGCAGCTAAAAATTTCCACGGGGTTGTCGCTGCGGCAATTCTTGGCCAGGTCCGCGCCGGTGACGTAAGCGGCTTGGGCCAGATGGCCGTAAAGGCCCGTGCATAAGCATAACCCCGACAAAAAGAACGCTTTTCTCATGATATACCTCAATATATAATCAGATAGCGTTATTTCTAGAGTGCTTTTATAGAGGTTACAAGAGGGGCCTGCACCATGCGGACGTTCACTTTGCTGCTTTTTGTTTTCATTTTCCTGCTGGCCGTCGCGGAACCTGCTGATGCCGCGGTTATCAACGATGCGGGCGCGGCGGAACTTAAAACCCAGGTGGAAGAGAACCTGCAATGGCGGCTCGACGTGTCCAAAAGCCTCGGCCGCGGCTTGACGATGGGCGGCGCTTTGCAGGTCACGCCGAAAGACGCCTTTTATGAAGTGAAGCTTCCCGCCCTGTCCATGACTTTCGGGCCGCAAGGAAAGACGCAAGGGGGAAAACTGGACATCGGCACGGTTATTCTCAACGCCGCGCCGGGGCGTTCCGGCGAATGGCTGATCAGCGCCGCCCTTCCGTCGACGATGACGCTTTACGACGAAACGGGCGCTCCGGTCGCTGAAATCGGCATCGGCGAGCAGGGTTTTGCGGGCGCCTGGTGGCCGGAAAGCGGCGTGGTTTCAAAATTCGATGCTTTCTACGATAACATCCTGTTCAAGCTGATCGGCGCTGCCACGCCGGAAGCCGTCGTCACGATCGCCTCTGTGCGCGGCATGCTGAACCTGAAAGACAACGGCGACGGCACATGGAGCGGGCCGGGGACTTTTGATATCAGCGACATGGCGCTGAATACGCGCGGTGAAAATACGGTGCAGGCTTTGGTAAAAAAACTGCGCGTGAGCAGCGTCTACGACCGCCTCGATATGAGTCAGGAAATAGCAACCCGCAAAAAACTTCACGCGGCTTATCAGGGCGGAAAAATGCCCACGGCGGAAGAACTGAAAACGATCTTCATCGGCGATCTGGTGAAAATGCAAAGCCTGGTTGACGGCATGAGCAATACCGTCGATATCAGCGAAGTTTCCATCGTGCAAAAAAGCGCCCAGCCGGATGCCAAGCCGATGTCCCTCACCCTCGGCATGGCTTCTTTTCAGGGCAGCCTGCAGGGCGCCCGGCAGGAGAAGGCCCGCATCAGCCTTAAAAACAGCTTCAATAACCTGAAAATGTCGTTTGTGCCGGTTGACGTCGCGGGCCTGGTGCCGCATGCCATGAGCCTGGAGATCACCACGGACAACCTGCCGCTCAAGCAGATAATGGCTGCGTTCCATACCGCGCTGCAGGAGACTTTGCAGCAGTCGCCGGCCGGTCGGCAATCCGTGCAAACGGCATTGTCTTCCCTGCCGGGAATGCTGGCGGCCAGCGGCACGACGGTGACCGTTCAGAATTCTTTCATCCGCAGCCTGGATCTTGATGCCACGCTCGCCGGTAAAATCGACGCGAATGCCGCCGCCGCGATGGGCGCTGCCGGTACAATCACCGTTTCTATCAAAGGGCTGGAAGAGGCGATAAAAACGCTGCAAGAACAAGTTGCCAAACCCGGCGCCGATCCGAAACTGACGGGTTATATCAACGGGCTCATGGTCATGCAAATGATGGGGCAGCTTGAAACGGGGGCGGATGGAAAAACATCCCGCGCCTACCACTTCGATCTCACCCCCGCCGGCAGCATGACGCTCAACGGCGTGGATGTCAGAGCGCTGGGCGGCGGCATGGGCATGAAAAAACAGGCAGCGCCACCCGTGCCCCCTGTCGTGCCCGCCCCGTAAATGTCAGAAGATCGCGATCAGGATTTCGACCAGCAGCGCAACGCCGCCTTTGATGCGATTATCGCGCTGCTGGATGATCGGCGTCGCGCGGCGTCGCCGGCGGTTTTGCTGAACTTCAGCGAGATGGCGGCGGACCAGTTGCGCGAAAGCGCCCTTCGGGAAAGCTGGTCGCTGTTTTTAAACGGCGTTTTCCACCTGAAAAACGGCGCCCCCGGCAACCGGCCGGGCTCGATGATTGAAGCCCTGGCGCGGGCGAGCCTGCGTTCCAGCGCTTTTGCCGCCGCGCTCGGCATCCGGCCGCCGCAGTTCGAGCCGATATATTTTTCCGTCGATTACGCGACCGGCCATGAAGCCGCGGTGTTTTTCTGTCGTCGCCTTGTCGAGGCGGCGGAAGGGGATCTTGCCAAAAGCACGCAGATTATCCGGCAGAAGATCACGCTGGAAAAGCCCGTCACCGCCTTCGGCACCGATATCGTGCACCCGGTAACAGTGGATATTTTGAAAAGACAGATGGTTTTTTCATTCAACGTGCTGGCCGAAACCTACGGTCAGGCCTGCCGGGAATTCAAGTCGTCCTTGTCCAGCACATAAAGGCTTGACCGCCCGACGAATTCATAGCCGATCTTGCGATAGATGGAATTCGACACCGGATTGCGGGCGTCGGCGTAGAGGCAGCACATTTTTTTGCCCTGATCGAGCCGCAGCTGACTGAGTTGCGCCACCAGCGCACTGGCGTACCCATGCCCCCGGTGTTCGGGCGGCGTGTAGACTCCGCCGATGCGGGCGAATGTTTCGGTGCCGCCGCCGCTTGCTTTTGCCACCGGCTTCCCGTTCACGGCCCAGACCATGACGCGGCCGTTTTTGATCAGGTCGGTCGCTTTTGCGGGCGCGTCTTCAGATTTTATATGCTCGGCTTTTGGCAAGGCGTCTTTGGCGAAAGCATAAATCCATTCGGCGATGAGAGGGGATTCTTCCACGCGGGCCAGGCGCATTTCGCCTTCGACCGGCCGGGGCGGAACCACCTTTCGCAGCGTATAAATAATCTGGTCCATATATTCGACAGACTTTTGCCCGGTCAGTTGCGTCCATTTATTTGAGAAAATACTGGCCACGTCGCTCGGGCCGATGATGCCGGGAAATTGAAAGTTATGATCTGCCAGCGTTTCGGCCAGCACCTCGATATCCGGCTGGCTGGATTTGCTGAGCACAAGATTGGCCGGCGGCGTTTGCACGGCCGCGATGACCAGGTCATTGTCATTAAACAAAGTGCTGAAACGGATATCGGCTTTTTCGCCCCGCGCCTGTTTTTGTGCCGCATTCTGGCACAGCGTCAGGATCAGGTTATGCTCTGCCGCGTGCTGTTCAAGGTATGGGCCGCATTTCTGCAGAAATTCACGCGGGCTGTTTTGAAAAGATACCTGCATCATGAAAACAGACAAGCGAGAACGGCGTTCAGGCGCTGCCGTCCGGCGGGTGTTGCTTTTATGCTTTTCTCGGTCACCTTGATCAATCCTTCATTCAGCAGCGATTGCACGCGCTGCGTGTCCAGAAATTGCGAAACGACAGTGTGCGTTTCTTTCGCAAAATCGTCAAGCGAAACCCCCTCGCGCAGGCGCAGCCCCATCATCAGCATCTCCTGCCCGCGCTTGAAAAAATCAATGCTTTCAAAGGGGTGGGAACCGTGCCGGTCGCGCCCCACCCGTTCCATCCATACCTCCGGCGCTTTGTGAGCGCGGGTGGCGAATTTATCACCGTCCATCGTCAGGCGCCCATGCGCGCCGGGGCCGATTCCCGCGTAATCACCGTAGCGCCAGTAAACAAGATTGTGCTGCGATTCCTGCCCCGGTTTTGCGTGGTTGGAAATTTCGTAAGCCGGCAAGCCGTGCCTGTCCGTGATCTCCTGCGTCAGCTCGTACATATCCGCCGCCGTGTTTTCATCGGGGATTTTCAGCTCGCCCCGCTGGTGCAGGGTATGATAAGCGGTGCCTTCCTCGATCGTCAGTTGATAGAGCGACATGTGGCCGGCGGCAAAGTTCAAAGCCTCCTCCAGTTCCTGTTTCCAGTCTGCGGTGCTTTGATCCGGCCGCGCGTAAATCAGGTCGAAGGAATAACGGTCGAAAATTTCCGCCGCCACCCTGACCGCCGCCAGGGCCTCGGCCGCCGAATGCTGCCGTCCCAATTTCTTGAGCGCGTCATCGCGCAGCGCCTGCACCCCCAGCGAAACGCGGTTCACGCCCGCCGCCTTGAAACCGCGCAGCTTTCCGGCTTCGACGGAAGTGGGGTTGGCTTCCAGCGTGATTTCCGTGCCGGGCGGCAATCCCCAGAGTTTATCGGCTTCCTCAATCACGCCTGCGACCGTTGCAGGCTCCATCAACGACGGCGTGCCGCCGCCGAAAAATACCGATTTCAGCAGGCGCGGTCCGGTTTTTTCCCGGTAAAAACGCATTTCGCTGAGGTAAGCGTCCCGCCATGCCGGGTGGTTGACACGATCCCGCACATGGCTGTTGAAATCGCAGTAGGGACATTTGAATTTGCAGAACGGCCAGTGGATGTAGAGGGCGAGGTCGGCATGCGCTGCATCTTCACGGCAAGATATTGTCATGAAAAGCATTGATCCATCATCTTGCGGAACGCATCCGCGCGATGGCTGATTTTATTTTTTTCATCATCAGTCATTTCCGCATAGGTCACACTGTACCCGTCCGGCATGAAAATCGGATCGTAGCCATGGCCTTCCTGACCGCGCGGCGGGTTGACGATCTGGCCGTGCGCGAAACCCTCGACTGTTTCGCAATGCCCGTCCGGCCAACAGAGCGCCAGGGCGCTCACGAATCTGGCTTTTTTATCCGGGCTATCGCCTTTTGCGATGTCAATTTTTCCACCCATGGCGGCACGGACTTTTTCGACTGCCTTTTTAAAGTTACGTGGCTTACCGTCTTCTTCGGCCCAGTCTGCCGAATAGACGCCGGGCGCGCCGTCAAGCGCGTCGATGCAAAGGCCGCTGTCGTCGGCAAGCGCGATTTTGCCGCTGGCCCTGGCGACGAATTGCGCTTTCAGCACGGCGTTCTCGATAAAAGTCACGCCGGTTTCCGGGGGCGATTCCAGCCCCAGTTCCGCCGCTGATATCAACTTGATCGCCTTACCCTGAAAC
>CAYGGT010000098.1:0-5483 GCA_964349475.1 uncultured Rhodospirillaceae bacterium
TAAGAATAGCGTTTTGTTTCATCATGAAATCAAGATACTCCGCATAAAGCCTCGACTCAAGTCATGATAAACGGATATATTTCAACAATGACCAGGCCGAAACTGACAATCATTCTTGCCGAACCGCGCGGCTTTTGCGCCGGCGTTGACCGCGCCATCGGCATTGTCGAACGCGCGCTGGAAAAATTCGGCGCGCCGGTTTACGTCCGTCATGAGATTGTTCATAATAAATATGTGCTGGAAGACCTGCAAAAAAAAGGCGCGATTTTCGTCAAGGAACTGGACGACGTGCCCGAAAATGCGCCGGTGATTTTCTCCGCCCACGGCGTGCCGAAAAAAGTGCCGGCGGAAGCCGCGCGCCGCAACATGCTGTATATCGACGCCACCTGCCCGCTTGTCAGCAAAGTGCACCGCGAGGCGGAAATCCTGCACGCGGCCGGGCGGCAGATCATTCTCATCGGCCATGCCGGACACCCGGAGGTCGTCGGCACCATGGGGCAGCTGCCGGAAGGCGATGTCCTGCTGATCGAAAACAAATCGGATGTCGGGAAACTTGCCGTGGCTGATCCGGAAAAAATTTCCTACATCACCCAGACCACGCTTTCCGTCGATGACACGAAAGAGATCGTGACGGCGCTGAAGGCGCGGTTTCCTAAAATTTCCGCGCCGAAAAAAGAAGACATTTGTTACGCCACCACCAATCGACAAGCGGCGGTGAAAGATATCGCGCCGCAGGTGGAGGTCATGATCGTCATCGGCTCCCGCAACTCGTCAAACTCAAATCGCCTGGTTGAAGTGGCCAGGGCCTACGGCTGCCCCCGCGCTATCCTTGCCGACCATGCCCAGGAAATCGACTGGGCGGCGCTCGCCGGTATCAAAACCCTCGGCCTCACCGCCGGCGCCTCCGCGCCTGAGCTGCTGGTGCAGGAAGTGATCGCCGCCGCCCGGCAGTTTTTCGACGTGGAGATTAAAACGGTCAGCAGCGCCAGCGAAAACGTCACCTTCAAAATTCCCGCGATGCTGGCTGGATGACATGGCCGTTTATACAGTCATTTCAAAAAAAGATCTTGTACAGCATTTAACGCGATACGGCATCGGCGCGCTGGTGTCGTTCGAAGGCATCACCGAAGGCGTGGAAAACACCAATTACCGCGTGACGACCGACCAGGGCGTGTTCATCCTGACCCTCTTTGAAAAACGCACCCGGGCCGAGGACCTGCCGTTTTTCAGCGGCTTCATGGAATACTTGCGCGCCAGGGGCATCCCCTGTGCCCGCATCCTGTCCGGTAAAAACGGCGAAAAACTCATCACCCTGAACGGCAAGCCTTCCCTCGTCACCAATTTCCTGGAAGGGCGCTGGCCGCGGGAAATTGAGGATTTTCACATCGTCGCCGTCAGCCGGGCGCTGGCGCAGATGCATCTCGCCGGAGAGAAATTCAAGATGCGCCGCGACAACGCCATGTCCCTGCCCGCTTGGCGGGACCTGGTCGCCGCCTGCGGCGATAAAGCGGAGCTGAAATCGCCCGGTCTTTTTCATTTCCTGCAACAGGAACTTGCATACCTTGAAGAAAACTGGCCGCAGGGGCTGCCGTCCGGCGCCATCCATGCCGACCTCTTTCCCGATAACGTCTTTTTCAAGGACGGAAAGATGACCGGCATCATCGACTTCTATTTTTCCTGCACAGATGTTCTTGTGTACGACCTGATGCTGGCAATAAACGCCTGGTGTTTCAGCCCTGACGGAACGCCTTATCAGAAGAGAACCTCCCTGTTTCTCAGCACCTATAAGAAAGGCCGCTCCCTGAATACGCAAGAACGGACGACACTGACCTTTTTTGGTCGCGCCGCGGCATTCCGCATCGCCCTGACGCGGCTTTATGATAGTCTCCATCCGCAACCCGGCGCTGTCGTCAAGGCCAAGGATCCGCTGGAATATATGCGTATCCTCGATTTTTACCAAAAAGAAGGGTTCTCCGTATGAAACACATCGACATGTTCACCGACGGCGCTTGCAGCGGTAATCCCGGCCCCGGCGGCTGGGGCGTGCTGCTGCGCTATGGCCGAGACGAGAAAGAAATCAACGGCGGCGTTTCGCTCACCACCAACAACCGCATGGAACTGCAGGCGGTGATCGAAGGGCTGCTCAGCCTGAAAAGCAAATGCCACGTCACCATCCACACCGACAGCAAGTATGTGATGGACGGCGTGACGAAATACCTCGTCGGCTGGAAAGCCAGGGGATGGAAAACCGCCGACCGGAAAGATGTCAAGAATATCGACCTGTGGAAGACCCTGGACGACCTTCTGCCCCGCCACCAGATCGACTGGACCTGGGTCAGGGGCCACAACGGCCACGTCGACAACGAACGCGCCGACGCGCTGGCCCGGGGGGGGATTCCGGCGGGGGTTTAACGCGGAGGATCCGGTTGCCGCTCAAAACCCCGCTCAAATAATCAACACGACCTTCCCGACATGGCTTTCGTTTTCAAGATAGTCATGCGCAGCCTGAGCATCTTTCAAAGAGAAGACTTTGTCGATCACCGGCTTTATTTTTCCCGTATTCAATAACGGCCAGATATTTTTGTGCAACGCCTTGGCAATGGCCGCCTTATCCGCGACGCTGCGGGCGCGAAGGGTGGAGCCAGTGAGGATGAGACGTTTTGACATCACCTGAAAGATATCCAGCGTCGCCGTCCGCCCGCCCTGCATGGCGATGCTGACGTGCCGCCCGCCGGTGGAAAGCACCTGAAGGTTGCGGGAGAGGTAGTCGCCGCCGACCATGTCGAGCACCACATCCACACCCTCGTTTTTTGTGTTCCGCAGCACTTCCGCGACAAAATCCTGCGTTTTATAGTTGATCGCAAGCTGCGCGCCGAGTTTCCTGCAAGCGCGGCATCTGGCATCCGACCCGGCTGTCACGAAAACCGTAGCTCCTGCCGCCCGCGCCATTTGAATAGCCGTGGTGCCGATCCCGGACGCGCCGCCATGGATCAAGACGGTTTCGTCTTTTTTTATTCCCCCCCGGTCGAATAAATTCGTCCAGACGGTGAAAAAAGTCTCCGGAATACATGCCGCCGTCGCAAGATCCATACGCCTGGGCAAAGGCAGGCACTGTGCCGCCGGCACAGCGCAGTATTCCGCATAACCGCCGCCCGCCAGCAAAGCGCAGATCTTCCGCCCTTTCCCCGGCCCCCGGACAATTTCGCCTGCGATTTCCAGCCCTGGAATATCCGTGATGCCGGGCGGCGGCGGATAAAGCCCTTTCCGTTGCAGAATATCCGGGCGGTTGACGCCCGCTGCATGGACCTTGACAAGAACCTCCCCGGATTTCATCCTGGGCATCGGACGTTCCGTCAGGAACAGTTTCTGGTCGCGGATTTCTATCGCCTTCATCTGTTTCCTTTCAGAAAGGCAGTATAAAACGCAAAGACGCAAAGACGCCAAGTTTTTTTACTCTTCCTTGGGGCCCTGGCGTTTAAAGTTCTGCTGTGTGAGATTTTGCCAATGCTTTTTGATGATGATCTGGACCCCAAATCGAAAAAACCCAAATTGCGGATGCTGGACAATGTATCGGTGCCGGAATTGCGGGAATATGTTTTGCAGCTGAAAGACGAAATCATCCGCGTCGAAGCTGATATCCGCAAAAAAGAAACCCATAAGGCCGCCGCCGACGCGCTGTTCAAATCGAAAGACTGATCAGGGCTGCTGCGCAAGGGCATCGACGCGCCAATGGCTGATGGCGAGGCCGTCGTTCCCGTCGCTTTCCGCTGTTCGGGCCACATCAATATAGAGGATGGCGGATTCGGAGGCGTCCGGCGTGGCGGTGCGCGCGTGGCCATTCGTAAAAAAACTGATCGTTACCGGTGACTTGACGATCCAGTGGTAAACGCCTTCCACCGCGCCATGGTTGACAATTTCAGGATCGCTGCTGACAATCGTCGCGGCAGAATATTTTCCTTCAACGACCCTATTCATTAACTTTGAGTCTTTCAGATAAGCGTCATACAGCTGCCAGCCCTGCGGCGCAAAGTATTTTTTAAACTCTTCCAGTTTCGCCTTGTAATCCGCGGGGGTGAGGGAAAGCGCATTGGCGGCCATTTCCTGCGACCAGATCGCGACTTCGTCAATCGTGCGATGCGGGTGAGACAGATCGGATGAAGCTTCCGCGTAGGGAGGCTTGTATTCCATCCAGCCAGGCTTCGGCGCTTCCGCCTGCGCCGCCGCCGTTCCTGTCAACAGCGCCATGATCAAAAGGCGCTTCATCAAGCCGCCTTCGCCTCCGACCGGGCGATGGAGCGCAGGACGTAGTGCAGGATGCCGCCGTTGCGGAAATATTCGATTTCGTCCAGCGTGTCGATGCGGCAGAGCGCTTTGATATATTCCTTCCTCCCGTCAGCACGGTGCAGCGTGACAATGATATCTATGCGCGGCTGCAGTCCGGCATTGCCAGAGCCTGCGATACCGGCGATATCAAATTTTTCATCGCCAGTCAGTTTCAAGCTCTGCCGGGTCATGCCGTCCTTGAATTGCAGGGGTAACACACCCATGCCGACGAGATTTGATCTATGGATGCGCTCAAAACTTTCGGCAATCACCGCTCTGACGCCAAGCAGGTTGGTGCCCTTGGCCGCCCAGTCGCGGCTCGACCCCGTGCCATATTCTTTTCCAGCAACGACGACCAGCGGAATGCCGGCAGCAATATATTTCATCGCGGCGGCGTAAATCGGCATCATTTCGCCGGTGGGAACGTATTTGGTTAACCCCCCTTCGGTACCGCCGAGCATTTCGTTTTTAATGCGGATGTTAGCGAAAGTACCGCGCATCATGACTTCGTGATTGCCGCGCCTTGCACCGTAGGAATTAAAGTCGCCCGGACGCACCTGGTGCTGCAAAAGATATTCCCCGGCGGGACCGTCTTTTTTAATCGAGCCGGCGGGTGAAATGTGATCGGTGGTAATGGAATCGCCAAACAACGACAGCAGATGAGCGCCGACGATATCATGCAGCGCCGCCGGTTCTTTGGTCATGTTTGCAAAATAAGGCGGGTTCTGCACATAGGTCGACGTCATGTCCCATTTATACGTCATGCCGCCTGACGTCTTGACGGCTTGCCATTCGGCGGGGCCTTCGAAGACGTTGGCGTAGCGTTTTTTGAACATCTCCTGCGTGACGGCCTTGGCCATCACGTCGCTGATTTCCTGGTTGGACGGCCAGATGTCTCTCAGATAGACGGGCTTACCGTCTTTGCCCATGCCGAGCGGTTCTTGGGTGACATCAATCGCCATCGACCCCGCCAGCGCATAAGCAACGACGAGCGGCGGCGAGGCAAGGTAATTCGCCTTGATAAACGGATGGATGCGGCCCTCGAAGTTGCGATTGCCGGAAAGCACGCCCGCGACGGTCAGGTCGCCTTCTTTCACAGCGGCTTCGATATGTTCGGGCAGCGGGCCGGAATTGCCGATGCAGGTGGTGCAGCCGTAACC
>CAYGGT010000099.1:0-5430 GCA_964349475.1 uncultured Rhodospirillaceae bacterium
TCGTCATCACCCACCACCGCATGACCATGGCCCGCATGGACCGCCTCTACGGCGTGACCATGAGCGAAAAAGGCGTCTCACAGCTCGTCTCCGTCGATCTCACGCAGCATGAGTTACAGTTAGAGAAAGCGGCGTAGCTCTTTAAACAATCTTCTTAATAATCTCTTCCATGCTGCTCCTGCCGGACAGGGCCTGGACAAGGCCCAATCCTGCAAAATACGTGCAGTTGCGCCCGGCCTCCTTGGCTTTATAAAGCTCGACATCCGCACGTTTCAACACTTCTTCGACCGTCATGTTTCCGGCGTCAATTAATGCAGCGCCGATGCTGACGCTGACCTTGATCTTTCCTTCGGGCGCGCTCACTTTAAAAGATTTGTCGCAGATGCCGTGCCTGAGACGCTCCGCCACATGGATCGCCATATCGAGATTGACGTCTGGCAAAATCACCACGAATTCCTCCCCGCCCAGACGCGCGACCAGATCGAAACTCCGCAGGCGCTGAGGCACGCGCTCCGCAAATATTTTCAGTATCTCGTCGCCGACACCATGACCGTACGCATCGTTAATCTGCTTGAAATTGTCGATATCAAGCACCAGGACACAGAGCGCTTTTTTTGCGTCAAAATTTTTCTTCAGCAGTTTTTCCAGATGCACCATCAAGTAGCGACGATTATAAATCCCCGTCAGGCTGTCCGTCAGCGCCAGCGCCAAGCTCATTTCGTAATTGGCCCGGAGCCTGTCCTGATAACGCTTGCGGCGCAGCTGGGCACGCACCCGCGCCAGAAGCTCGTTGCGGTCCACCGGTTGCAGAATATAATCATGTGCGCCGATTTCGAGCCCGCGCGCGATCCGCTCCATATCCGTCTCATCCCCCACCAGCAGGATGGGCACCTGCCGTATCCGCTCATGCGAGCGCAGCTGGGAACACAGCCGCAGACCATCTTCATTGGCAAGGTTCAAGCTGAGCATGATGATATCAAAATCATTTTGCAGGGCAAGCGCCAATCCCTGCTCCCCCGAACGCACCGGCATCACCACATCTTCATCGTGCTTCAGCGTATCAACAAATTTTTCACTTTCAAAAGTTTTATCCTCGATAACCAGCACCCGCGCTTTTTCAAAGGATTCATTCAGCAGGATGGCCTTGTTGCCGACGAACCCAAACTGACTGGCCGTATTTTCACGGATGCGCCATTCATCCACCATCATTTTCAAGCGCACAAGGGAACGCACCCGCGCCATCAGCGCCACATCATTGATGGGCTTGCTTAAAAAATCGTCTGCTCCCGCCTCCAGCCCGCGAACACGGTCAGTGGCATCGGTCAGCGCGGTCACCATGACGACTGGAATATGCGCTGTGACAGGGTTTTCTTTCAGACGCTGGCACACCTCGAAACCGTCCATCCCCGGCATCATGACGTCGAGCAGGATAATATCAGGGCTTAGAGTTTCCGCTTTCTGTATGCATTCAGCACCGTTCAAAGCCGTAATAACGTCGAAATACTCGCCGCTCAGCTTGGCTTCGAGCAATTTGACATTCGGCAGGATATCATCGACAACAAGAACGCGCGCGGTCATGGGAATTCAGGCGCCACGTCCGCGCTATCCAAATATTTCCGAATAGTCTTCATAAACTCGCCAATGGAAATCGGTTTGGAGATATAATCCTCGCAGCCTCCCAGCCGCATTTTTTCTTCATCCCCCTTCATGGCAAAGGCCGTGACGGCGACGATGGGGATATGCTTCAGGTCTGCCTCCGCTTTCAGCCATTGCGTGACTTCCAGTCCGGACACTTCCGGCAACTGAATATCCATCAGGATCAAATCCGGCTTATGTTGACGCGCCAGCGCCATTACCTGCGCGCCGTCGCGCGTCTTCACCGTCAGGTAGCCGTGTGCCCCCAGCAGATCGTCGAACAATTTCATATTCAATTCGTTGTCTTCGACGATGAGTACCTTGTTTTTCATGCGCCATCAACTCCCGTTCCCGTACTCTGTTATAATAGGAAACGCTTAAGGAATGATTAATAAATAATTAATCGCATTTCCGGGGAGGCAACTTTTCCAGGGCCGACAGGTTTTGGGCAAGCCGGAATGTCTTGTAATCCACCAGCGCATAGCTGACGACGCCATTGTCATGCATGACCACATCCATTTCATAGGACGGCATCATGTCATCGCGCGCTTTCAAAGGAAATACAGCCATGCGGACATGCCAGGCGTCAGGGGTCAACAGCATGACATCAATTTTCTTATTATCTCCCGCAATTTTTTTAATCTCGTCTATCGCGACTTTTTTGCCGATGAAAGCGCTGATCTCCACAGGTCCCTCAGCATCCGTGCCATCAAAGACCACCGCCCTGAAAAACTTCTCTCCTGTCCGCGCATGCCGGATAACGGACATGGTGTGCACGGTCGGCAACAAATAACCGGCGGGCAGATCGTACTGCAGATCGTCGGGACGGGAATAAACGGCTTTTGCAACGCCGTCAGCGGCGGTTTCGACAGATCCCCGGAGCTGTTCCGTCATCTCCCCGTTTTCCTGGCGTTCGGCATTGAAGCTGAACTGTCGCCGGTCTTTCGACTCGAATGCCACATAATGGCTGGTATTGATCATGCCCGGGCGTTCGGCATATTGATACTGCGTGACAAATCGGTGATCCGTGGTCCAGGCTTCACAGGTATCATCCTGTTCAAAATACATCCTGCCCGTTACGCCATTGATGCCCATGCCCGATTCGACGGATACCATTTTGAAATCATAAACGGCCTTATGCGTGGCAACGGTCACATCCTCTCCTGCGGCCGGGGTCAATTGGGCCATCTGCCGGGCGATATTCTGCTGCGGTATCAAGATATAAGCCAGACCCACACTAAAAAGCAGCGCCAGAAAGATGATTCTGTAGGAGCTTGATGACTGCATAAAATCCCATGACCAAATGAGCCGTCACTTTAGCTGAAAAACATGCCTATTCATATTAAAAAGATTGGCGGCCATCTTATTGAAATGGTTATATATCGTATAATTTTACGTCTCTCTCCATCACTCCATAAATACTTTATTAACCT
The DNA here is from genome assembly GCA_964349475.1 of uncultured Rhodospirillaceae bacterium. Taxonomy (GTDB): domain Bacteria; phylum Pseudomonadota; class Alphaproteobacteria; order Micavibrionales; family UBA2020; genus PALSA-926. The sequence continues at coordinate 3,069 of CAYGGT010000099.1, forward strand.
GCTTGTGAGAACATGAAAAGGTAACCAGAAGAGTATCTTTTGGTTTTTTCATGTAACCTAGAAAAGGAACATAACCATGGCAAACGTCGTCCTCACGGCCGCTCTGCGGTCAAACCTCCTCAGCCTGCAAGGCACGCAAAAACTCCTCGACAGTACCCAGCTGCGTCTGGCAACGGGGCTTAAAGTCAACAGCGCGCTGGATAACGCAAGCTCGTTCTTCACTTCTCAAACGCTCAAAAACAATGCAGGCGACCTGACCAATCTGTTGGATGGCATGGGTCAGGGCATTCAGGTGCTGAAAGCCACTGATGCGGGTATTACCGCCCTCACCAGTCTGGTGAACCAGATGCTCGCGGTCGCGCAATCGGCCAGAGCCGCTGTGGCTGGTTCGAGCGCGACCACCTATACGGACCAGTACACCGCCCTCGGCACCCAGATTGACCAGTTGGTCACAGACGTGAGCTATAACGGCGTCAAGCTGCTGTCCGCTGCCGCCAATACCTCGGTCGTGAAGTTTAACGTGGCCAACACTTCCAACATCACGCTGCAAGGCGTGACCGATACCCGCGCAGGTCTCCTCCTGGCGACGGGTGCCAACGCTTTCGGTGCTGCCGCTGCTATCGTCTATGCCACGATTGACACTGAGATAACGGCTCTGAACACTGCTCTGGCCACACTCCGCACGCAGGCAACAACCTTCGCGCAGAACTTGTCCGTTGTTCAGAACCGTCAGGATTTCTCTCAAAACCTGATTAACGTTCTGCAGGCCGGCGCTGATGATCTGACGGTTGCCGACAAGAACGAGGAAGGCGCCAAACTGCTCGCGCTGCAAACCACGCAGCAGTTGGGCGTTCAGGCTTTGTCCCTCGCGTCTCAGGCGAACCAGTCCGTGCTCCGTCTGTTCGGCTAAACATTTACGGCATGAAAAGGACCGGCGGGTTAAAATCCGCCGGTCTTTTTTTATTATCAAATTATTAACCATCTTGTGCGAGACTGAAAGTAGTAGCAAAGACGGGAGAACCCCGCCTTAAACATACCGGAGAGAATCTCATGGCCCTTATCATCGACCTGAAACCGTCTGAAAGAGTAATCATCGGCAACGCGCTCATCACCAATGACGATGCGCGGACGCGTCTTCATATTGAAGGAAGCGCCCCTATTCTGCGCGAAAAAGACATCATGCGGGAGGAAGACGCCAGCAGCCCTTGCAAGCGGATCTATTTCGTGGTGCAGCTGATGTATCTCTCCCACGAACCTCAAAAAATGCATAAGCTATTCTTTGACCTGGTGCGCGAGACACAGACGGCAGCGCCATCCACAACCTTGTTTTTCGCCAAAATCGGCGCCCACCTGATGAATGATGAATATTACAAAGCCCTCAAGGAAGCGCGTCACCTGATGGAACATGAAAGGGAGCTTCTTGCCAATGTCTGATAGCAACCCGTTTAAAAACGCCGCCGAGAGCTATGCGTCAACTGCCTCGACGACGGACCAGCGCTCCCTGGAAGGCCAGATTCTGCTGAAAGCCGCGCGGAAGCTCGAAGATCTTGCGACGCGTCTGCAAAATGGCGAAACCGTTGCTTTGGAAGAAGTGGAAGAAGTACTCGTCTATAATCGCAAGCTCTGGCAGTTGTTTGCGTCGGACATGGCAAACGATGAGCATCCCCTGCCGCAAGAGATCAAAAATAATATTGCCTCTCTGGCTGTTTATATTTTTAAAAGAACCCACGAAATATTGGGTGATACCGCCCCGGAAAAATTCAGAATCCTGATTGAAATCAACCGCAATATCGCCTCCGGTCTCATGAAAAAACCGGTATCCCAGCCCTCTCCCAAAAAAGTGCCGGCGGCGCCCGCCGGCGAGACAATCACCTGTTAGAAACACCAATATCCGCCAGCTTCGCCTTCAGCATCAGCAAATCCGCCCAGGCCAGACCCTTTTGCGCAGGCGAGCGTAACAGATAGGCGGGGTGGAACAGGGCCAGCGCGGGGATGGGAGGGGTCAGCCCCGCAGACGAATAGTCCATCCACTTGCCGCGCAGGCGTGTGATACCCTGGGTGGTCTCAAACAGCGCCTTGGCCGATACGCCGCCCACACAGACAAGAACAGCAGGCTGGACAAGCTCGATATGCCGTCGCACAAACGGCAAGCTCAACGCCACTTCGGCATCGGAAGGATCGCGATTGCCAGGCGGGCGCCAGTTGATGAGATTGGTAATGTAGACGTTTTCTGTGCGGCTCAGCCCGATGGCAGCCAGCATTTTATCCAGCAATTGTCCGCTTTCTCCGACAAAAGGCCGGCCGATGCGATCTTCGTCCGCGCCCGGCGCTTCACCAACGAGCATCACCTTCGCCGTTGCCA
>CAYGGT010000100.1:0-5205 GCA_964349475.1 uncultured Rhodospirillaceae bacterium
CTAGCTTGTCTGATCACCCCTTTACAAAGGATTATCGCGATGGGTCTTGTTACATTAATTCTGCTGCTTGCCTTCACGGCGCTGTACCTCAGCAAGTCTCTGGAGAAAAAGCCGGAGCTTTTGATGCAGGGCGTGCAAAAAATGACCGACCATCTTGATCAGCTGGCGCTTTGGGGTGCCATCTACGGCGTTATTGCCTCGATCCTGGTGCTGATCATGGTATCCAGTGGCGGTGATATGCTGATTCGCCTTCTTGCGAATGTACTGATTGTGCTGATGGCCTTGCCTTTTGTGCTTGAGCGGCAGTTGCCGAAATTTCAGGAAAAAATGAATCCGGCGATCACTGAAGAAATTAAGCACGGCGCTGCCTGGATCATCAAGCGAGAAAAATATGTCGGCTATGCTGGTGCCGCCATCAGTCTTCTTTTATTTGCGGTATTGTTCCGCTAATTTTTAATGAGTATCTTCGCCGGGATTCCCGCGACGGTAACCCCTGCGGCGACGGTGTCGACGACGACACTGCCCGCCGCCACGCGGGCGCCTGCGCCGATTTCAATGGGTCCTAAAACAATCGATCCGGCGCCCAGCTGCGCGCCTTTCCTGATTTTCGGGTGACGATCTCCGCCGGCTGTTCCCTTGCCGCCGAGTGTGACGCCATGCCAGAACAAAACATCGTCTTCGACCACGGCCGTCTCACCGATGACGATGCCCGTCGCGTGGTCCATCATCACGCCGTAGCCGATGACGGCCGCCGGATGAATATCGACGCCGAAGGCTTCGGAGATATGACTTTGCAGGTGCACCGCCAGATGCCTGCGGTCTTGCTGCCAGAGCCAGTGGGCGGCGCGATAGGCTTGCAGCGCGTGGAAACCCTTGAAGAACAGGAACGGCGTAAGAATGTCATGCGCCGCCGGGTCATGTTTCATGATTGAAATCAGATCCTGGCTGGCGGGGAGGGTGGGATCGGGGGCCGCGCTGAAAATATCCCGCAGGGCGGCGGCATCAACATCCGCGTGCGCGAGTTTGCGGGATAAGATGCGCCCAATCGCGTCCTGAAAGTTTGTTGCCGTCAAAATGCTGTTGTGCAGCAATTTTTTGAGCACCGGCTCCGATTTATACAGGATTTCTGCGTCGGCACGGAGTGTGGGCCAGACCGTTGCGACGGTTAAATGTGCGTGCGTCATGATGCTTGGCATGGTAATAGAGTCCGGTAAAAGGAGCAATCAAAATGAGTTCATCCCCTTCAAGGTCCAAATTTTCAACGCGCTGCATTCATGCAGGGCATGTTCCTGATCCTTTGACGGGCGGGGTAGTGACGCCGATTTACACGTCTTCCACCTACGCGCACACCTCCCCTGGAGAACATAAAGGTTACTTTTACGGACGTTTTGAAAACCCCACGCGGCAGGCCCTTGAAAACGCACTGGCGGATTTGGAAGGCGGCAGCAAGGGCTATGCGTTCGCCTCCGGCATGGCAGCCATCTGCGCGGCGCTTGAGTTGCTGCCAATTAATTCCCATATCATTGTTTCTGATGACCTTTACGGCGGGTCTTATGTGTTGTTCGAGCAAGTCAAAAAACAGACCGCTGGCTTAAGCGTTTCCTATGTCGATATGAGCCGCCTGGAAAATTTTGCGGCGGCGCTGCAACCGAACACGAAAATGCTCTGGGTGGAAACGCCGACGAATCCGTTGTTGAAACTGGCCGACCTTGAGATGGCGGTGGCTTTCGCGAAACAGCACAAACTGATTTCGGTGGTGGACAATACCTTTGCGTCGCCCTGGGGGCAAAACCCGCTGACGTACGGCATTGATATCGTCATGCATTCCGCCACCAAATATATCGGCGGGCATTCTGATATCATCGGCGGCGCGCTGGTGGTCGGCGACAATAAGGAACTGCGCGACCGTGTGAAATTCCTGCAAAACACGACCGGCGGGGTTCTGGGGCCGTTCGATTGTTTTCTGGCGCTGCGCGGGCTGAAGACACTCGATGTGCGGATGGAGCGGCACTGCATCAGCACGATGAAAATTGCGACATGGCTTGAAAGTCATCCGCAAATCGCCAGGATTTATTATCCAGGCCTTCCCAGCCACCCGCAGCACGCGCTTGCTAAAAAGCAGATGCACGGCTTTGGCGGCATGATCACCGTGGTGATCAAGGGTGATATTGAAGCGGCGCGGCGGATGTTGTCGGCTTGCAGGCTGTTCACGCTGGCTGTCAGCCTTGGCGGGGTCGAAAGCCTGATTCAGCATCCGGCCATCATGACCCATGCCGGCGTGCCGAAGGAACAGCGCGAGAAACTTGGCATCAGCGACGGCTTGCTGCGCCTGTCGATCGGGCTCGAAGATGCGGATGATTTGATGGAAGATTTAGGCATGGCGTTGAAAGCGATCTGATGGATATTCATTTCATAGCCAAACGCGCCATCGTTTGCGGCGCCAGCAAAGGCATGGGCCGGGCGACGGCGATAGAGCTGGCGGCCCTTGGCGCGAGCGTGACCCTGGTGGCGCGGCGCGCCGAAGCGCTGGAGCAGGTAAAATCGGCGCTCGATATTTCCAAAGGGCAGCAGCATCACGCGCTCGCAGCGGATTTTTTTGACGCCCGCGCCTTGAAAGAAAAAATCACTGCCCATGTCGCCGCCAACGGGCCTTTTCACATTCTGGTGAATATTGCCGGCGGCCCTCCGGCGGGTCCGGCGCATCTGGCGGAAGCGGTGGACTTTGAACGGGTCTTTACCCAACACCTGCTCGCGAGCCACATCCTGATGCAAGCTGTCGTGGCGGGGATGAAGGCCGAGAAATACGGGCGCATTGTTAATGTCATTTCAACGTCAGTGAAGCAACCCATTCAGGGGTTGGGCGTTTCCAATACCATTCGCGGCGCCGTCGCCAATTGGGCGAAGACGCTGGCGGGGGAACTGGGGCCGTTCGGCATCACCGTCAACAATCTTTTGCCGGGGCCGATCGACACGGACCGTCTACAGGAAATTATCGCCGGAAAAGCAAAAAAAACCGGCAAGAGTATCGACGCCATCATTGCCCATGAAAAAGCTGAAGTGCCCGCCGGGCGTTTCGGCACAGCAGAAGAGATTGCGCAAGCCATCGCTTTTCTGGCCTCTCCCGCGGCGGCCTATATCAACGGTATCAATCTGCCCGTGGACGGCGGCAGGACGGCGTGCCTGTGATCAAAATCCTCAATTTTATCGGCGGCGCGTTGCGGGAGCCTGTTGCCGGGCGGTATTTTGAGAATGAAGATCCTGCGACTGGCAAAGCGTATTCTCTTGTGCCGGATTCGGATGAGAAAGATCTGGAGCTGGCGGTCGCTGCCGCGCAAACGGCGTTTCCGGCGTGGCGCGACATGGGGGCTGTGAAACGCGCCGCGATCATGCACAAGCTTGCTGACCTGCTCGAAAAAAACCAGGAAGAATTCGCGCGGGCTGAATGCGTTGATAACGGCCGTCCTTTGTCTTTTTGCCGGACGGCGAATATTACACGCAGTATTGCCAATCTCCGCATTTATGCCGATGCCGGCAAAGAATTTTCCGGCGAAACTTTCCGGTCGGATAAAGTAGATAGTTATACGCTGCGCCAGCCTTTTGGCGTGGTCGCGACAATTTCACCCTGGAACCTGCCGCTGATGCTGTTCACCTGGAAGCTGGCGCCGGCGCTTGCCAGCGGCAACTGTGTCATTGCCAAGCCGAGCGAAGTCACGCCGATGACGGCCTATATGCTTTCGGCGCTTGCCAACGAAGCCGGCGTTCCCAAGGGGGTACTGAACGTGCTGCACGGAAAGGGCGCTGCCATCGGCGCCGCCATCACTCGGCACTCCGGCATCCCTGCCATTTCCTTCACGGGCGGCACCGCGACCGGAACGGAAATTTATGCGGTGGCGGCGCGGCAACTGAAAAGAGTGTCTCTCGAACTCGGCGGCAAGAATCCGACGATCGTTTTTGAAGATGCCGATTTTGACGCCGCGCTTGAGGGCGCAGCAGCGGCGGCTTTTTCCAATCAAGGGCAGATATGTCTTTGCGGATCCAGATTGCTGATACAGGAGTCCCTCTACGAAAAATTCAAAGCAGCGCTTATCAAAAAAGCCGAAGCGATGAAGGTCGGCGACCCGCTGGCGGCAGATACGCAACAGGGGGCGATGGTTTCCAGGGCGCACATGGAAAAAGTTCTGGGGCACATCGAGCTTGCCAAAACAGACGGCGGCAGGATACTCACCGGCGGCCAGCGCCGTATTGTCGAAGGCCGTTGCACGGACGGGTATTTTATAGAACCGACTGTTATCGAAGGGCTACCGCCCGCCTGCCGCAGCAATCAGGAAGAAATTTTTGGCCCGATCGTCACATTAATTCCTTTTAAAACGGAAGATGAGGCGATTGTCATCGCCAACGGCACGGACTACGGTCTTGCGGCTTCCGTCTGGACAAAGGACAAAAGCCGGGCCAAGCGCGTGGCGGAAAAAATTGAAAGCGGCATCGTCTGGGTCAATTGCTGGAACCTGCGCGACCTGAACACGCCCTTCGGCGGCATGAAAAAATCCGGCGTCGGGCGGGAAGGCGGCAGGCGGGCCATGGAGTTTTTTACCGAGGAAAAAACGGTTTCTCAAGGAAGGTAACAATGTCAAAATCCTATCACGCAGACAAGGCGCCCGACCCTGTGGGGCTTTACCCCCATGCGCGCCGCGCCGGCAACCTCTTGTTCCTCTCCGGCGTCGGGCCGCGCAAAAAAGGGAGCGCTGAAATCCCCGGTGACATTGCTGCGCAGTGCCGCAGTGTTTTTGAAAATGTTAAAAATATTTTAGAAGCATCGGGCGCCACATGGGATGACTTGATTGATGTGACGGTCTATTTAACGAACATGAAAGAAGACTTCCCCGTTTATAACAAGCTCTGGGCGGAATATTTTGCGAAGAATCCGCCGTGCCGGACAACGGTCGAAGTCAATTGCCTGCCGACGCCGATTGCGATCGAGCTTAAATGCATTGCCGCCGTGAAGGAGAGCGAACATGCTGCCCCCGTTCAATTTTAAAAAATGGATCGATGAAAACCGCGATCAGCTGAAGCCCCCCGTCTGTAACAAGACCGTCTATCAGGACAGCGATTTTATCATCATGGTCATCGGCGGCCCCAATGCCCGCAAGGATTACCATGACGATCCTGGCGAGGAGTTTTTCTACCAGATCGAGGGCGACATGGTGC
>CAYGGT010000101.1:0-5012 GCA_964349475.1 uncultured Rhodospirillaceae bacterium
GGTTTTCGCGCTCGACGCGCCGCCGGCGCGGATCGAGGTCTACGACAACAGCCATATTTCCGGCACCCATGCGCTGGGCGCCATGATTGTCGCCGGGCCGGAAGGATTTAAAAAAACCGCCTACCGTAAATTTAATTTTGACGACGGCGGCGACGACTTCGCCATGATGCGCGAGATGCTGACGCGGCGCTTCAGGCCGATCGTGGCCGACGAAGCCCTGTGGCCCGACCTGGTGCTGATCGACGGCGGGCAAGGGCAGCTGAACGCGGTCTTTCAGGTGATGGCCGACCTGGGCGTCGCCGACATTCCCCTTGTCGCAATCGCCAAGGGACCCGATCGCAATGCCGGAAAAGAGCGGTTCTTCATGCCCGGCAAGCCGGTTTTCAGTCTTCCGCCGCACGACCCGGTCTTGTATTTCCTGCAACGCATCCGCGATGAGGCGCATCGTTTCGTGATTACTTCCCATAGAGCAAAAAGATCCAAGTCCATCAGCACCAACCCGCTCGACGACATCCCCGGCATTGGCGGCAAGCGCAAGAAATCGCTGCTTCTGCACTTCGGTTCGGCGAAAGCTGTTGCGGAAGCGGGGCTGGCTGATTTACAAAAGGTAGACGGCGTCAGCAAAGCCGTGGCGGAGAAGATTTACAACTTTTTTCATGAGTAACAGATAATGTCCCGGCTGCTCTACAACATCCCCAACATGCTTTCCGCCTACCGCATTGCGGCGGTGCCGGTGCTGATGCTGTTTTTTTATATTGGCGGGCCGGTGGCGACCTGGATCAACGTGACGATCTTTTTTTTCGCCTGCATTTCCGATTACCTGGATGGGGAAATTGCCAGGTCAACGGGACAAACCTCCATCTTCGGAAAATTCCTCGACGCGACGTCGGATAAGGTCCTGATCGGCGGCGTCTTGCTGCTGCTGGTTGCTTTCGACCGGCTGACGGGCGTGTGGATTATTCCGGCGCTGATCATTTTTATCCGCGAGCTGATGGTTGCCGGATTGCGGGAGTTCCTGGGACTCTATAACGTTTCCGTGCCGATTTCGCGGCTCGGCAAATGGAAAGCCGCCGCGCAAATGTTCGCCATGGGATTTCTGATTGCCGGGGACCACGGCCCGGCGCTTGTCCCTTATGCAATCGAAATCGGCCAGGTCGCTTTTTTGGTCGCGACAGCCGTCACCGTCGCGTCGGGCTGGAACTACGTCAAGGCCGGGCTGGAAACGATACGGAAGCTGGATTCAGACGCCGCCCGTCCGTAGAACAGGCCGTCTGGTTTCGTTGTGTATCAGGTAAAGACCCGCCAGAATAATCAGGCCGGAGCCGATGATCGTTTCGATGCCGGGGACTTCCTGAAACAGGAAATAACCAAGCAAAGCGCCCCAGACAATTTGCGTATAATGATAAGGCGCGATGATCGACGCGGAAGGCGCCGACTGAAAGGCATAGCTGATCGCCAAAAGCCCGATGCTGCCCGTGACGCCCATCAGCAGAAACAGCCCCCATTCATAGAACGTCGGCTGCACCCAATGCGCGGAAAGGAAGGGAAGTGCGACAATAATGCTCATCACCGCGCCGCAAAGGATCATGAAAGGCCGGCTTTCGGAAGCGCCGATGTGGCGCACCACCACCATCTGACAGGAATAAAGAAAGGCACTGGCCAGCACCAGCGCCGTCCATACCGTGAACGTCCCGCTGCCGGGACGAAAGATGAACAGCACAACCGCGAAGCCGAATAAAATAATCCCGACGCGGCGCTTGTCCAGCTTGTCGTCCGAAAAATAGGCCGACAACAGCGCCACCCAGAAGGGCGAGGTGAAGACCAGCGTATAGAAAGTGCTCAGGTGAATATGCGGCAAGGCCGCCATGTTGCAGAGTGAAATCAACTGCGCCATCACCGCCCGCGCGAAGAGCATTTTGGGTTTTTTGGTGCGCAACGATTTAAGCCCGCCCCTGTTCCAGGCATAGATCAGCATAAAGAAAATCACGACAATGCTGTTTAAAAGAAAAATCTGTGAAAAGTGAAATTTCGCCGCCGTCATTTTCAGGGCGGCGTCGCCGATATTGTAAAACGCATAGCCGACGCAGGTCAGCAGCACGGCAATGATAATGTTCTTGCGGTAGATCTGGTGCGCGTCTTGTGTCACCCGACCCTCCCGCCCAGGGGGGAGGGAAGCGGGGCGCTTATTTTTTCCGATATCGTCACCGCCTTGTTCAAAATCTCCGCCATGCGCTGGAACCCCGCTTCGTCTCTGGCATGGATCGTGGCCAGCGGCCCGGCGCCTAATTTTTCGCCGATCTGCGCGACATGGGTCAGGCCGACGGCAGGGTCTATCGCATCCGCCGGCTGCTTCCGCCCGCCGCCCATTTCGACAATGCCGATGCCGATGGCGCGCGCATCAATGGCGGACACAAACCCTTGCCGCGCCGGGTAGAAATCTTTGACGAGCGGCGCTTGCTTCAGGTACTTCTCCGGCTTTTCCATCAAGTCCGCCGGGCCCTTCAGCACGGCCACCATTTTTGCAAAATGTTCGGCAGCCTTGCCGTTTTGCAGGACGGCGTCGATCTTCGACCGTGCTTCTTTTGTATCTTTGGCGATTTTTCCCAGCACCAGCAGCTCCGCCGCCAGCGCGGACGTCACCTCATGCAGGCGGGGATCCACATGCCTGTTTTTCAGGTATTCAATAGATTCCATGACTTCAACCGCATTCCCGGCAGAGCGGCCCAGCACCTGATTCATATCCGTCAGCAGCCCGACCGTCGGCAGCCCCGCGCCATTGGCAACCGCAACAATGCTTTCGGCAAGCGCCTTTGCGTCGTCGTAATTCCGCATGAAGGCGCCGGTGCCGAATTTCACGTCCATGACCAGCCCCTGCAACCCGGCGGCAAGCTTCTTTGACAAAATAGACGCCGTGATCAGATCGAGCGACTCGACCGTTCCCGTCACGTCGCGAATGGCATAGATGATCCGGTCCGCCGGCGCCAGATCCGGCGTCGCGCCGATAATCGCGCAGCCTGCCTCCCGCACCGCTTTTTTGAACAGCGCCATGTCCGGCTGCGACGCGTATCCGGGGATGGCGTCCATTTTATCGAGCGTGCCGCCCGTATGCCCCAGACCCCGGCCCGACAGCATCGGCACAAATCCGCCGCAGGCGGCGACAATCGGCGCCAGCATCAAACTTGTTTTATCGCCGATGCCGCCGGTCGAATGCTTGTCGAGGACCGGCCCCGGCAGATTTTCGCAAGACCAGTCCATCACTTGACCGGACGTCGCCATTGCGGACGTGAGCGACACCCGCTCTTCCATGTCCATTTTTTTCAGCAGCACCGCCATGCAGAACGCGGCGATTTGACCTTCGTTGACGGTTTTTGCGGTGATGCCGGCAATGAATTCCTTGATCTCGCCGGCGCCAAGTTTATGGCCGTCGCGTTTTTTGCGGATTATTTCCTGTGGGAGCATTTTATGAAGTCCATCCAAAAATTCGTCACAATCATACAGAACTCCCGTAAAAAGGTGTTAAGATACTTCAGGCTTTTTAGGGGGATTAGTTTATGACAAAAAATATACCCATCACGGTGGCTCACGGCGATGGCATCGGGCCGGAGATCATGGACGCCACGCTGAAAATTCTGCAAGCGGCCGGTGCGGCACTGGCGCCCGAAACCATCGACATCGGCGAAAAAGTCTATATGCGCGGCGTTTCCGCCGGGATCGAAGAAAGTTCCTGGGAATCGCTCAACCGCACCAAATGTTTTCTGAAAGCGCCCATCACCACGCCGCAAGGCGGTGGGTTCAAAAGCCTGAACGTGACGGTCAGGAAATCCATGGGGCTTTTCGCCAACGTCCGCCCCTGCATCGCCTATCACCCCTACGTCAAAACGTTCCAGCCGAAAATGGATATGGTGATCGTGCGCGAGAACGAAGAGGATTTATACGCCGGCATCGAACACCAGCAAACCGACAACGTCGTGCAGTGCCTGAAACTCATCTCCCGCACCGGCTGCGAGCGCATCATGCGCTATGCCTTCGAATATGCGCGCGCCAACGGGCGCAAGAAAATCACCTGCGTCTCCAAAGACAACATCATGAAGATGACCGACGGGCTGTTCAGCAGCGTCTTTCGCGAGATCGCCAGGGAATACCCGGAATTTGAAACCAACCACATGATTGTCGATATCGGCGCCGCCAAAATCGCCGCGCGGCCGGATATTTTCGACGTCGTCGTCACGGAAAACCTTTACGGCGATATTATTTCCGACATCGCGGCGGAAGTTTCCGGCTCCGTCGGCCTTTGCGGTTCGTCCAACATCGGCAAGAACGGCGCGATGTTCGAAGCCATTCACGGCTCGGCCCCCGATATCGCCGGACGCGGCATCGCCAACCCGTCGGGCCTGCTGCATGCCGCGCTGATGATGCTGCAACACATCGGCCAGTCGGACATTGCTGAAAAAATTCACAACGCCTGGCTCAAAACCATCGAGGATGGCATCCACACCGGCGATATTTACAATGACAAGACCAGCAAGCATAAAGCCGGCACCGCTGAATTCTGCGCCGCCGTCATCGAGCGCCTCGGCGCGAGCCCGGTGCATTTCAAGGCCGTCACGTATGGCCTGCCCGCGCGGGAGCAAGCGAAGATTCACGCCGTGCACCTTCCGCCGCGGGGCGGAAAAAAACTGCTCGGCGCCGATGTATTTTTGCACTGGCGGGAGAGTCTTGAAATTGCGGCGCTGGCCAAACAGTTAAATGCGCTGGCCCCAGGCAAGCTGAAACTTTCCAGCATCGACAGCCGCGGCTTGCTCGTCTGGCCCGAAGCAACCGCCCTGCAGGAAATGGGCGACCACTGGCGCTGCCGCTTCATCGCCGTCAAGGAGGCCACGGCCGGCAACGAGGACATCATCGCCCTGCTGCAGCAGATTCAAAAAGCCGGGCTTGATTTCATCAAAATCGACAACCTCTACAGCTTTGACGGGCTGCGCGGTTATACGCTCGTGCAGGGGCAGTAGATTTAG
>CAYGGT010000102.1:0-4905 GCA_964349475.1 uncultured Rhodospirillaceae bacterium
ACTCCCTCGCCCCGCATGGGGAGAAGGGGAAGCCCGGGGGGAAGTCAGGGGACGCTCAAATCTACGTCCTCCACGGCCCGCGCGGCGTCCCGGCTGAAGAATTTTCGCAAGCGGGGCTCATCCCCGTTCTCAACACGCCACAGGACATCGAACACTGGGCAGGCTTCGCCCGCAAAACCGAAAAACGGCAGCCGGCTTTGCTGCATTTCGACACGGGGATGAACCGGCTGGGACTGGCGGCGTTACCGGATAAAAATATGCTGCAACAGCTTGATATCCGCTATGTGATGAGCCATCTGGCTTGCGCAGATGAGCCCGATCACCCGAAGAACGGCGAACAGCTGAATGCTTTCAAACGCCTGACAGCGGCGCTGGGATTGCCCTGCCGTCTCAGCCTTGCCAACTCGGCGGGAATTTTTCTGGGGGCGGACTACCATTTCGATCAGGCGCGCCCCGGCTGCGCTCTTTACGGAATAAACCCGGCGACGACCGGGCAAAACCCCATGCAGGGGGTGGTGACCTTGAAAACGCGCGTTCTGCAAACCAGAGACGCCGGCAAAGGCGAAACGGTCGGCTACGGCGCAAGTTATAAGGTTTCAATTCCCTCAAAACTGGCTACAATTTCAGCAGGCTACGCCGACGGCATTTTGCGGAGTTTCGCCAAAAGCGGCGCGGTTTTCATTCACGGGCAAAGATGCCCCGTGGTCGGCCGCGTGTCGATGGATTTGCTGGTGGTCGATGTGACGAAAACAGTTTGTTCAGTCAACGACTGGGCGGAAATCGTCGGCGAACACCAGAGCGTTGATGCTGTCGCCGCCGCTGCCGGAACGATCGGTTACGAAATTCTGACCGCTCTCGGCCATCGATACAAAAGAGCTTACCTGGGACAAGAGGAATAGATGAACTTAGCGATCAACGGTTTTCTGAACATGCTGCAAAAACTGGGGCAAACCGTGCTGGCGTTTTTTGCGGCGGTGGGGCGGCTGGCGCAGTTCACCGGGCACAGCGTTTATCACTGTTTCACGCCGCCGTTTTTTCCGCGACTTCTGCTGCGCCAGATCGTTGACATCGGCTACTACTCGCTGCCGGTCGTCGGGCTGACGACGCTGTTCACCGGGATGGTGCTGGCGCTGCAAAGCTACAGCGGCTTTTCGCGCTTTTCGGCGGAGGGGGCGATTGCGACCGTCGTCGTCCTTTCCATCACGCGGGAACTATCGCCGGTGCTGGCGGGGCTGATGGTGGCGGGGCGCATCGGCGCCTCCATCGCGGCGGAGATCGGCACGATGCGCGTGACGGAGCAAATCGACGCCCTGACCACGCTTTCAACCAACCCCTATAAATACCTGATCGCGCCGCGTTTGATCGCGGGCACGCTGATGCTGCCGGTGCTGGTGCTGGTTGGCGACATCATCGGGGTTTTTGGCGGCTATATCGTCAGCATTTACTCGCTGGGCTTCGCGCCGGAAAACTACCTGCGCAAGACCTGGGAATTTCTGGAGCGCATGGACGTCGTCTCCGGCCTGTGGAAAGCGGCGGCCTTCGGCTTTATCGTCACGCTGATGGGCTGCTACCACGGTTTCAACTCCGCGCGCGGCGCGCAAGGGGTGGGTGCGGCGACAACCAACGCCGTCGTGTCCTCCTCGATCCTGATCCTGATCACCAATTACCTGCTGACGCAGATGTTTTTTACGGGGCCGTAGATGATAAAACTGGAGCTGCAAGGCGTTTATAAATCCTTCGGCAACAACCACGTGCTGAAAGGCGTCGATATCGCCATTGAAAAAGGCAAATCGCTGGTGGTGATCGGCGGGTCGGGCACCGGCAAGTCGGTGATGATCAAATCCGTGCTCGGCATCGTCACGCCCGACAAAGGCTCGATAAAAATCGACGGGCAGGAAACAGTGAGCCTTGACCCCGGCGGCCGCGACGCCTTGATGAAAAAATTCGGCATGCTGTTCCAGGGCGGCGCTCTGTTTGACAGTCTGCCGGTGTGGGAAAACGTCGCCTTCGGCTTGATCCAGGGCAAAGGCGTGCCCCGCGATCAGGCGCGCGGCATCGCGCTTGAAAAATTGCGCTCGGTGGGGCTGCCGCCGCGCGTGGCGGATCTTTTGCCGGCGGAATTGTCGGGCGGCATGCAAAAACGCGTCGGATTGGCCCGCGCCGTCGCGTCGGACCCGGAGATTATCTTTTTCGACGAACCAACGACAGGACTTGACCCCATCATGGCCGACGTGATCAACGACTTGATTGTCAGCGCCAGCAAAGAACTTGGCGCGACAACGCTGTCCATCACCCATGACATGGCCAGCGCCCGTAAAATCGCCGATAATATCGCGATGATCTACGAAGGGCGGATCATCTGGCACGGGCATGCGAAGGATATCGACCATTCCGGCAACGCCTATGTCGAGCAGTTCATCAAAGGCTCCGCCGAAGGCCCGATCAAGATGGCGGTGTAGGGGGATGGCGCTCCACGCTCAACGTCCGCCGTTCCTCAAGCCGAAGCACAAAACCCCCGGCATCGTGCCGCGCATTCTGATGGCGCTGCTTTCTCTCGGCGTTATCGGGCTGATCGGCGGGGTCGGCGCTTGTGTCGGCCTGCTGTATTACTTCGGGCGCGACTTGCCGGATTATCACGCGCTTGCCAACTATGAGCCGCCGATTGTGACCCGCGCTTTCGCCAGCGACGGGCGCCTGCTGGCCGAATTCGCCACGGAAAAGCGCGTTTACGTGCCGATCACGACTGTGCCGCCGCGCATCATCGGCGCGTTTTTATCGGCGGAAGATAAAAACTTCTATACGCATCCCGGCATCGACGCCGCCGGCATCGTGCGTTCGGCGCTGACCAACCTCAGCCATATCGGCTCCCGCAGGCGCCCGGTCGGCGCTTCCACCATCACGCAGCAGGTGGCGCGGAATTTTTTTCTGACCAACGAAGTTTCCTATGTGCGGAAGGTAAAGGAAGCGATTTTGTCTTTCCGGCTTGAACAGGCTTTCACCAAGGACCAGTTGTTGCAGCTTTACCTGAATGAAATCTACCTGGGGCAAAGCGCCTACGGAGTCGCAGCGGCGGCGCTGGAATATTTCAACAAGCCCCTGGACGAACTGACGATCGAGGAAGCGGCTTATCTTGGCGCCCTGCCCAAGGCGCCGAACAATTATAACCCCGTGCGCCATTACGCGGCGGCGATGGGGCGGCGCAACTGGGTCATCGACCAAATGATGTCCAACAAGTACATCACCAAGGCCGAAGGGGAAATGGCCAAGCTGAAGCCCATCGCTTTTGTACGGCGGGAAAGCGACCAGTACGTCAACTATCCCTACTTCGCGGAAGAAGTGCGGCGCAAGCTGATGGAGCTGTACGGAGAAAAAGGGCTTTATGAAGGCGGGTTGATCGCGCACACCACCATGGTTCCCGATTATCAGGCCATCGCCGAGCAGGCGCTGCGCAACGGGCTGGTCGCTTACGATGCAAGATTCGGTCTGCACAGCGCCGCGGTCGCGCATATAGACATCAACCAGGGCTGGCAGGAAAGTCTCGGCAAGGTTTTGCCCCCGGCGGGGCTGGGAAATTTCCGCCTTGCGGTGGTGCTGGAAAGCGACGACAAGCGCGCAACAATCGGTTTTCATGACGGCAAAAAAGGCTCTATCCCTTACGATAAAATGAAATGGACCAGAGCTGCCAAAGTCAGCGACCTGCTAAAGCCGGGCGACGTCTGGCCGGTTGAAGCTTCCGGCGAAGACAAATCGCTTCACTGGCTGCGCCAGATCCCCAACGTGCAGGGCGGCCTGATCGCGATGGATCCGCACACCGGGCGGATTTTCGCCATGGCGGGCGGGTTCAGCTATGGGATGAGCGAATTTAACCGCGCCACGCAGGCCATTCGCCAACCGGGCTCCGCTTTCAAGCCGTTTGTTTACCTGGCGGGGCTGGAAGCGGGATTTACCCCGGCAACGCTGCTGATGGATGCGCCTTTTGTGTTCGATCAGGGGCCGGGGCTGGAAAAATGGCGGCCAAAAAACTACTCTGATGATTTTATGGGTCCGACGCCGCTGCGGGTGGGCATCGAAAAATCCCGCAACCTGATGACCATCCGCCTTGCGAGCTATGCGGGCATGGATAAAATCTCCGCAACGGCGAAGCGTTTTGGCATCATCGACAACATGCCGCCGCTGCTTTCCATGTCGGTCGGCGCCGGAGAAACGACGCTGCTGCGCATGGTCACGGGGTACAGCAGCTTTGTGAACGGCGGCAAAAAAGTGACGCCGACCCTGATCGACCGTATTCAGGATCGCCACGGAAAAACCATCTACGTGCATGACCGGCCGCCCTGCGGAGATTGCGGCGCGCTGATCGCCTGGAGCGGCCAGCCCGTGCCGGAGGTCGTCGACACCCGCGCGCAGATTGCCGACCCGCGGCATATGTATCAGATTGTTTCCATGCTTGAAGGCGTGGTGGCGCGCGGCACCGGCGTCCTGATGAAGGACCTTGGCCGGCCTGTCGCCGGTAAAACTGGCACCACCAACGATTCCAAGGACACCTGGTTTATCGGCTTCACGCCCGATATCATCGTTGGCGTTTACATCGGTTACGACGACCCGAAACCGATGGGCGCCAAAGAAACCGGCTCCCGCGTTGCCGTGCCCGTCGTGAAAGAGTTCATGGAACGGGCGCTGAAAAATATGCCGCCGGTGCCGTTCCGCGTGCCGGAAGGCATCCGTCTTGTGCAAGTGAATGCCGAAACCGGCGCGCGGGCGCAGCCGGGTGACGAAAAAACAATTCTGGAAGCATTTCTTGGCGGCACCGAACCCGGCTTTGAGCCCACGATGTACACCGGCCACGGCATTGGCCCCGTCTCCGATCTCATGAACGCCAGCGAAGGGGCGGACACGGGGTTGGGGGGG
>CAYGGT010000103.1:0-4856 GCA_964349475.1 uncultured Rhodospirillaceae bacterium
ATATATTATATTGTTATATCAAGATTAAAACAAACGAGGTACAATAAAAAACCGCTGAGTTTTGCGTGATTCTTATAATCGGGAGTTGAAACACCATGAACCAAGTCATAAATACCCCACCCGTCACCGGCCCCCATATCAATGACCCCCATCTCCTCCTGACGACAAAGTTTGAAAAAGGCATTCGTGCCCGCAATGTCGAACTGGTGAGGCAGACGCTCAAGGCCGGGGTTTATGCGGGAACGCGCGTTGACGGCCTGCATCCGTTGCAAGCGCTGCTCTATCAGGAGTACGGGGATTTTGACGCGGAGGGGCGCCCGGTCAAGCCTGGAACATTTCAAGCAACGGTCAACGGTAAAAAAGAATTCAACGCGCAGGGGAGCAGGATTCTCAACCTCTTGCTGGAACATGGCGTTGACCTGCTGGAGGAACAAAGAAGCGCTGTTCAGGATCGCGCCTGCCTTGCCGATCTTCTTCTGCTGAGCCAGCACGGTCATGATGTCGTCACGGTCGTGATACACGCCATTCAGCAGAGTCTGCAGCAAGGGGGGAAAGTTTACCAGCCGCACACGGGTAAATTTATTACCAGCTTTCTCAAGAGGCTCGGCGCAGAGATCTCGGATATCAACGCCGTTATTGCGTTCAACTTTTTGCAGACCGTGCACGAGACTGTGCGGCTGCGTTTCGAAGATCCGCGATCGAAGATCGAAATGGATATTGTCGATCGCTATGGCGATAAAATCGGCTTCTGGGTGAATGACTTGAAAGCGCCTGTATTGACGCCTGTTTTTGGCCGGCAGGTGCGGAACGTCAACACGACGACAAATCAGGGCGATGCCCGTTCAAAAGCCGAAACCGCGGCAGGAAATAAAATGAGCCAGCATGTCAAGGTTTTGGAAAAAAAGACGCCGGCGCAGGTGCTGGCTGAAATAGATGCGATGATCGGCATGGAAGACGTTAAGCGAGAGGCGCGGTCGCTGTGGGTGCGGTCGCAATGGGATGCAGCGCGCGCGGTGAACGGAGAGCCTGAAGTCAGTCAGGTGCTGCATACCGCGCTTGTCGGCAACCCCGGCACCGGCAAAACGGTCTCGGCGCGTCTGCGGGCGGAGCTTCTGCATGCGCTGGGGCTGGCGGGCAACAAATATATCGAAATCAGCCGTGAAAACATGGTCGGCGGGTTCATCGGCCATACCGAAGAAAACATGGTTGCCTTGTTCAAAGAGGCCGACATTATTTTTATCGACGAAGCCTATAACCTTGCCGGCGAGAAAGAGGACAGCAACGATTTTGGCAAGCGGGTTGTCGATGCCCTGATGATCGCGCTGGAAAATCCGAAGAAGCCGCTGGTGGTCTTTTTTGCCGGCTATCCGCACGAGATGAAAAAATTCCTCGCCAGCAACCCGGGCCTGCAATCCCGTATCCCGCATCTGCTGCCAATGCCCGATTACTCGCTGGAAGAACTGGGCCAGATTCTGGATCTTAACCTTGCCAAAGCGGGGCTGAAAATCGAAACAGAGGCACAGGAATATGTACTCGCGCAGTTGAAGACGGTCAAGCAGGCAAGGGGTCCCCGCGACTTCGGCAATGCCCGCGATGTCCGGACGATCGTGCAGCAACTGCCAAATCAAATGGCGATGCGGTTGTTCGACGAGAACGAAGAAAGCGTAACGGGTCTTGTCGTTGTGCCGTCGAAAGAAGCACTTTCAACCGTCACAAAAGCCGACGTGGAGGCGCTGGGTCTTGTGAAAAAACTCGGCGCTTCCGCCGAACCCCATAAAAACCAGTATGGGTTTTTGCGCGATATAAACAATAACGTTCCCACTCAGTAGATGCTGCGCTCATCAAGACCGCTCGCCCTCTGGCTTTTTACCTGCGCGGCAGCAGTGTTTTTGATGGCGCTGGTGGGGGCCGTCACGCGGCTGACGGAATCGGGGTTGTCGATTGTCGAATGGCGGCCCGTCACGGGGGCGTTGCCGCCGCTGGATGATGCCGGGTGGGACCGCGCCTTCGACCTCTACAAAACCAGCCCGCAATACAAACAAGTCAATGCCGGCATGAGTCTTGCCGAATTCAAGCAGATTTATTTCTGGGAATGGCTGCATCGCTTTTGGGGGCGGATGATCGGGGTGATTTATTTCATTCCGCTCGTTTATTTTCTGGCGCGCAAGCGCATCCCCGACGACGCGAAAAAACCGCTGTTCGGCATTCTGGCGCTGGGGTTTTTGCAGGGGCTGCTCGGCTGGTTCATGGTCAAAAGCGGCCTGGTCGATCAACCGGCGGTCAGTCACTACCGCCTCGCGGCGCATCTGGGGCTGGCACTGGTGATTTTTTGCGCCCTGTTCCGCATGGGGCTGAATTTTTCTTTAAACGAAAACAGCCCCCGCCCCGCCGAAGGGCAGAATGACGCGTTGCGCCCCCTGATCAAAATAACCCTGGCGCTGGCAGGACTGACAATACTCTGGGGCGCTTTTGTCGCGGGGCTGCGGGCGGGGATGATTTACAACAGCTTTCCGCTGATGGGCGCGCATTTCTGGCCGGATGAAATCTTCGCCCTCTCCCCGTTGTGGAAAAACTTTTTTGAAAACCACGCGGCGGTGCAATTCACCCACCGCCTGCTGGCGATCCTGACATTCCTGCAAACTATGTTTCTGGTGTGGAAAAGTTTTACGTTCGCCTGCCCGGTCCGGCGACGGATATTGTTCATCGCGCTTGGCTTGACAGCATGGCTGCAAGTGGCGCTCGGCATCACGACGCTGCTGACCCAGGTCAACCTCGCCGCCGCCGTCCTGCACCAGGCAGGGGCGCTGGCCTTGCTCGCCTTGCTCATGGCGCTGCTGCATGATATACCCTGTGTGAAGAAAACATAGGAGGCGACGGCCATGAATTTTAACCTCGGAGAAACGGCGGACATGCTGCGCCGGACAGTGCAGGACTTCGCGCAGGATAAAATCGCGCCGCGCGCCGCCGCCATAGACCATGACAACCTTTTCCCCAATGAACTATGGCCGGAAATGGGGCGGCTGGGCCTGCTGGGCCTGACCGTCGATCCGGCGTTCGGGGGCAGCGGCATGGGATATATCGAACATATCGTCGCCATGGAAGAAATCTCCCGCGCTTCGGCCAGCATCGGGTTGTCTTACGGCGCGTTCTCGAACCTCTGCGTCAACCAGATCAGCCTCAACGGCACCCCGGCGCAAAAGAAAAAATACCTGCCTGACCTCTGTGCCGGAAAAAAAATCGGCGCGCTGGCGATGTCGGAGGCAGGGGCCGGATCGGATGTGGTATCGATGAAGCTGAAAGCCGATAAAAAAGGCGACCGCTACGTCCTCAACGGCACCAAGATGTGGATCACAAACGGTCCTGATGCGCATACGCTCGTTGTGTATGCGAAAACCGACGTCACCGCCGGCGCCAAGGGTATCACCGCCTTTATCGTCGAAAAAGACTTCAAAGGATTCTCCACAGCGCAAAAACTCGACAAGCTCGGCATGCGCGGCTCCAACACCTGCGAGCTGGTCTTTCAGGATTGCGACGTGCCGGAAGAAAACGTGCTGGGGCAGACCGGCAAAGGCGTCAACGTGCTGATGAGCGGGCTTGACTACGAACGCGCCGTGCTTTCCGGCGGGCCGCTCGGCATCATGCAGGCGTGCATGGATGTGGTGCTGCCTTACCTGCATGACCGGAAACAATTCGGCCAGTCCATCGGCGAATTCCAGCTGATGCAGGGCAAGCTCGCCGACATGTATGTCGCGCTCAACACCGCCCGCGCCTATGTTTATGCGGTTGGTAAAGCCTGCGACCGCGGCGCCGTCACCCGCAAGGATGCCGCCGGCGCTATTTTATATTCCGCCGAAAAAGCGACCTGGATGGCGCTGGAAGCAATTCAATGCCTCGGCGGCAACGGCTACATCAATGAATATCCAACGGGCAGATTGCTGCGCGACGCCAAACTCTATGAAATCGGCGCCGGCACATCCGAAATCCGCCGCATGCTGATCGGGAGGGAACTGTTCAAGGAAACGGGGTAAAAGAAAGGGGGCCAGCTGTTGTTACGGAGCGGCCCCCTCAGAAAAAATATTCAGGACACTCTTTGTACGACTCATTTGCCGATTCGTCAAATTTATTACGGAAATAGTTAATCGCTCGAAATATTCACCCCTTTCGGTTAAAATTAACACCGCTACTTCAAGGGGGATAAAAATGCCGGAAACATATGATGTCGTCGTGATCGGCTCCGGCCCCGGCGGCTACGTCTGCGCGATACGGGCGGCGCAACTGGGCCTGAAAGTGGTCTGCATCGAGAAAGACAAAACCCTCGGCGGTACCTGCCTGAACGTCGGCTGCATCCCGTCCAAGGCGCTGCTGAGCGTTTCGGAGAAATACGAACATGCGACGCATCAATATGCATCTCTCGGCATCGAGGTCGGCACGCCCAAAGTCAACTTGCAAAAAATGATGGCGCATAAAGACAAAGTCGTCAGCGCCAATACCCAGGGCATTGAATTCCTGTTCAAGAAAAACAAAGTGACGCGCATCATCGGCCTCGGCACGATCAAGGCGGCGGGCATTGTCGAGGTGAGCGGCCAGACCATCCACGCCAAAAGCATCGTCATCGCCACAGGTTCTGAATCAACCCCCCTGCCCGGCATCGAGGTCGATGAAAAACAGATCGTGACCTCAACCGGCGCGCTCAGCTTGGCGAAAGTGCCGGAAACCCTCGCCGTCATCGGCGGCGGCGTGATCGGGCTGGAGATGGGCTCGGTCTGGCAGCGCCTCGGCGCGAAAGTCACGGTCATCGAATTCATGGACCGCCTCATGCCCGGCATGGATCTGGAAGTTTCGCAGGAGATGAAAAA
>CAYGGT010000104.1:0-3194 GCA_964349475.1 uncultured Rhodospirillaceae bacterium
CCGTCCTGGGAAAGGTAGGACGTGTTTGAAACTTCCGGGTAGTCCGTGGGCTGCCACTGGTGGTCCGGCGAGACGAACGCGCCGCGCACGGTATTGACCAGCGTGCGCCGGGAACGGTGGGGCTTGAGCATGACCGCGTCGCGGGCGTGCTGTGGCTCCAGCGTGAACATGGGCGTGATATAGGCGCCGACCTTGAGCCGCCATTTCCCGCCCGTGTAGGTCAGGAAACCGGCGCAGGAGGTCAGCATATCCTCCAGAATGTCGCGCGGGCTGGCGGCCAGATCGACCACGCCGTTGCATGTGTAGCGTTTCTCCGTGGCGTCGATGGTATCCACGTCCTCGTCGCAGATATTGGCCGCGGCGATGAAGGAGTTGAGATCGATCTCGTCGAGCGTCGCGCCGAGACCGAAGTCAGACATCACGTAATCAAGAATGCATAGCGCGGCGTTGTCCGACCATTCCGTTTCATCCGTGCGCGGATCGTAGAGTTCGCGGCCTTCCACCACCGCCGATATGTTCGGCAGGCCGCTGGCGTAGGCCGTTTCGTCCCAGCGCAGCATGGCGTGGATGTATGTCAGATCGCGCAAACGGTGGCCGCTGGTCCATTTTCCGCCGCTATTGTCGATCAGAACCTGGTCGGCGGCCTGGTTTGCCGCACCCAGATGCTTATAGACGCTGGCGAAAACCGTGCTGCCCTGTTTAAAGGGAGCCGCCGTCGCGTTTCCGCTCCCATCCAGAGCGACGATGCCGTCGTTAAAGTAGATATCGTCGATGGCACTCGATTCATGGGCCGCCAGAACAATCACGACATGCAGCATATCCAGCTTGTCGCTGGATCCGCTGACGGGACGGCTGTGTATGAATACGATGGGGCCGCTGACCCGCGTCTTGCCGTAAACGATGCGGTGGCTGGTGATCGGCTGGCGCACCATCTGCGTCCGGCCGCCGCCCTTGATCTCGGCGGACAGAAGGCTGGAACTCTCGACACGGGGGCGGTCCGGTTCCTTGCCGAACGCCTTCGATCCCAGATAAGACACGCCGACCGAAACGACACCACCGGCGATGGACCCAACGATGCTCCCGATCACGCCTCCGCCAATGGCGGCGGCGACCCCCTTGCTGACCAATGCGCCAGCAACGGCACCGACGACAGGAATAGCTTGAGGCATTCATCCGATCTCCCATGCGCGGATTCCTTGAAGCAGAGGAAAGGCCGTCAGGCCGCCAAAGCCTGGGCAGACGATCCAGTCGCCGACGCACACGCCGAGCGTCTCGCCGCGTCCGGCGTCGAGAAGGCAAACATCGCCACGGCGGGCGCATAACGGCACGATTTCAGGGACGGCGTGCGTGCGGGCGACCGCCTCGGCCACGCCGCCCACACCGCCGAATTTATTGAGGACCGCCATCGCCTCCCGCCGCGTCCGGTAGCCGCGAAACGAGGCGGCAAGATCAACGCCGGTGAATGCGAGGACACAATTGGCAGCGAACAGACAGCAATCGTGGTCACCCCATGAAAAGGGCAAACGCCAGACGCGCTCGATCTCGGCGGCAAGAGCCTCCGGCCAGTCGTGTCTTCGTGTGAGCATGTGATGTCCAGAAAATGAAAAAAGGCTCCGCGAAGGGAGCCATCAGAATTTGTATTGTTGAAGATATAACGCCACGGCTTTAGCCATAGTGTCTATAATTCTGTAGCTTGTACGATCTGAACCATTGGGGTAATTCTACTTCTGATTTCTTCGTATATCGGAATGTTCACGCCTTCCCGAACTTCAAGAGATACTATCAGTCCATAAGGCACAGGATTTTGAATTTTTCCTGCATCCTCTGTGCAGTTTACTTTTATCCGCATAACGCCATCGTCGGGAAACGCCACAGCATCGGCTCCTTCAAAGACTTCATGCTGGACGGTGCCTCTTCTTACGGCCTGCCATTGCGCGTCTGTACGGCTTCGCACAAGGTTATTTCCATCTGTTTCAAACCACAGGCTGGCCTGCCTGTATTTTTGGTTAGTTGCCACGATTGGCGAAATCCATGCCAGAGTCACAGAAAGTCTGCGCCATTCTCCCTGTAATTCAAGGGATGGCGGCAAAGGAAGATCAAAAACATGGGCTTCGTCGTTCCCCAAAGCGCCAAAGCCTATGATGGATGCTCTTTGCTCCGTGCAGTCCAACACTCTGTTGATATCAGGGAGGCCATAGCCAAGCCATTTGCTAACGGCCTTTTGAATTTGCTCTCTTGTAAAGCTTCCATCCTGAATTATGCCGCCTATAGCTTGGCCAATGTCACTCCAAGAACATCCATGCACCAGCATGGCTTTAAGCAAAGGCGTGAAGTTGTTCTCGTAATTAACATCCAAAGCATTGCCTTGTAGAATCTCCTGTAAAAAATCGTGGCATACTGCTGCAGAACGGCTTAACAAGGCTGCCGCATTGCTTGTTCCTCTGCAATGAACCGTATGGTTTAGCGCTCCAGCTTGTGTTCCCGGAAAAGCGACCACATTGCCTGGAGCGGCATAGGTTACGACCGGATCAATGCTGCTCGTCTGATTCCCTACCGATTGTCTGTATAACTGCCGACCTCCGGAGAAAACAAGATCGGGTTTTATAGATTTCCGGTATCCGCTGCCGAATGGGGATATAGGGCTTGGTAAAACGGTTTCAAAAGGATTAAAGGCGTCCCGACCATCAAAATCTGCAACGCCATCTATGTGAGCCGATCCCACGGTGATGCTGTTGATACTTTCTGCTGGAGATAAAATTCTCCGGTTACGAGAATCTCCATATAGCGCCCTTACGATTCTCTGCTGACGAGCGGCGTTATCAAGACCAAATAAAGTTTCTCCATCATTCAATTCGATATTTATGGAGGAGCAATGATTACCCGCGCTCACGATAAATAAAATATTATGCTTAGCACTGAGCCAGTCCAGCAACCTTGCCAGCGGACTCATGGTGTAACTGAAATGCCTGTATGCGTCGCAAACTGACAAATTGATAACCTTGACGGATGGCGCTACGGGTCCGTTTTCTCCTTCCCCTTCTACAATTCTCTTGACAGCTCTGTGAATCAAATCGGCAGCGATGGATGTCTCGGGAATAGATTCCTGCCGGGGCGACCGGAAATCCCTAGGATCGGGTTTCATGATAGGCCGGACATAAACAGGAGTTGGAAGGGGTGGGGTATTATCGTTTAGG
>CAYGGT010000104.1:3204-4525 GCA_964349475.1 uncultured Rhodospirillaceae bacterium
GTCCGGATCGTCAATGACAAGCCTATTGGCAAGCAAAGCGTGATTGCTAACCGGAAGACCATCAAGCAAGGCCACAACTGGCGCCCCGGTCGGCAAGGGTCTGTTTTCAGGCGTCAGATCTGATATATGATCTCCCTCGATATCGTATCCGCTGGAAATCTGGCCCACGGGCCTGAAAAACATGACGTTGTCGCATTTTACAAGCTCTGTGTTCTGATCGGCAATAATATTCTGGACTGCCGTTGCGGGCAGTTCCGCGAGGATGGCATGATAGGCGATTTCAGAAATTACGCATTTTTCTTTGATTTCACCGTTAAGCTGACCGATCAGAGATTCCAGGCTTTGCTCACTTTCAGCCCTTTTTTCCGGCGTATTCCTGAACCACAGTTCTATTTCGAACCTGATACGCCGCTGGCCGTCATGCTGCAGGTCTTCCTGCCATGCTTCGAGAATTCCGGTTTCAAGCAGACGATCCTGAACGTCCCACCTGCGGATATCCTTTAACCGTTTAAATATGTCCTTGAATTTATTCAGGCCATGATCGAATTTTATATTGTTGTCGACTTGCCATCGATTCCACATCGAGAGCAGTTCATTCAGCGCCCTGGCGTTTGTCATGACAATATATAGGCGTCCACCAAGAAGTTTTCCTTCAGATTCTTGATCGTAAAAATCATCATCCGGGGTAATTTCGTCAATATCCACTTCGCCGAGCCATTCAAAACCATCGATCTTTTTAACGGCGTTCACAAAATTCTCTACCGAGCCGATGGTTTCAAAAACCAACGCCTGTTCCGGATCAATGCCGGTGGCGGTTTGTTGTGCTTCCACGCTTCTTTGCTGTAGGGCGGCTTGCAGCTGGCCAAATTTTGGCGAGAGCCGTTGCCCCTGCCTGTCATGGGAAGGGTAATGATACGAAGAAGGGCCACCCGACTTTTTCGAACGAGAAACATCTGCCTTCGCAGGAAAAACAAGTAAAGGACGCTCGGCCATTATTCAGTTCCGGTTTCTTCTTGCTGGACTTTGGCCGATCTTGATCCCCACTGTTTCAGGGCCCGCGCGATAACATCTTTCATTTTGGAATCAGGCTGACCCAGAACATATTGCCTGAAAACGGTTCTACCGAATTCTTCCACTTCGGCAAAATTCATTCCCTGCATTTTCTTGGCAAGGGTTTCAGGGGTATATCCAAGAGGAATCTTTATTCTACGTTCAAATTTTTCAAACCATTCCGTCAGGCGCGACCGCGTTGGCGACGGGATTTCCATCCGAACCTGAAATCTTCTCCAGACTGCACGGTCGAGTAATTCCGGATGGTTGG
>CAYGGT010000105.1:0-4501 GCA_964349475.1 uncultured Rhodospirillaceae bacterium
CATTCACGCGGGAAATGCTGGCGCAACAGATCGAGCATCTGGCTAAAAATCCGATGATGCTGGAACATGCCGCCAAAGCCGCCAGCGCCTGCGGTCAGCCAGAGGCTGTCAAAAAACTGGCGGATGTCGTGGAAGAGGAAATCCCTGGGCAGCTTATTTTGGTTTGAGCGGTTGTTTTTTAGAGACAGGTGTCGAGGAACGGGCCGTGTCATCGGCGAACCCCTCAAAGTCTGCGTTTGGACCCGTTTGAAGTATCATGTCGAATTCGCGGTTAAAGGCAACCAAAGCCTCCATTTTAGCCTTCATTTCGGCGGCAGTCATTTTTCCTCCGTTGGCAAACAGAGACTGTTCGTCTGGTTGAGCATATGGTTCGACTGCTAATTGATGGAGCTCGTTAATATCTATTTCTCTAAATGGCCCCTCGTGTATCGCTGCAATTGCTGCAGCGTAGCTTGCCGTTAGTGTTTTTCCCTTGATCCC
This sequence comes from uncultured Rhodospirillaceae bacterium, assembly GCA_964349475.1. Lineage (GTDB taxonomy): Bacteria > Pseudomonadota > Alphaproteobacteria > Micavibrionales > UBA2020 > PALSA-926. The sequence continues at coordinate 481 of CAYGGT010000105.1, forward strand.
GCTGCCGGGATGCCCTTGCATCACGAGTTTCGGCTGATCTTTTTTGTTATCCATGATACCCCCATAATTTTCATCTATATTCATAATAACAAAAGCCATTAAAAAAATCAAATTTTTTCTTTATGTTATTTAAAAATCATGCTTATAATCATCAAAAAATCCTTATGAATCAGGACAGTACAATGAAACAAACCTTTCCCTTTCCCATCGGCACGGTGCATATCATCGGCATCGGCGGGATTGGCATGAGCGGCTATGCGGAGGTGCTGCATAACCTGGGGTATCAGGTGCAGGGCAGCGATCAGGCGGAGAATGCCAATGTGCTTCGGCTGCGGGCGCTGGGCGTGCGGGTGATGATCGGGCATGATGCCGCCAATATTTATGACGGCAAAAAATCCCTGTGCGCGGTCGTGGTCAAATCGACGGCCGTCAAGGACATCAATCCTGAAATTATCGCGGCGCAAAAAAATAAAGTGCCGGTCATCCCGCGGGTCGAGCTGCTGGCCGAGCTGATGCGTTCCAAGTGGTGCATCAATGTTTCCGGCACACACGGCAAGACGACGACGACGTCGATGGTCGGCCACGTGCTGGAAAAAACCGGACTTGACCCAACCGTCATCAACGGCGGCATTATTAATGCTTACGGCACCAACACCCGCATGGGATCGGGGCCGCTGATGGTGGTGGAAGCGGATGAGAGCGACGGTACTTTCGCCAAGCTGCCTTCCGTCGCTTCGATCATCACCAACATCGACCCGGAGCATATGGATTTTTACGGCACCTTCGACAAGGTGAAGGAAGCCTACGTCGCTTACGCGCATAACCTGCCGTTTTACGGCGTCGTCGTCGCCTGCATCGACCATCCGGTGGTGGCGGAGCTGATCCCGCAATTCCAGCGCAAGACGATCACCTACGGCTTTGGCGCCCAGGCGGATGTTCAGGCGGTCAACGTGCAAATGACCCCCGGCGGCATGACGTATGATGTCCGCTTTAACGGCAAACTCACGCCGGTGGCGCTGCCGATGTTCGGGCCGCATAATATTCTCAACTCCCTGACGACTTTCGCGGTCGGGCATGCATTGGCGATTGAGGCCGAGCAAATCGCCGCCGCGCTCGGCACGTTTACCGGCGTCAAGCGGCGGTTCACCACCACGGGCATCGTCAATGACATGACGGTGATCGACGACTACGGCCACCATCCCGCTGAAATCGCCGCCACGCTGAGAGCAGGGCGCGACGCGATCAGCGGCAGGGGCAAGGGGAAAATCATCGCTGTCGTGCAGCCGCATCGCTACACAAGGCTTTCCGCGCTGTTCGAGGAATTCTGCCTCTGTTTTGAAAACGCCGACGAAATCGTCATTGCCGATGTCTATGCCGCCGGCGAAGATCCGATCGCGGGCGTCAACCGCGACGCGCTGGTCAGCGGCATCCGCAAACAGGGCAAAGACAAGGTGCATGCGCTGGGATCGCCGCAGGAACTGGCGCCGCTGGTGCATAAAATCGCCGGCGCCGGTGATTTCATCATTTGCCTGGGCGCCGGCAGCATCACGCAGTGGGCGCATTTGCTGCCGCAGGAGCTGGAGCAGCTTTGTGGAATAGCCCCTAAAAAGGCGAATGGGAAGAAATGACCGCCTCCATCCGGCATAGATTCAATCCGCCGCAATTCAGGAACGGGCTGCTGGAAAAATTGCCGCCGGTGCGCGGGCGGTATACGCCCAATGCGGCTTTGGGGCATATGACCTGGTTCGGCGTCGGCGGGCCGGCGGAAGTTTTGTTCAAACCCGCCGATCCCGATGACCTGATCGATTGCATTAAAAACTGCCCGAAAGACATTCCGCTGACGGTGCTGGGCGTCGCGTCCAACCTGATCATCCGCGACGGCGGCATTCCGGGTGTGGTCATCCGTCTGGGGCGGGAATTCGGCCATATCACCGCCACGGGCACAACCGTCAAGGCCGGTGCCGCGGCGCTTGACATGAACGTGGCGCTGGTGGCGCTGAAAAACAATATTGCCGGTCTGGAATTTCTCTGCGGCATTCCCGGCACGATCGGCGGCGCGTTGCGCGTGAACGCGGGCTCTTACGGCGGCGAAATCAGCGATATTCTGATCACGGCCGACGTGCTGTTCCGCGACGGGACGGTTAAAAAGATGACGGCCGCCGACATGGGCCTGGGCTATCGCCATAGCAGTCTGCAGGAGGAAGTCGTTTTTCTCGGCTGCACGCTGCAAGGCAGCGCCGGGACCGCTGGCGCCATTGAAGATAAAATGGCGGAGATTAAAGCCAAGCGCGCCGAAAGCCAGCCGATCAGGGCCAAGACCGGCGGTTCCACTTTCGCCAACCCCGACGGCAAGAAAGCGTGGCAACTGGTCAGCGCCGCCGGATGTCGCGGTCTGAAAATCGGCGGCGCGGAAATGTCGGTGATGCATGCCAATTTCATGCTCAATACCGGCACCGCCACTGCCGCCGATCTCGAGCGTCTTGGCGAAGAAGTGCGGCGCAGGGTTTACGCGGAGAGCAAAACCATGCTACGGTGGGAAATCAAGCGGATCGGCATTCCGCTGAGCAAAGATACCGACATCCTTGAATGGATGAAAAAGGACAATAACGAACATGGCTAAAACGGTTGCTGTTCTGATGGGGGGGTGGTCGAGCGAACGCGACGTCTCCCTCAGCAGCGGCAAAGCCTGCGCCAGGGCGCTGCGGGATCAGGGGTATGATGTCAGGGAAATCGACGTCAAGCGCGATCTTCAGGATCTGATCTCCCAGCTCGAACCCCGTCCTGACGTCGCCTTCAACGCCCTGCACGGGCGGGGCGGGGAAGACGGCTGCATCCAGGGGGTGCTGGAAATTCTGGGCATTCCTTACACTCATTCGGCGCCGCTCGCCTCCGCGCTCGCCATGAACAAGCAAAAAGTCAAGGAAGTGCTGAAACCGATGGGCATACCATGCCCGGACGGACAGCTGGTCGCCATTGAGGATTTAAAAAACGGCATCGTTCCCTTCAAGCCGCCTTACGTCGTGAAGCCGAACAACGAAGGGTCGAGCGTCGGCGTTTATATCATCAGGCCGGGCGACAACAAACCGGCGCTGGGTCTGGATACCTGGTCTTACGGGCCTTACGCGCTGGTTGAGAAATATATTCCCGGCAAAGAGTTGTCCGTTGCCGTCATGGGCGCGCGTCACGAAAAAGCCCGCGCTTTAACCGTTACGGAAATAAAAGCCAATGCCGAATTTTATAACTACGAAGCGAAATACGCCGAAGGCGGATCGACGCACATTATTCCGGCGCCGATCAGCAAGGATGTTTTCAACGAAGCGATGCGCATCGCCGCCGCCGCCCATGAAAAACTGGGATGCACTGGTGTCACGCGCAGCGATTTCAGATACAATGATAATGAGCCGGGAATAACCGGCCTGTTTTACTTGGAGACGAATACACAGCCTGGGATGACGCCGACGTCGTTGGTGCCTGAACAGGCGGCTCATGTGGGGATGAGCTTTGGGGAACTCGTTGCGTGGCTGGTCGAAAACGCCGCCGTTCACGCATAGGGTTAGATGGGGTCGGGGATTGAAATTTTTTAAGAATAAGAAGAACGACGACTCGCGTCGCGCTGTTCAGCCGCCGCACAAAGATCAGGCGCCATGGCGCCGGCGCAGCTTTCGCTTGCGGCTGCTGCGGGTGCGCAGTTTCGGCGCGGCGGCGGTTATATGCGCTGGCTTGGCGGCGGCGGGATTTTCTTGCTATCAAAACGGTTCTTTCAAAAAAATGAACAGTCATTTCGGGGAGTGGATGCTGGCGGCGACTTCTGACGCCGGTTTTACAGTGAAAGATATTCTGCTGACGGGGCGCGTGCAGATTTCCACCGATGATTTGCGGGCGCATCTCACCATCAGGGAAAACATGCCGATCTTCGGCGTCAGCATTGCGGAAGCGCAAAAATCTTTGATGAACCTGCCGTGGGTGCGGAGCGTTTCCATCTCTCGCCGGCTGCCGGATAAAATCATTGTCGAGCTGAAAG
>CAYGGT010000106.1:0-4351 GCA_964349475.1 uncultured Rhodospirillaceae bacterium
CTCACAACGCCGGGACATTGCACGGGCAAAGCGGATGGCCCGCGATTTGAAGGAATACAGGCGATGAAGAAAACACCAAAACCCAAAGTGGCCTATGCGGCTTTCGAGATTGCCGATTATCTCGACAATGAAGAGGTTATTGCAGAGTACCTTTCCGCCGCCGCGCAGGACCAGAATTGCGATGTATTGCTTAGGGCGCTGTCCGACGTGGCGAAGGCGCGGGGCATGGCGCAGGTGGCGAAGGATGCTGGGCTGGGCCGCGAAAGCCTGTACAAGGCGCTGCGGCACGGCTCCAAGCCACGGTTTGAAACAATCGCCGCTGTCATGCGCGCCCTGAACGTGCGCATTGCGGTTGAGGCAAAATGAATTAACAGCGGCTTGGCCTAGATCGACAAATCGAATACCGGGTGCGCCACCGGTTGCCTGGGCCATACCCTTGAAGGCGCTGCGGCGGTGATGCAATGACTAGAGGTAAAAAACCCCCCGACCCCCATCTTGAGAGCAGCATCGATATGTTGGGGTTCATACCTTATTTCGATTTAATTACCCGCGACGATACTATCGTTGAGCGAGATGCTTCATTGCTGGAAAAGCAGCGGGACTTTCAGAAATTAAAATTGACATTTTTAAAAGTGGCGCAGTTCGCGGAGATAGCGGTAGAGCAGCACGCAAAGTCAATTCGGCAAGGCGAAGTCTCGGTATTTCGGAGGAAAGCGCGCAGCTACATAGAAGGGGCGCGTGAAAATATGGGTGTCGCCAAAGGCAAGCGCGATGTGCTGAACCGGTTACTTGAAACAAAAGTTATTTCCGGCAAGCAGTTTCGCAAAGAGCTGCAAGTTATCGAAAAAGATGAGGGCGAGGTTCTGCGACTCACATTGATTTCGGTTACAGAGTTTTTAAATGAAATCAGAAATTACGTCAGACGCGACAAACGCAGGGGCAGGCCGAGGTTAGATAGCGGCCACTCTCGGCAGCAGTTTAAGGATGGATCACTGTTTCATGAAGCAGTCATGGCGGCAGGCGGCTACACATCGATGGACCGGGACACCGTAGCCGCTTCCACCCCAGGCGTCGTTAAAAGCGCACTCGCGGACGGAAGATTGCCAGCGTTAGGGGAAACTAGGCAAGAGGCCGTCGACAGGCATTCCAAGCGGATCAGAAATCTTCTCGATAACCTCCCTGACCTGCGCTGAATTTAATTGGAGGTTCCTCCATTATTCGGAAGGGGAAGTGTTGCCGATTTGAATCTACATACACCGTCACGGGCCGGGCGTATTCCGGCGTATGTGAGAGGTGCAAAATGCAAAAACAAATTTCCCCCCTTGCGGTCAGTGTGTCCGAAGCCGTCCGTATGATTGGATTGGGCCGCACAACCTTGTATGCGGTGATTGCGGCGGGCAAGCTGAAGACCCGCAAATGCGGCAGGCGCACACTCATTGAAACGGAATCCCTGCGCCAGTTTATCGCTGAGCTTCCTGAAAGCGATGGCTCACACACAATGCGGTCTGAAAATAAACAGCCGGTCGCGCCACGCCATGATCCGCAAGCATGATAAAAAGGGCAGATCGAAAGGAAGCATGCGGGACTTCGTGGCGCTGGAACGCTATCTGCTGAAATCGCCCGCATGGCGGTCGCTGGATACGGCGGCGCGCGCCGCCTATGTTGAAATCGCGCTGGCCTATAATGGTTCGAACAATGGCCGGATAGTCATGAGCGCCCGGATGCTGGCCGATGGCATCAACGTGTCCAAGGATACGGCGGCGCGTAAAATCCATATCCTGCAAGAGCGCGGCTTTATTGAAAGGGTGAAGCAAGCCAGTTTCACCATGAAGGTTCGTCACGCCGCCGAATACCGGCTTACGGCGTTCCGTTGTGACGTGAGCGGCGCACTTGCATCTAAAACCTTCATGCGCCAGCAGCCGGAAATTCAGAACACGGTCAGGCCACAGGGACCGGACGGTACGGCCACGGGGACCGAGGGGGCAAAACAGGTCATGAAATTGCGCCTATCGGTCTCCCACATCTGACCGGTTGGACGCAGGCGGACAATGCCACGGTACGATGGCAGGGACACATTATATATTTTACCATGTAGGGGGGCTGAATACGGTATGCCCAACAGCGAAACCTGATCGGCATGGCCTTTGCCAACCGCCACGTGAAAAGCAGAGATTGACAGTGATTGTGGGCAGGGCATCTAATTCATGGGCGAATTGAGGGCGGAGTTAATCTGGGAGGTAACCATGCGGCCTATTTTTGTAGCACTCTGCTCTATTGTAGTGGCGGGTTGTACGACACCAATAGCAACCTATGCTCCAATTACCAGCGCACCCGAGAACCTAGCGTTCGACAACGGTGTTCCTGTCACCTTATCAACGCGGCCAGCATCAAGAGTGCTAATTTCCCCCCCTATGGGCGCAGATGCCGACCTGCGTCCCGAATTCCACATCAACATTGTGAATTACAGCCAGGCGGCTGTGACTATAGGGCCAGAAAACATAACAGCACAAACGGCTGATGGACGACCGCTCCACGTTATACCGGCTGAGCAATTGCAACGCGAGGCTCAGGACAGGGCAGATGGGAAGAAATTTGCTGCTGCGTTGCAGATCATTGGCAATAGCCTGAGTGCAGCTGGGGCTGGCTATAGCAGTGGTACAGGCAATTATTCTGGCGACTATTCCTCCTTCGGATCGGGCGGCTCAAGGACAGGACACTTCCGCGGAACCTATGTCGGCTCTCAGTACGATTCCTCAGCAGCAGCCAAGGCCCGGGCAGATGCGAATTTAGAAAACGCACTCATTGCGCAGAACACTAATGCACAAGTCGGCGCTATTTTGGCTGGGGCACAATCGGGGACGTTATTACGTCAGACCATTGCGCCGGGAGGGCAGTTCTCGACACCTGTCACAATTGAGGCATTGCCTGATAACGCTGTTGGTATGGTTTTGACTGTGACCGTGGGTGAGGAAATTCATGAATTCCAATGGAACTATTCACGCACAACAAAGTGATATGGAGGCGAACAAGTCACGCCATTTCGCTGCTTGGAGGACAGTCAGACAGTAGAATGAAAGAAAATGCCTTGTCAGTAAATACGGCATTTCCAGTCTCAAAGCTTCACGTGCAATGGGTTACAAATTAAGAAAAGGTAAGGCTTCATTCATGAACCAAGATAGCGCTGTAGGCTTTATAGTAGGTGCAGGCCTTGCTTTATGGTTGTCTGTGCCAACTTCGGATATTCAAGAAAAAACCGTCTATTTTAGCTACTGTCCAGATTTCAAACATAACGTGTATGCCTGCCCTGAAATCACGCGTGTGAGCAAAATGTCTTTTAAGGTTTTTCTTAAAGAGCAGCTTGTGATTTCTGACGTTCTTGATCCCTTAAAATCCTGCAAGGTCTTTGATAACGACAATTGGCAATGCAGTACGGCGGGCAATAGTTATCACTTCGTAGTTATGCGGGACGGGGACTATTGGAGGACTGCTTTTTTAGAAGGTTCTCTCGATGAAAATGGTGAGAAATCCTCAATGCCGCTCGACTACCAGATATGGGCTTCAGTCTATTACTCAAAGCTTGCAATTGATTTTTTTAGGTGATTTTTTTAAGATCGGTTCACATCTCCCTAGTTTGGGAAGATACACATGAGCGTTACTAGGCCGTTGACCTACAGATTACCGGTTTCTGGTCATGCTTCCATTCTGAAATCGCTCAATGAATGTGACGTCTTTGAGAGAATATTTATGGAGGCTTTTGTATACGAACAGCCCTATAGAGCCCATTCACTCAATAGACCAGAAACAATCAGCAACATTTTGCTAAACCTATATAAATTCTCGTGTAAACCAGAATAAACCAATGGAATGCACCCGCCGTCAAAGTCGGCAAGCCCGGAAAATGGCTAAAAACAGCCGAAAATGCCTTTGTTTTTTGGGCTGGGGGGCGGGACTCCTGGCCCCAGACATGCCCCCCGGGGGTTCGCCTAATACCGGGCGTCCCTGTTCAAATGTCAACCCTGTTGCGCATGCTATTGATGCTGAGCGAGGGGGATTCTTGACCCGTCAATGTGCGCTGTCTTATGAGCGGCTCTCAATGCTTTACACAGCAATTGCAAGACGGCATTCAGCCTTGCCAGTCAGGTCAGATAACCAGACGGTGTTCCTCCAAGACTTCCTTGTGCTGGCCCGTATCTATATTTTCCCTGTTTCATGAAACATCGGGTAAGACCGGCGATAAGACCGGAACATAAATTCTTATAATTATGCTTTTATTATCAACTACATATCATGGATGATTGGCGGAGGGGATGAGATTCGAACTCACGATACGACTTGACATCGTATAACGGTT
>CAYGGT010000107.1:0-4311 GCA_964349475.1 uncultured Rhodospirillaceae bacterium
GCTGGCGGCTGACGCACCAGTCGCCGCGCTGTTCGACCATTGCGCCGATGCGGTTGCGCCCGCGCTCCGGCACGAAACGGGTTTTGGCGATCTCGGCCAGCGCTTTTTGACGCAAACCGTTTTTATCCATCGAAATAAACCACTGCGGCGTGTTGCGGAAGATGACCGGCGCTTTCGACCGCCACGAATGCGGGTAACTGTGCTGGATCTGCGCCTTGGCGACCAGGTTTCCCGCCTCCGCAATCGCCAGCGTCACAAGTTTATTGGCAGGCCCTTTTTTGCCGTCCGGCATGTAAACGCCAAGCCCCGCAAACAGCGGCACATGCGCGAAATATTTCCCGTCGCCGCCGACGGTGTGCGGCACCTCGATATGATTTTTAATGCCGAGACGATAATCATCCTCGCCATGCCCCGGCGCGATATGCACGAAGCCCGTGCCGGCGTCGGTCGTGACAAAATCCCCGGCGAGCATCGGCACATCGAAATCATACCCCTTGCCGTGCAGGGGGTGGTGGCAGACAACGCCTGCAAACGCCGCGCCCTTGCCGCGCCAGAATTCCTTGACGCTTTCTATTTGCGCCGATGCGATAAATGATTTGAGCAGATTTTCGCAAACGAAAAGTTTATCTCCCGCCGCGGTTTCAACGCCAACGTAATCCAGATCCTCGCCGTAAGCGACCGCGCGGTTGCCGGGCAAAGTCCAGGGCGTCGTCGTCCAGATGACGATGGCGGCACCCCGTAATTCCTGCGGGCCCTGCTTGAGCGGAAACTTCACCCATACCGTATCCGACGTGACATCCTTATATTCCACCTCCGCCTCGGCCAGCGCGGTTTGTTCGGGGATCGACCACATGACGGGCTTGGATCCGCGGTAGAGCGAACCGTTGACGAGAAACTTGTGCACCTCGCGGGCAATCGTCGCTTCGGATTTTTTATGCATGGTGCTGTAGGGGTTTTTCCAGTCGGCCATGATGCCGATGCGCTGGAATTCCGCCGATTGCACATCGGCCCAGGTCTGCGCGAAAACGCGGCAGGCGGCGCGAAAGGCGACGGGGTCGGTATCTTTATCGGCATTTTTGCCTTTGGCGCGAAAGTCTTCCTCGACCTTCCATTCAATCGGCAGGCCATGACAATCCCATCCCGGCACCAGCGGCGCGTCGTACCCCTGCATCTGGCGGCTGCGGCAAACGACGTCTTTCAGCGTCATGGAAAGCACATGGCCAAGATGGATATTCCCGTTCGCGAACGGCGGCCCGTAGTGGAGGATGAATGTCGCGCGGCCCTTGGATGCTTCGCGCTGGCGCTCGTACAGCCCCATTTTTTCCCAACGCACCTGCAGCGCCGGCTCCTTCTGCGCCAGGCCGGCGCGGCGCGGGAAATCCGTTTTGGGAAGATGGATGGTTTGTCCGTAGTCGATTGTCATGCGCTGTTATAGCACAGGAGACAGGGCGTTCAAGTTTTTCGCCGCATTCTATGTAAATTTAGAACCCATGCCGGCGCTGCGCTTCACTGCCTCATACCGCTGCGCCACGGAAGCGGAAATGTTGAACGAAGCACGCCTGCTTTGAATGAAAGCCGGCTTTTTCAGGATTGCCAAGAAAGTCGAAGACTGGGTATCCGCTTTCGGCACGGCCTGAAAAATATTTCTGACTTCGGTATCGATCTTGGCAACCAGCAAGCGGCGTATACCCGACACATTCTGCGACCGGATGAGTGTCACGCCGCAAACACCGATGGCTGTCGCAGCGACCAGTGTCGTGACTCCGGCCCCCGCCACGGCCAAAGCCAGGGCCGCAAAAAGTCCCGCTGCCGCCATGCCGATGCCCTTAGAATCCTGAGCAGCGCTTATTTTTTTGAAACTTTCCTCCACGTATTGCCGGACGTCGAGCAGTTTTTCAATTTTTCCTTCGATATTTTGCAGGCCGAGCGCGGTATCTATTTTTTCAGCAGCATCCCGAATCGCCGGATTGAGCGTGTTGTTTTTAAAACCGAACATTGCTTGCTCCTTGCGGAAGTTTTGCGAATTCTGATTCAGAACTCAAAACATATTATGTGTAGTTATTTTCTGTGTCAAGTAATTGTAGTATGTAAAATATTAATACCGGTTCCAAATTTCCCGAAACCTGATTATAGTCATGCCATTCAATTCCCCGCCTTCGCGGAAATTAAGAAAACACGAGGTTGGAGAGAGTCTTGTCAAACACCCCCCTGCTGGACCTTGTCGCCTCCCCCGCCGACCTCAGAAAGCTGAGCAAAGAAGACCTGCGCGCCGTCGCTGACGAATTGCGGGCGGAAATGATTGAGGCGGTCTCCATCACCGGCGGTCACCTGGGCGCGGGGCTGGGGGTGGTGGAGCTGACGGTGGCGCTGCATTACATTTTCAACACGCCGCATGACAAACTGATCTGGGATGTCGGGCATCAGGCTTATCCGCATAAAATCCTGACCGGTCGCCGGAACCGCATTCGCACCCTGCGTCAGGGCGGCGGCCTGAGCGGTTTCACCAAAAGATCCGAAAGCGCATACGATCCCTTCGGCGCGGCGCATAGCTCCACCTCGATTTCGGCGGGGCTGGGCATGGCAGTCGCCCGCGACCTGAATAACCAGGACAACAGGATCATCTGCGTGATCGGCGACGGCGCGATGAGCGCTGGCATGGCCTATGAAGCGATGAACAACGCCGGACACCTGAAAAGCAAGCTGATCGTTATTCTGAACGACAACGACATGTCGATTGCGCCGCCGGTCGGCGCGATGAGCGCCTATCTGTCGCGGCTCATTTCCGGCAAGACATATCTGGGCATGCGCGAGATCGGCAAGAAAGTGTCGGAAAAACTGCCGCCGCCCCTGCAAAAAGCCGCGCAGCGCGCCGAAGAATATGCACGCGGCTTCTGGACGGGCGGCACGCTGTTCGAAGAACTGGGATTCTACTACGTCGGCCCGATTGATGGCCACACCCTGGAACACCTTTTGCCCGTGCTGGAAAACGTGCGCGACAGCATCCACGACGGCCCGATCCTCGTCCACGTTGTGACAAAAAAAGGCAAGGGCTACGCGCCGGCGGAAGCGGCATCTGATAAAATGCACGGCGTCAGCAAGTTCGACGTGACGACGGGCGCCCAGGCGAAATCGAAATCCGCCCTGCCTTCCTACACCAAAGTTTTCGCCGACAGCCTGATCGCGGAAGCACGGGCCGATGAAAAAATAATCGCCATCACGGCGGCGATGCCATCCGGCACCGGGCTTGACTTATTTCAGAAAGAATTTCCGGCCCGCACCTTCGACGTCGGCATTGCCGAACAGCACGCGGTGACTTTTGCCGCAGGTCTGGCGACGGAAGGCTACAAGCCCGTCTGCGCGATCTATTCCACTTTTTTGCAGCGTGCCTATGATCAGGTGGTGCATGACGTGGCAATCCAGAACCTGCCCGTGCGCTTTGCGATAGACAGGGCGGGACTGGTCGGCGCGGATGGCGCCACCCATGCGGGCGCGTTCGATGTCGCTTACCTTGGTTGCCTGCCGAATTTCGTGCTGATGGCCGCCGCCGACGAACTTGACCTGCAAAACATGACCGCGACGCTGGCCGCGTATGACGAAGGCCCCATTGCATTGAGATATCCGCGCGGCGAGGGCATTGGCCTTGAATTGCAAAAACGCGGCACGCCGCTTTGCATCGGCAAAGGCCGGATGATCCGCGAAGGCACGAAAATCGCGCTGCTCAGCTACGGCACAAGACTGCAGGAATGCCTGACAGCAGCCGACCAGCTGGGCGCGATGGGCTTAAGCACCACTGTGGCCGATGCCCGTTTCGCCAAGCCGCTGGATCACGACCTCGTCACCCGCCTCGCCCGCGAACATGCCGTCTTGATCACGGTTGAAGAAGGCTCCGTCGGTGGTTTTGGCTCGTTCGTGTTGCAACGCTTATCGGCAAGCGGCGCGCTCGATCACGGCCTCAAAATCCGCACCATGGTTCTCCCCGATCTTTTCCTCGACCACGACACGCCGCAAAAACAATACGACCTGGCCGGGCTCAACGCCGCGCATATCGTGGCGAAGGCGCTGGAGGCGCTGGAAATCCAGAAGTCTGAAAGCGGAATCCTGAAATCAGGACGCATGTAGAGTCACTTCTTCTCCGGCGCGGCGCTCAAAATCATATCCCCAAGCCGCCGCGGCATCGCGCCCAGCAGCCAGCAGAACAGGTGCATCTGCCACGGAAAAGCAATCGTGATTTTTTGCGCGTCGATCCCGCGCCGGATGATCAGGGCCGCCTCTTCCGCCGCCATCAGGAACGGCATGGGGAAGGTATTGGTG
>CAYGGT010000108.1:0-4268 GCA_964349475.1 uncultured Rhodospirillaceae bacterium
CGCCGAAGCCCAGCGCCAGGCCCGCGAATGGCTGCTTTCCCACGCCTGATATAAGAGTTTTTGAGCAGCCTGCCGGTTTTTAATCTGATCGCGGTTTCGGGCTGAAAACCGGCGGTCCGGTTTGCCCGCAAACGCTTCGGTTGAAACCGCTCCGAAACTAGTCTAACACACTGGGGATCAGGGCAGCCCAGTCTCGCTAGCGGATCGCTATTCGCCGCAGGCTGTCCTTATGGAGGGGTGGCCGAGTGGCTGAAGGCGGCGGTTTGCTAAACCGTTATACGATGTCAAGTCGTATCGTGAGTTCGAATCTCATCCCCTCCGCCATTTGGCACAGTCATCCATATTTTGGAAGCTGTCGAACGGGAAGTTATAGGAATAACAAAGGGTTGCACCTTTCAGGCTTAGGTTCGAAAACACGAAATTGAGCAATTCGCGTTTTTCTTCTGTGTTCGAACTCATGAACGCCTTGTGCGCTCCCATAGCCACTTTCATGAGTTTTTCCATCGTGCTTCCGAAAGTATTGTCGGCATCATCATAGGCGTGAATCAGGTTCACCAATTCATGCTGGCGCGTCTTGCATTGCTCCCGCTTCACGCGGTAATCATCCGGCGGCAGAACGCCATCGGCCAGTAAATCAACCAGGCGATCCAGCTTGGCCTGGATGTCGGTATGCTCCTTCTTCAAAGCCCCGACCTCGCGGTTATGTGACTCCTGCTTTGCCTTGTTCGCTTCCTTCACGGCGGCGATGGCGGCAGTCATCAACTCGGGGTCTTTGATCGAGATGCGCTTCAGCGCGTCCTCAACTTGCGCGGCAACCTTATCCTCGCGCACCCAAACCTTCTTTTTCGGGTCGTCGGGGTTCCAGGTTACCAGGTACGTCCATTCCGCCGCGTCACCGTTTTTGTAGGTTCTCTTTTTGGTGTCTGAGGAAATCACTCTGCCGGTGACGGCGCAGGTGAGTAAACCGCGAAACAGAAAATCTTTGCCGCCGTACTGGAAGGGCTTCTTGTCCCAGCCCTGTAATACGGCCTGACAATCCTCCCATACGTTCTTTGAAATCAGCGGTTCATGGCAATGTTCCATGATCTCGCCTTTTATCAGCATTTCACCATAGTAGAATGTATTCTGCACGGCGCGATAAAGCGTCGATTTGCTGAGTTCCTTACCGGCCTTGCTGTGTAGCCCCCATTCTTTGCACCGGCGTTGCATGTCAGCCAGCGTATAGGCGCCTGAGGCATATTCGGTGAAGAGCCGCTGCATCAGCGTGCCACGCACCGGATCGACCACGATGACGCTATTGCCGCGATCATTGCGCTGATTGAGGTAACCCAGCGGGGCGGGTCCGTACCATTCGCCTTTTTTGATCTTGTAGTCGATGCTGCGTTTGACGTTTTCGGAAAGCTGCATCACGTAGCTTTTCGCGCCAAGCACGCAGAAATCCCAGCGCATGTGATCCGAGGCGCTGGCTTCCCTGCCGATAATCATGTTCTCACGGTAGAAGTGTAGCTCGATTTTGTCCCTGCGAACCAGATCATCAAGATAAACCGAATCCTTGAAGCTGCGCTGCACGCGGTCAACCGCATCCGCCACGATTGCGATGGTGCCTTTTTGCTTCTTGGCGAAGTCGATCATTTCCATGAATTTTTTACGATCACCGCGTGTTGATGACTCGGTGATGGTAAAAATTTCGAGGATGTCGAAGTCATGCCGGGCGCAGTAACGGATCAGGCGTTCACGTTGCGCGTCCAGTGAGTGACCTTCTTCCTGGTCTTTGGAGGAAACACGCACCAGAATAATCGCTTTTGAAACCCTTGCTGGTTCCGGCGTTTCTAGCTTTTGTTTTCTTCCCCTCATGGGCGCGTCTCTCTGTCAGCATATAACCAACGCATAAAAAGATTACTATATTGCAAGTGGTTATCAAGAACTTCCTGCGGTCTTTTTGCATCAACGCGGATCACCAATTCGCAATATCCCATCAGGTTACGCGCCATGCGGTGCGCTTCCTGATCGCTAATCGTTCCGCCGTGCCGCTCTTTGATAAGCGCCACCAGCTTTTCGTATGCCGTCATTTCGGGGATCATGCCCGCGCCTCCAGTGCAGATTGACGCACCTCTCGCGAACATATTGAGGAGTATGCCAAAAAGTGGCCGCGATGTCCGTAGCAAAAATGTCCGGCCATATATGGCCGCAACACTAGCTGTTCAGGCGATAGGTGATTTTGAGCAATGCCAGTGTCCATAATTCCCTCGCTTTGGTTTTGCCAATGCCCATGCGCCAGCAGATTTGCTTCCAGTAAATGCGCTCCGCCCGCAGCCAGATGATCTGGCGCTCCGCTTCCCCATCGAGGAAGAAAATCCACTGGAAGGTTTCCTCCATCCGGCTGATAGCGTCAGGCATGGGGGGACCGAGCCGCATTGGTTCTTTTTCCATCAGCATTTGCTCCCCCACAGTGCGAACGATGGACGGCCACACGTTGAAATAACCGCGCACATGCACCTTCGGTAAGCGGCGCAGCGTGCGAATGGCTTCCTCGAAGCGGTCCGCCACATCTGTGACAGTCCATTTTTCTTTAGTTTGAGCCATGAACACCTCCGTGATTCTGGGTGATGATGAAATGCGAGCACAGCCGCCTGCCCCCGAGGGGAAGTGTCAGCCGCGCAAGCGGGATGACACCCCCTTTAGGGGGTAGGAGTTGCGCCCCGTAACTTGCAAAGGAGGTAAAAACCCAGTGAATCCAACGCCCAAACTTGCCCCAAACTTCCGATTTCGGGCGTGCGCGCAACACTGCCTCCCCAAACTTGAAACCCAGCGTTTCAAAGGGTTTGCGAGGGAAGTTTTGGGACGCGCCCAAACTTAAAAGGCAAGTTTGGGAGTTTGGGAAATGAAGTTCGGGAACACCCTGAACTTGATCAAAAAGATGGTTATTCGTCATGGTTTTCCTCCTCTGGATATGTCCAGTGATGCGGGTCCTGGACTTCAAGACACGCGCCTGTTCCTGGAAATTTATAATGGGTGGGTAAAACGGGGATCAGTTCGCCGTCGGGGGTGCGGAACTCCATGTCCTCAATGCAGAGCAATCCGAACTTGGAGGTGGTTTTCTTTAACCCCAGCGCCTTGTAATTTTTCGTGAAGCGGATGTAGCCTTGCGTAGCCAAAACGCTGAGGCGCTCATACGTGGAATCCTTGCTGCCGAGCGCGTGTTGGCTTTCATAGGCTTCGGCGAACTGGTTCATGGTATAGAGCCGCCCCTCCAACGCTTCGCTATGCAATAGTTGAAGGATGACGCTGTGTTTACGCCTTCGCTCCGCATCCATTTTGCGCCCGTGTTCTTTACCCGCGATGCGCTCGTTGAGGATGCTCTTGGAAATCCACTTCCCATCGACTTTTTCGACGATGCAGGGTGGCGTCTCGGGTCCGTTACGAAGCTCTGTAAATAACTTCCGCTCGGGGCTTGCTTCGTCGGGACGGAATAAAATCAGTCCGGAATCGTAAAAGCCTCTGAGCGCACTCGCGCCAGAAATGGCTTGAAGCGGGTCTTCCTCAGATTGTTTCTTTCCCTGCTTGCGCGTGTGATGCACGATAATGATGCCTGCGTCAGGGTTCACCTGGTCGCGTAGTTTCTCCACCCGCTCATGCAGGAAGAACATCATCGCACTGTTGTCGTTCTCGGAAGCATCGGGCTTGCCGCCATCGAATACGTTGCGGATGGGGTCAATGCAGATCACGTCCGGCAAATGCTTTCCGAAGCGGGTGCGGATATGTTCCGCGCACCGGGTAACTCCGTCCTTATCCAGCAACAACCGTAAGCGTGGCGTGATAAACAGGTTCTCGGCGGCGCGTTGCTTGATGTCGTTGCCAACGGCAAGGTTCTGAATCCGCTCGCTGATGTAGTAACTGTGAATCTCCATTTGCAGGTAGAAGATGCGAAGCGGTTCACGCGGCTGCATGTGCAAAAACGGCTCGCCAGCGGCCATGTGCAGGAACATGGAGAGCAGGAAATCGCTTTTCCCTACCTTCGGCGCTCCGGCGAACAGCATCACGCTGTTGGGTGTCAGGATGCGCGGCGCGATAATATCGGCAGGAATCGCCGGAGGATTGTCCAGCAAGTCGGCCAGCCGGTAGCTGATGATCTCGGAAGCCTGTGATTGCTTTTGTTCAGGTGAAACATAAGGCGTGGCTTCACCTTTTTTGCGGCAATGTTTTTCCCATAGCCGCTTCATCTCCCCGCGCACGCGCTCCTCGTTCCAGGCCGGACGCAGGCAGGTCAG
>CAYGGT010000109.1:0-4158 GCA_964349475.1 uncultured Rhodospirillaceae bacterium
ATCCAAAGACAGGGGGGAAGCGGGGGGGAGGGACGCAGGATCGATCGGCGCGGCTCCCGCCGTTCCCCCCGCCGCTGCGGCGAAAGCGAGGCTGAGAGTCGTTTGGCGGAGAAATTTTTTAAATTCTCGCATCTTTCGTATCCCTATAACCCGAAGTCGTTCGTTTTTTCAGGGAAGCTGGGAAGCGGGCTGGCAGATTTATCTTTTGCTTCCGGCTTGCTTTCTTCTTTTTCGCGCCGCGTGTTCCGGTAGTGCGTGATGCCCCGGTCAGCGCCCAACCCCGCCAGCCCGCCCGCCGCGATGCCGAGAATGGTGAACAGGACGACAGTGCCCCATTTGAAAGGATAGACGTCAAGCCCGCCCTCAAAGTTCTTCTCGTACATCTGCCGGGCCAAATCCATTATTTCGCTTCTCAGCGCGCCGGCATCGCCGTGTTTTTCTTCCAGCGCGACGGCGATGAACTCGTTGATCCTGGCGTCAAGAACGGGCGCGTTTTCACCGGCAAACTGTATGCCGTCTATAATATTTTTTGCCGCTGCCTGCGCGTTGCCCATGTGTTTTTGGGCCTTTTCCGCGATCTGGTATTCTGCCGGCCCGCTGTGGGAGCGGGAATACGTCCTGTAGCTTTTATGGCGGGCCGTATTTTTGGCGGCATCCCATTGCGGCGCGATTGTCAGCAGCTGCGCATGGCCGGCGACAATGACCGGATAATATTTCATCAGGTTGGAGCCTGTCGCCCAGAGGTTGGCGAAGGCCAGGGCCTGTTCTTCCGTCGGCGCCTTGCCTTGCAGGTTCTCGCGTATGCTGTCGATCATGGCGTTCAGGTTGTCGTTGCCGACGCTGGTCGTCAGATAAAGCAGTTCGCCGATGCCGATGTCCGGGTGTTTTTCCAGGAAGGCGTTCAGCAAATCAGCCGCCGCCGCGCCATGCTGGGGATGATAATAATAGTCATGGTCGGTGTAATCATAGACCTGCCGGGTGTTCATTTGAGGACTGCAAGTGCTGCCGCCGTTGCCATTGCTGTGGCATACGGTGGTAAAGTAAACTTCCGTATGATATTCATCATCGTGGCTTTCCGTCCAGGCAGCGGAGAACGCCGCCGCCGCCGGCGGCAGGGCGTTGACAACCGCGACCGCCTTGCCGATTGCGTGCAGGGCTTTTTCCGCGTCGCCCGGCAGTTCTTTGGCAATGTCGCTGATCAGGCGATGCGGATCGTTGAAAGCGGGATCGGTTTTTTTCTGCAGCGCGCGCGCGAAATCTTCATCGCTGTACCCTGTTTTGAACGCTGTGTTGTTGGCCTCGAAAACTTTCATCGTGATTTCGTTGGTCATGGAAAAAACGCGGGTCAGGGGCGGCACGGCTTGTCCCTGGCCTTCGAAGTGCCGGGTCGTTTTTTCGATTTCAGAAAAGGCGAGCGGAATCTGGCCTTCTCTCTCGGCCTGCACCTGATAGGCAACGCCCCCGGCCACGGCGCCGAACAAGACAGCACCGATGGCGATCTCTATCGGCGTGTCATGAATGATCTGCCTGGTTTTTTGGGCGGCTGCTTTGAATGCGTTATGGAGGGTCATTGGATGTTTGCCTTAAAACTGGGTTTATAGTAATGCAGCAGTTTATTTTATTTTATGAAAATATGCAAGTAATATTTGCTCACCTTGCCTAACATCTTAAAAATATGTAAAATAATTTCACGTTGTCTTTTTTCTGCAGTCTGCTATTTTTTTTACTTATTTCAAAGGCATAAAGGATCATCGCCATGGCCAGCAAAAAAGATATTCCCCTCCCTCCTGCACAACCGGCGGTTCCGCCCAGCATCCAGGTCATCGCCCAGTATGTGAAGGATATGTCGTTTGAAAACCCGAACGCGCCGGAAAGCCTGGTCAGCGGCTGGCCCGCGCCGGAAACGAGCGTGCAGATTTCTCTCGGCCAGAAAACGCTCAAGGAAAATACCTTTGAAAGCAGTCTGCATCTGCGTATCGAAGCCAAGAACAAGCAGGATGGCCGCATGGCCTTCATCATCGACCTGCATTATGGCGCGATGGTGGTGCTGACCAATATACCGAAGGAAAGCCACACGGCGGTGCTGATGGTCGAAGTGCCGAAGCTGCTGTTCCCTTTTGTTCGCGAACAGATAGCCTCCCTGACCTCGCACGGAGGCTATCCGCCTTTATATCTGACTCCGGTCAGTTTCGAGACGATTTACATGAACGAGCTGAAACGCCTGCAGGATGCCGGCGGCAAACTGGCCGGAAAAGCTTAAAGCATTCACGGTTAAAATTAAAAATTCGGCAGAGCCGGTACAAGAAAATTTATTCTTGACATATAGCTATGGATAATTGACTACAGTAGTCATAACTTTAACAATCAAGTCGAAAACGGGTAGCAGCTATCCGGCAAGCGATTTGAGCGCGGACGGTGTCCCGGCGTATCTGCCCGCTTAGCTCTATAATCCGAACTGGAAACTCATGCTGCCTTCACCGCAGATGCGTGCGCGATTCGTACAATCTCTTGGGCGATATCCTTGGGTGAAAGAACAAAATCTATATTTCCGCTTTCTATGGCACTTAAAGGCATATCCGGTTTTACGGCTGTTTCTGGTTTCTGTGCGATCGTAATACCGCCGACTTGCTTGATGCTGCCCAGTGCTGCCGCTCCGTCTCCATCCAGACCGGAGACAATGACAGCGACCAGTTTTCCGTCCCAGTGCTGCACGAGTGAACACAGGAAAACCGTAATCACGTCAGGCCATCCTCTGGGCTTCGATATGGGCTTTAGACGGAACTCTCCATCAAGAACATGTAGATCGCGATTTTCCGGTATGATGAATACATGGTTAGGCTCGATACTCAAGCTTTCCGTGATGAGTTCAACGGGCATTTTCGTGAAGCGGGGCAGAATCTCGTGGAGAGTGGTGGGCATAGTCGTCATGTGATTAACGATGACGATGGCAACACCCATATCGACCGGCATATTTTTGAGCAACTCGATATAGGCGTCGAGGCCACCTGCCGAGCCGCCCACGCAAACGATGGGAAAGTCTTTTGCGAAAGTATTATTTTTGATTAGCTGTTCTCTTTTTTGCGCGCTGGTCATAAAAACATCCTTTCGATCTAAGGCACCCTTACAGAAAACTGCTTCTTTCATTCAGAAGTTCCACAAATTTCAGTCTTGGCTGAGGTTATTTGAGTGCGGCGCAATATTTCGTAATTTTCTTTCCAAATCCTCTAACCCGAAAGGTTTAGAAAGAAAATCGTTCATGCCCGCCTTGGCACAAAGTAACTGGTCGGCTTTGTTTGTATTGCCAGTCGTGGCAAGAATGGGCGTCGGCTCCATGTTTTTCTTTTGCTCAAGGGCTCTGATATGCTGGGTCGTTTCAAGCCCATCCATGCCGGACATTCTCATGTCGATCAGGAGCACGCTATAGCGCCCCGCAGAAAACTTCTCTAAAGCTTCCTCCCCGCTTTGGGCAACATCGCAGGCATACCCCAGCTTTTTAAGAAAATGGGCCGCAATCATTGCATCCGGCTCGAAATCCTCTACCAGCAGGACACATGGCTTTTTATCTGCGGCATCTGAGACGGCGCTTGCAGGCATCAAAACTTCTCGGTCGCGACTGTCTTCTTCCGGTTCCATTTCTGAAGGCGGAGAAATTTTAACAGGAATTGATCCTTTATCCGGGCATCTGCCAGACTGGAGAAAATCAAACATGTTATCGATTAATTCCAGAGCACGGTCAGCGTTTTTTTTCAGCGTGGCGACCATTTCTTTCTGGGGCGGGTCCAGCGTGTCGGACATGGCAAGAACTTTTGACATGCCTATCACCACATGCATTGCGCCGCGTATATCATGCCTTGTTTCATGCAAAAAATCGTGTTCAGGCTTGAGGCCCATTTTGGCTCCTTTCCCAACTTGTTAAAGCCGGGCATTCATCCCTACTCATGATTATCTTCCTGTTTTAAACAACAGCGTATTCCTAAAATATTTAAAGAACAGCAGATTGTTCGCCATCTTATCATAGTCGAGTGCAAAACCTCAGCCTGATATCAGGCCTTGGAGCTGGTCTGTATCGGCTGGTTTTACCAGATGATGATCAAAACCAGCTTCTTTGGACTTCCGGCGGTCCTCCGCCTGACCATACCCGCTGAGAGCGATCAGCAG
>CAYGGT010000110.1:0-682 GCA_964349475.1 uncultured Rhodospirillaceae bacterium
CCTGGTTATTGCTGTATGACCAGTTGATAACCTGCTGGGTGAGTAAATCTTCGTTTGGGATCAGATATTCTATGCCGTCGCGCGTCAGCACGGAAACAAAGCGCGCGCCCAGCGTGTTGACCCAGCCATAGGTTTCACCAACAGAGATTACATCGCCCAGCTTTATCGAATGTTCCACCAGGATGGTGATGCCGCTTACGAAATTCGCAACCGCCTTTTGCAGGCCAAAACCAATGCCAATCCCTATGGCGCCGCTAAAAACTGCAAACACCGTCAGATCAATGCCGACGGCGTATAACGCCACCAGGACCGCCGCGGTAACCACGAAGATCTTGAACAGCTTTACGATCAGCACCTGCATTGAGGGTGACAGGCTAAGCGATGACATCACGCGCTGTTCCAGAAACCGTTCGGCAACAATCGCCAGCCATAACATTACACTCAACGACAGCAACGCATTGATCACGGTCATGGCCGAGATGCGCAACCCGCCTAAATTAAACGCCTGACTGTCCAGCAGTTGGACGGTTGGGGTAAGCAACCCGACAATGTTCAGCGCCGCGATCGTCCACGCTATCCCCGCGATAATCCGTGATATCGCCGCATTGCGGACAAATGATGTGCTAAAGCGAATAACGATCCAGGCGGCGATCAGGTTAACAGCCGTCCGTATGAACTGGTT
>CAYGGT010000110.1:692-4109 GCA_964349475.1 uncultured Rhodospirillaceae bacterium
AAGTAACTGAAGACTGCAAGCGCCAGCCATTGCAAAATAAGCCAGAGGATCGGCAGCGCTATGGGAAAGAGTGTAACCGCTATCCAGCGCTGTGGTGTTGATATCCATCGCAAGGGCGCATCGAAACGCGGTGTTTTGGCAAGCTCGCTGAGCAGGATCTGCGCGTACTTTGAAATAAGCCGCGCCGCCAGAAACAATAAACCGATGACCAGCAATTGGCCTAATGAGGCGATACTCAGCGCAAGCGCATTTTCCACAAGCCAGTTTCGTGAAAGTATGAACTGGTCATAATAGAACTGAATGTCGAACAATTGTTCCATCGGGGATCCTTGTGTGCCCGCAGAGCCGACGCTTTAATATGCAGCATATCCTTGCAGCAGCGTAAAAGCCAGAATGCGCAGAACTATGAATGGTTTTTTGACGGTGCCGCGTCGCATGCATTCATGATTGATGCGTGGCAGTTTGGCCCCGCCCCAGAAACACGATAAGCAGTGCGAGACCGATTACTGCGGATACGAACGACGCCACCAGAATTCCAAGTTTTGCAGCTGTTAGCAGCCCCTCGTCTAACGCAAGTCCGGCAATGAACAACGCCATCGTGAAACCGATGCCGGAGAGAGCGCCGGCCGCCGCAATCACTGACCAGCGGAGTTCGTCTGGACGCGTTGCAATCCCCAGCCGTACCGCCATCCAGCTAGCTGCAACGATGCCGATAGGCTTGCCAAGGACAAGACCGGCAATCACCGCGAGCACGAGTGGATTACTGAACCCGGCGGCCGTAACCGGTATGCCTGCATTGGCAAACGCAAATACCGGCATGATCCCAAAGGCCACCCACGGGTGAAGGGCCGTTTCAAGACGCTCAAGAGGTGACAGCGTCTCGCGTGCGGCAACCGCGACGGTGTGCAGCAGGCCATGATGATCCTGAGTGTCGGCTTCCGCTCCGGCTGCGCTTTCGCCACGCAGATAGGCGTTTACCCGGTGCGTAATCGCCTGAAACCGGTAAGAACCGACCCAGGCGTACGCCGGCGTGAGAAGCCCGAGGACAACGCCAACAATGGTGGGATGAACGCCGGATGCAAAGACCGCAAGCCAGGTCAGGATGCCGGCAAGGTAATAAATTGCGATGCTTCGTACGCCCAGATATCGAAGGCTCAGTATGCTGGCAACGCCAAATACACCAAGACCAAGCGCCACGAGATCAAGATTGGCGGTGTAGCCAATCGCGATCACAAGAATAGCACCTATGTCGTCGATAATTGCGAGTGACAGCACAAAGATGCGCAGGCTGCGCGGTACGCGGTCTCCCAGAACCGCGAGGCAGCCCACAACAAAGGCAATATCCGTTGCCATGACGACCCCCCATCCGCTCTCGCCGGGCTCGCCAAGCTGTAAAGACAAATAGAAGCCCACCGGCACAAGCATTCCCCCCAGCGCGGCGGCGACCGGCAATGCGGCCACACGTAGGTCTTTAAGCTCGCCAAGAAGAAGTTCACGCTTGATCTCAAGGCCGACGACAAAGAAAAAAAGTGTCATGAGCCCATCATTGATCACATGCTTTAAGGAGTGAGCAATCTCCAGTGATCCAATGCGGACGCCAACAGGCGTGTTCCAGAATGTGAGATAAGATTCAGCCCAGGCGGAGTTGGCGAGGAAAAGTGCAGCAACGGTGGCCGCCAGCAGTACGACGCCGCTCATGGCCTCGACCTGCAGGAAGTTTGTAATAGGCTCAACCAGCCTGGTTACCCGTTGCTCCGGCAGATGAGCCGGGACGGGTAAGATGAGTTTGCTATCGGGCATTGATTTTCATACGGATTTTACATGTTCGCCCGGCACCATTCATTAGAGTATGACTGTACCACAGAAAGCAGGAAATTACTAGCCCGTGACGGATCCACACACAACTTGACCAGAAGGTGTTCGCTGGGGCGCGGATACTTTTGCGCACAGAATTTCGCGCCTAAAGTTGAACGGAAGCCGAAAAGCTGGGTGCATGGGAACACGATATAATACATTATGCTTGGCATGAAATTTATAAATACTCTGCTTGTCTGCCTTGCAATACAGACATCCGTTTTTACCTTATTCTGCGCTGAAGCGATTGCTAAGGCTCGCGATGTTAGATATGCCGCCATCATTCAAAGCAAAGCCTCTTCAAAAGAACTGCAAACCTTATTAAGCGGCCTGCAAAAAACGCTTGAAGCGCACGTAGAGCAGGAAATTCCGGATACGGACTATCTGCGCTATCGTTTTGAAAAGGATCGCGTGTTTCTGAAAAAGTCTCTTCACGCGGCAGGCTATTATAAGGCCGTAATAGACGCCGGTTTTGATGAAACGACAGGGGCCGCAACTTTCGGGGTCGATGCCGGCGCGCAATATCAGTTTGGCAATATTGAACTGATCGTAAATGCGCGGGGTGACAGGGAAGGCAAGGCCATCAGCCTTCCTGAGATTGAAAAACTGAATGCGAAACCAGGCGCCCCGGCGCTGGCGGCTGCGGTGCTGGCCGATGAGCAAAGCATAGCGGCATGGGTTGATGAAAATAATTGTCTTTTTGAACATCACACGTCGCACCAGGCCATACTCAATCACAACGAACAACGCCTGGACATTGAATATCACATTCTGGCCGGGCCCGACGCAAGGATCGGCGAAATCCGGTTTAGCGGACAGGAAACCGTTGCGGATCTTCATTTGCGCAGACGGGTCACTCTGAAGACGGGGGACTGCTTCACGCGATCAGACATAAATCGCGCCAATGTAGCGCTTCTGCGATCGGGGCTGCTGGCCAAATCGGACCCGGTGCTTGCCGGCGCCCCCGCCCCGGACGGGATGGTTCCGGTGACGTTTTCGGTTACTGAAAGGGCGCATCGCTCCATCAAGGGCGGCGCCAGTTACAGCACGGACATCGGCCCCGGCATAAGCGCCGGGTGGGAACACCGCAATTTTCTGGCGCACGGTGAAAAATTCACGGTCGATCTGTCCCTGGCCACGCAGGAACGCAGGCTGGACACGCAACTGGTAAAGCCATTTTTCCTGCGAACCGACCAGCGGCTAAAATTCGGCAATATCATCAAGCAGGAAGATAACGACGCCTTCGAAACCACAGGGCTGAATTTTTCAGCAGGCATAGACCGTGATTTTAGCAATAAATGGCTGCTGGGAGCTGGTCTCCTGTACGGTTTTGAGCAAATCCGGGACCAGAACAGCAAGGATAATTTTGCGCTGTTTTCCATTCCGCTGTTTGCATTTCAGGACAGGCGCGATGATCTGCTTAATCCACAAAGCGGATGGACATTGCGCTTTGACACCGCGCCGTCGATTGACACATTGGGACCATCAACATCATTTCTGAAAAACCGTGTCAGCGGAAGCTATTACCAGCCGCTCTCCTCAGCGGGGCGATCCGTGCTGGCC
>CAYGGT010000111.1:0-4055 GCA_964349475.1 uncultured Rhodospirillaceae bacterium
GTTCTTCCGTGGTCTTCGCGTCGCCGTCGGCATCTTCGCCTTCGCCGTCGGCGTCTTTGCCTTCACCGGCGGGATCGGCATCCGGGTCCACTTCATCGCTGGGCGCTTCGGTGGAATTTTTCGACTTGGGCATGTCGCCGACGCCTTCGACGGGAACGGTTTCTTCGTCGTCGGCGCCGAGCTTTCCTTCGGCCCCTTCGCTCTTTTGATCGGCTTCTTCACCTTCTTGTTCTTCGCCGGCTTGCTCTTCGGCGCTTTGCTCTTCGCCCTCTTCAGGTGATTCGCTGTTTTCATCCATATCTTCGGCGTCTTGCGGGTCGCCTTGCTGCTGGCCGCGCTGAGGCTTGCCTTTTTTACCCTTTTTGCCTTTTTGAGGCTTGCCGCCGGACTGGCCCTCCTGGCCTTCTTGTCCGTCATCCCCTTCCGGGCTGTCTTGCTCTTCGCCGTCTTGCTCCTGTTTTTCTTTCGCCTCTTGCATCTTCTGCTCGACCTGGTCGTTGGCCTGCTTGAGGATTTTTTGAATCAGGTCTTCGGCGTAAAGAGCCCAGATTTTCTCGATGATCGCCTTGCGTGCGGCATCGTTGCGGGCAATCGGCCCGGCCAGGTTGTCATTGCTGTAAAGACGTTCATGCTGCTGCGGCTGCAAATTTTCCAGCCCTTTGGGGCCGCCGCATAAGGCGCGCAGGTACTGGAAATCAACATGCGAAATTCCATCCTGATCGTCTTTTGCGGGATCGGGCCGGCTTTCCAGCGTCGCGGTTTTGCGCACCAGGTTCGTATCGACGCCGACGCGGGCCCAGCCGTCTTCCGTATTTTCAAACAGATCGTTGTTTTGAAAAAAGCTGAGCTGCACCGCGTTGCAGAGGTTCATGTAACGGCGCAGTTCCGCCGACGCGTTTTTGTCCGGCGGCAGGCGCGTCAGTCCGATGGCGCGGTGCGTGACGGCGGTGTTGTTAATCGACACGCTGTGATCCTGCTGCATCCGGGCGCCCATGTTGGCGACGAATTTGTTGGCGACGTTTTCTTCCGCCGCGTTGAACATCATGTGGCGCAGCTGCCATTCCGTGCTCAGCGCCTGCAGTTTCTTGTATTCTTCCGGCGTCAGCTTCGGGCCTTTTTTTGCGCTGGCTTTTTGCTCTTTTTGCATCAGCGGGCGCATGTCCTTGAAAATTGCCTGCATTCTTTTGGGATAGCTGACCGACAAAAGGGCATGGCCGATTTCGCGGAAAACATCGGCGCGGGCATGTTCGAAGCCGACGATCAGCGTCTGCATCAGGTCGATGGTGATGATGTTTTTCTGACGGTTATAACTAAAGCCGCTGCCCGGCTCTCCCCAGCCGTACTTGGTGTCCTTGCTGCGCAGCGCTTCCCGGACATGGTGCGCGTGGGAGAGTTTTTCGTCCGCGGCAGTCTTTGTTTCGGTCACCTGTTTCCACAAATCCGTCTGGTTTAGCGGCACAGGCGTTAAAATCGGCGCCGTCCAGGACTTCATGGCATCGGGGTTCAGCTTCAGGTAAGCAAAGGCCGCCCCCCAAGCCAGCTGCTTTTCAGGCGTGTCGAGCTGCGGCTTTTGCGGCGCGCGGCCGGCCTGAACGGCTTCGACGGCGTTCAGGGCCTCTTGCCTGAATTGTTCGCCGCCGGTGCGGATGCCGTTTAAAAATGCCTTCAGGTCTTGCAGCGTAAACGGTTTTTCGTTTTCCGTATCTTGCGCTTCACGGATTTTTCCGTTCAACGAGAATCTGTGCCGTGTCAGCGGCTCGCGCAGAATATTCTCAATTTTTCTTCGGCTGTTGTTGCTCACAAGCGCGGCCCACCGGGTTAAAAAATTTAACTTTTTCTGATCGTGCGAAAGCGTAACATTTTTGAAAAACAGCTAAAAGAGAAAAAGTGCAAATTTTAAACTTATATTACGGGCAACGAATAAAAATTAGAATCTAATTGCCGGTTTTTTATAGTTCTGGATATATTGTTTTTTCAGAAGGATATTTTTAGCACCTAGTCAGAAGGATATTTCCAGCTATAATTAGTCGTATGATTTAGGAAAGCGCTGGACAGATGTTGCCAAAAAGATTCGAAGAATCGGCGGGATTTCAGTGGGGGACTTTCACCAACGCCAAAGGCGCCAAAATTCGCTACGGCCATGCGCTGCCGACAGGAACGCCAAAGGGGACGATGGTGATCGTGCCGGGCTTTCGCGAGCCGATTGAAAAATATTTTGAAACCATCCGCGACATGACCGACAAAGGCTTTGCCGTCTGGGCCATGGATTGGCACGGGCAAGGCGGGTCGGAGCGATATCTGAAGGACAATCTTCAGAAAATGCACGGCGAAGGCTATGACGAGCACATCAAAACGCTGGATCAGTTTGCGGCAAAGATCGTTAGTCAATCGCCAGGGCCCTTTATCTTAACAGCCCATTCCATGGGCGCGCATATCGGCCTGCGCTACCTGAAAGAGCACGCCGGCGTTTTCGACGCGGCCCTTCTGACCGCGCCGATGCTCGACATCAATACCGGCGCTCTGCCAAAGCCCGTGGCGCGGCAGATGGCCCGCTTTGCCAAGGCCGGCAGCTACCTGGAGAAATATGTGCCGCTCGGCGAAGACTGGGCGGAAACACGCGAAGTATTTGCCAATAACAAAAAGACCAGCGACCCGGAAAGATTTGCCGTGACGGCGGAGATCTTTAACGCCAAGCCCGGCCTGCAAATGGGCGACGCGACCTATGGCTGGGTGTACCACACGTTTGAATCGATCGACATCCTCCACAAGGAAGACTATTTGAAATCCATCACGACGCCGATCTTGATGCAAATCTCCGGCGACGACGAAATCGTGGATGCAAAAGCAGCGCGCCGCGCCGTCGGCTTTCTTCCCCATTGCACGGCGGTGGATATGCCCGCCGCCAAGCATGAAATCTGGATGGAGCGCGATGTTTTGCGTGACGAATGGATGAAACATATCGATTTTTTTTTGGCCAGGCAGATAAAGGCCGCGCCCGCGCCGAAAAATCTCAAATCAGGCAATAATCCCCCGCCGCCTTTTGCTGGCCCTGCGGCATAACAAGGCGCCGGCGGAATTAACGCTCTCCTCCCAAATAGTCAGCCAGTTTATGCTTGGCGCTGCCGGGGACGAGCGGTTTTTGCTGGCTGGCGTGCGGCGCCCAGCCGATGGCGTAGATCACCTGAAAGGTCGCCGCAACGCGCCCTTTGCCGTATCCGGCGCCGCCGGCAGCATCGGCGAATTTTTCGTGATAAAGCCGCAGCGCTTCTAAAATCACCTTGCGCCGCGTGGGTTTCAGCAGACGGTTGGTCGTGGCATTGGCCGCCCCCATGCCACGCAGATCCTGCATCAGTTTCAAGGCGCTGGCATAGTCAACCGTGATCATGTCGCTGTCGACCACCGGCAGGGTGAAACCGGCGCGTTGCAGCAAAGCGCCCATGTCAACGGGATCAATGAAAGGCGAAACGCGCGGGCTGGCACCGCCGCTCACCTCCAGCTCCGCTTCCATCAGGCACTGCCGCAATTCCCGCAGGCTTTCGCCGCCAAGCAGGGCCGCCAAAAACAAACCATCCGGTTTCAGCGCCTGTTTGGTTTGCAGCAACGCGCCCGGCAGGTCGTTGACCCAGTGCAGATTAAGGTTGCTCACCGCAGCATCGAGGCTCGCCGCGCGAAAAGGCAGAAATTCTTCGTCGGCAACAATGCTGTGACGGCACAGCCGCGCCATTTCAAAAGACGTATCGGTGCAGATGACGCTTTCCGTTCCCGGACGCCGGCGCAGTTTTTCTGCCAGAACGCCGTGGGCGCTGCCGAGATCAACCATCAGCGGGAATTCCTTCCGGATCACGCCGAGACGCTCGACCAGGCGGGTTGCGACCTCCGCCAGCAAAAAATCAAACCCGCCGATCCCCGCCGCCGCGCGGTTGCGCCGTTGTCGCAGCAACCGGCGGTCGAAGACTTCCAAAGTCATGCTACGACCTGATTTTGGGCAGGGCTTTTTCTCCCGGCGGGGTGGGTTCCAATACCGGCGGCTTTATCTGACGGTTTTTAATTAATGA
>CAYGGT010000112.1:0-3966 GCA_964349475.1 uncultured Rhodospirillaceae bacterium
CCCGAAGAAGGCGCCGCAGAATAATCCCGGTACTTTCTTCCAAACAAAAAAGCCCCCGAAAAACTTCGGGGGCTTTTTTTGTTTCAGAAAAAGATCAGCCGCAGCAGCCGGGTTTCTTTTTCGGCGCGCAACCGGTGGCCGCGTCTTTTTTTGGCGCGGGTGGCACGCAAGCATCCGTTTTCGGGTGCGGGCATTTGGCGGCGTTATCGTTCTCTGCTTTCTTGCAGAATTCTTTTTTGCATTCGCCTTTGTGGCCGTGCTTTTTATGTCCTTTGCTCATTTTATCTTCTCCTGTTAAATTGAACGCAGCGTGTAATCGTAGCTCATTTCAAAACAAACAGGCAAGCTTTTTGCTATGTCAAATAATATAGCCGAAATATATGCGCAAAAAAGCGCCACCGGCCCGCTGCGCCCTGACCAGGATCAGTTGCGTGCGGTGCAGATGCTTGAAAAACTACGCCAGGCCCTGACCGACAGCTCCCTGTCAGGCCGGATACCGGTGGCGTTGCCGCGCTTTTGGAAGAAAAAGCCTGCCCCGAAGGGGTACTACTTGCACGGCGGAGTCGGGCGCGGCAAATCAATGGTCATGGATTTGTTTTTTGACGCCGTGGAAATCGAAAAGAAACGTCGCGTCCATTTCCACGCCTTCATGCTGGAAACGCATGATTTCCTGCACACCGCCAGAACGGCCAGAAAACCTGACGACAAAATCGATGACGACCTGATGGCGGCCGCGGACAAAATCGCGGCCAATACCCGCCTTTTGTGTTTCGACGAATTTCAGGTGAACGATGTGGCGGACGCGATGATTTTGGGGCGGTTGTTCACGGCGCTTTTCGCGCGCGGCGTCGTGATGGTGATCACATCAAACACCGCCCCCGACGATCTTTATGCCGACGGCTTGCAGCGCGACCGCTTCCTGCCTTTTATCGCGCTCCTTAAAAACAAACTGCATGTCTTTCCCTTCCCCGGCATGACGGATTACCGCCTGGACAAGCTGAAAAAGACGAAGACTTACTTCTGTCCGCATACCGCGGAATCCTCCCGCGAGATGGACAAAATTTTTGATCTTCTTGCCGACAACAAGCCGGGGGCGGCGCTTGATATCTCCGTCAAGGGCCGCGTGATCCATGTGCCGCTGGCGGCGCGGGACGTAGCGGCATTCAGCTTCGCGGAGTTATGCGAGCAGCCCAAAAGCGCGCTTGATTACCTGCAGCTTGCCGGCCGTTTCAAGATTTTCATCGTCAAGGACGTGCCGGTCCTGACCGAAAAAAATCGCGACGCGGCGTTGCGCTTCGTCACCTTTATCGATACGTTGTATGATCACCGGACACGCCTGGTGATGTCAGCCGCCGCGCCGGCCGATCAGCTTTGCGGGACCTTTCAAAGAACAGCCAGCCGCCTCATGGAAATGCAGTCGCAGGAATACGGTGCCAAGGAAGATGTTTGAGTTTTTTAAAAAATTTTTCGGCACGGATCAGCAGCGCTACGAACAACAGAAAAAGATGCTGACAACAGCCGGCATCCTGCTGGCCACCGACAAAAGCGTCGATGTGCGCCTGGCGCTCGCGGCGCGGCTGGTGGAATTGCTGCCGGGGTTGTCGATGGAAAAGAACAGCCAGCTCTACGCCTATGCGGTGCAGGCCCTGGGCGTGCTCGCGCAGGACGAAGTGGTCAAAATCCGCCAGGCGCTCGCCAGCGCCCTCAAAGATCACGCCAAGGCGCCGCCCCAGGTGGTGGGCAGGCTGGCCCGCGATGTCGAACGCGAAGTGTCGGAGCCGGTCTTGCGGTTTTGCGTCGCGCTGGCGGATGAAGACCTGCTGGAAATTCTTGGCAATTATCCGCAGACCTGGGTCATTTCCGCGATTGCCGGACGGCGTGACGTAAGCGCCCGCGTGGCTGAAGCTGTCGTTGACACGAAAGACATCCCCGGCAATACGGTGCTGATCAGCAACCCGGGCGCTGCGCTTTCCGCCGAAACGCTCCAGAAGATTATCGAGAATGCGCATGATTACCCCGACTGGCACGCGCCGCTGGCCGGCCGGCGAGAGCTTTCTTTGGATCTTGCGCAAAAACTGGCCGGATTTGTCGGCGACTCCGTGCTCAGCCTGCTGGAAAACAGGTCGGACTTCGACCCGGCGATGCGCAAGGAAATCGCGGACCTTGTCAAACGCCGCATTGCCTTTCAGCGCCAGGACGTTCCGCATGAAACCGCCGAGTATAAAGTGGAGCGTTACATGAAAGACGGCAACCTGACCGCCAGCGTCATTCAGGACGCACTGGCCTGGCAGGATCATAAATTCGTGCTGCTGGCACTTTCCCGCCTCAGTCAGATTCACCCGATCGTCGTCGAGAAAATGCTGCGCTTCGCCAAGCCGATCGTCGCGCTCTGCTGGAAGGCGCAACTGCCGATGCGCCTCGCGATCGAACTGCAACGCAGCTACGCCAAACTCCCGCCGAAAGAACTGATCTACGCCAAAGGCGGCACAGACTACCCCCTCTCCCCCGCCGAGATCAAATGGCAGCTGGACTTCTACGGTGTGGATGTCAGCCGGGGTTGAGAGCTGCCATCTCTGCGCCAAGGCTGTTCATCAAAGCGGCAAAACCAGGAAAACTGGTCGCAACAGCGCCGATATCATCGACGACGACGGGCGCCCGCGCTGCAAGCCCCAGCACCAGAAAACTCATGACGATGCGGTGGTCGAGATGCGTTTCAATCCGGCAGCCGCCAGAAGGCGCAATGCCGCCGGCGCCATGCACGGTCAGGCTCGTTTCGCCCGTCGTCACTTTCACCCCGGCCGCCGCCAGGCCTTTGGCCATGACGGCAAGCCGGTCGCTTTCCTTCACGCGCAGCTCCGCCAGATCCGTCATCACGGTGTCGCCCTCGGCAAAGGCGGCAGCAACGGCGAGAATCGGGAACTCGTCAATCATGGACGGCACGCGGGCGGGCGGGACAACGATGCCTTCAAGCCTGCTCGATTTTACATGAACGTCCGCCGCGGGCTCGCCGCCGCTCTCGCGCAGGTTTTCAAACCTGATGTCCGCGCCCATTTCCCGCAGCGTGTCGTAAAGCCCGATACGATGCGGATTGATCAAAACATTGGGAATGACGATAGCGGAATCTTTTGTGATCAAGGCCGCCACGGTCAGGAAGGCGGCGGAACTGGGGTCGGCCGGCACGACAATAGACCGGGCCGTCAGTTTCGGGAGGCCATCCACCGTGACGACGGAAGAACCATCGGCCTGCATTTCCGACGTAATCTTCGCGCCCATGGAGGCCAGCATCCGTTCAGTATGATCCCGTGTCGGTTGCGGCTCGATGACGGTTGTTTTACCGTTCGCCCGCAATCCCGCCAGCAAAATCGCCGATTTGACCTGCGCCGACGCAATGGGCAGGCGGTAATGGATCGGCCGCAGCGACGCCGACCCGATGACGCGAATCGGCAATCTGTCGGCGACGCTGGTTTCGAACCGGACGCCCATCAGCGCCAGCGGCTTGATGACGCGCCCCATCGGACGGCGGCTGAGCGACTCATCGCCGGTAAAAATAACATTGACAGGATACCCCGCCACCAGCCCCATCAGCAGGCGGGCGGAGGTGCCGCTGTTGCCGAGATCAATCGCGCCTTTCGGACTGCGGAGGAATTTTTGGTCGCCGCGCCGGATGCGCCAGACGCCGCCTTTGCTGTCCGGCGGCGTGACGACGACACCCATCGAAAGCAAGGCCCGCGCCGTCCGCAAGACATCTTCGCCTTCCAAAAGCCCGCTCACCACCGTCTCCCCTTCCCCCAGCACGCCAAACATCAGCGCGCGGTGAGAGATAGACTTATCCCCCGGCACAGAAGCCGTTCCCTCCAGCCCGCCGGCCGGTTTTGAAATAAAAGCTGTCATGGAGAATGACAGTAAAGCATTTTTTTCATTTATCACACATGGTCTATCTATTTGAATAATATTAATATATTATAT
>CAYGGT010000113.1:0-3893 GCA_964349475.1 uncultured Rhodospirillaceae bacterium
GGCCAGGCAGGGGCCGGCCAATAGTGGCAAAAGTAGTCCGGCCCATGATCATGACGCCAGCTTTTTTGGTCTCCTCCACAAAGAGTTTTTTATCTTCTTTGCTCGTCCAATTAGCCAGTTCATTAGTAGAACGGGCAATAAAGCCATTAGCGGTAACAGCGGCCAGGAGGATGGTTTTCATAGGTTATACACATGTGGACGTAGTGGTCGACCTTTGCGTCGACCATTGCTAGTATGCGTGAAGAGCAATTTTTCGCAAGTATGATTAAATCTTACGCCGAACGTACGCCCGATCCCCAGTATCAACGCCTACTTAGGGATATTCTTGAAAAGGGAGAACGCACCAACAGTCAGCAAGGTATCGACGCCTTGACCCTCATGGGACCGAGCCCTCTGCATTTTAAATTTGATAATGGGTTCCCGATTATCAATGAGCGCAATATGGCGCCGCAGGAGTCTGAACGTTTGCCGGTTACGGTCTGGAAGCAGGCGGTGGCTGAGATTTGTGCGTTTGCGAACGGTGCCCGTACGCAGAAGGAGCTTGAGGCTTTTGGATGTACTTGGTGGCAGTCATGGGTGACGAAGGAGAAGTGTGAGAAGCGTGGGTTGGAGGAGGGCGATCTCGGCCCCGGATCATACGGTGCTGCTTTTCACGATTTTCCCACCCCGGACGGCAAATTTTATAATCAGTTTCAAAATATCATTGAACAGATTCGGGAATTCCCGCATCTGCGAACGCATTTTATTTCTCCCTGGATTCCGTATTACACCATCCGCGGAACTGGGAAGGAACAGAAAGTCGTCGTCGCCCCATGTCACGGTTGGATCCATTTGCGAGTGCTCGACAACAAACTGACGCTCCACATGTTCCAGCGCTCGGCAGATGTGCCGGTTGGCGTTCCTTCAAACATGGTGCAGTATGGCGCGCTTCTCATGATGCTAGCACACGCCACGGGAACCATTCCCTATGAATATGTTCACAGTTTTTCCGATGCGCATATTTATGTAGATCAGGTGCCGGCCGTGGAAACCATGTTGTCCCGCGAGCCTCGATCATTGGCCACCATGAAGATGGATACGACCGTTAAAGATTTCTTCGATTTTAGGAAAGAGCACTTTACGCTGGAGGATTACAATCCACATCCAGGTATTAAGGGGATTCCGGTTGCAATCTGATATACTTTCGTTAACATGGGCCAAGACAATCAGGGTCAAAATAGGTTTATCAATCCGTCGAACGCTCGGTCCGAGGAGCAGTTGCAAGTGATGGAAGAAATCAGGCGGCAGGGGCACTGTCCATTTTGTCGTGAAAATCTTGAGAATTATCATACAAACCCTATTCTCAAAGAGGGGAAATTTTGGATAGTGACCGAGAACCAGTGGCCGTATGAAAAGGTTAAGCACCAGCTTCTTGCAATTTACAAGATACACATCGAGCACATCAAAGAGATGGAGCCGGGGGCCGGAGATGAATTGATCGCCCTTTTCGCAGAAGAGACGGAACGCCGAAATATAAAAGGTGGGGGAGTGGCAATCCGTTTCGGCTCTTCCGAGCACGGAAACTATGGATCAACCGTCCTTCACATACACGCGCATTTGATAGAACCCGATCTAGAGCAGCTCGGAGAGACTGAGGCCTGGAAATTCAAGTTTGGTCAGCCTAAAAACTATAAGAAAGCGTAAGAAGAAGGGGTTTGACGCCCCTCTTGTTTTTACGTATCCTCGGTCGCCTCCCTCCGGAGAGAAACAAACAGCAGAAAATGAGGTGACTCTTGAGTGACCACCAGCTTTCGGATCAGCCCGACCTTGTGGGCGAAGGACTCAGCCCCGGGCAGAGCGCGCTCCTCGCTCGCGCCCGCAACTTCAGCCGCTACAAGCAGATGCGTGCCGATCTCATCAAGGGAAAGTGCACGTTCTGCGAGATCGATCCAGAGGTGAACAAAGTGGTGGTCGAGAACGACCACTGGGTTGCGTGGGAGGTGCCGAGGAACTTCGCGGAGAAGAACACGGCGCTCCATGCGCTGATCGTTCCACGCAAGCACGCCGCTCAACTCTACGAGCTGCCGGACGAGGCGCTCGCGGAGGGCTTCAACGACATCCGCAAGAAAGTGGAGGCGCACTTCAAGATCTTCGAGTACGGGCTCTTGCTGCGGAACGGTCCGCTCAAGCTTGCTGGCACCGTGGAACATCTCCACTGGCACGTCATGACGCCGAGCGGCGAGGGCCGGCTCGAGACCCCGCTTGCCAAGTCTGCGGCAGAAGAGCGAGAGGGTGAGCTCCGCGCTATTCTCTACGAGCGGATGCTTCAGGGTGAGAATCTCGAAAGCTTCACCCCGGATGAGCAGGCCCGCCTGACGCCCGACCGCTTGAAGTAAAAGCACTGACGAACATCACGCCTGTTGCGGCGACCCGCAGCAGGCTATTCTTTTACAAAAACGATCTCAATGCCCTGGCTTTTTAAAATTCGTTCGCCATCTAAAACTTTGTAGCCGATGCGGTAGAAAAGTTTTTTGATGCCGGAGTAGGCAAGCGCCTTGGCGCAGGGCGGACAGGGAAATGTGTCTACGTATACTGACGCCCCCCGAAGGGAGACGCCTTCTTTCGCCGCAAGCGAAATGAGACGAGACTCGGCGTGGATTGCAAGTGATGATTCAAGATTGATGCCGCTTTTGAAATTCCCACGCGGGTCACCTTCGTCATAGGCAATCTGTTCCGAAGGAACATAGGTGTTATGCGTTTTCAGGAGCACATTTCCGTTTCTGACCGCAATCGCTCCCATGCGTCGCCACCAGTCACGGCTCTGCTCGCCCTCTTTCCTTCCCGCGTCCATCATCTGCCGGTCAAAGTCATCTGTGCTTATGGTGACATCCGGCGAGACAGCTACGGGCTCAACTGCCGTTTTTTTATCCCAACGCAAAAAGATGTTGTCAAAGCTAAGGGGATTATTTGAGAAATATTTCTGTACAAGTTCCTGCGTCAGGTCATCGTTCGAGCAGATGAGTGAGACTTTTTGTTCTTGGAGCTCCTTAATCGTCGTCGCGTCGAGGATAGATACTCGATCAAACATACCCCATGAGGCAACGGCTTTTTGCGTGAGGGAAGGATCAAGCTTGCGGATATCCTTCACTAAATGTTCGAACAAGCTGATGACGTCTGGCCCAAAAAGAAACAGCTCACGCGCTTCTGGATGCCTTGAAAACAGCGCCCGGTAGCCCTCATGGAGTACGGGGATATAAGCCACGAGCGCAGTTTTCATAGTTATTCGTTCGGGATGCCCAGCAGGGCCTCCTGTAGTGTTTTGATGAGTTTAGGGGTCAGCGCACGTTCAAGTTTCTGGGCTGTGCCAATCTGGAGGTGACGAATTTTAGCACTGGTCGAGGTCGTGGCCATGCGTTCCAGGACGATGACTTTTGCGCAGTATTTTTTTAACTCCTTAACCTCCTTTGTAGAGTAGGTGTCCTTGGTTGCAATGAGCACATCTGGACAGACCGTTTTAATGAGCTGCCAGCGGGGATCCTTACACTTCTTAAGATACACCAAATCTACTGGCCGCAAATGGGAGACCATTTCTAGTCGTTCAGTTTCTGGGACGACGGGACGTTCTGGTCCTTTGCGCTTGCGGATCTTCTCGTCATTATCAACACCCACCACTAAAATATCGCCATGGGACTTCGCGAGCTCCAAATAACGGGCATGGCCGATGTGGACTAAATCGTAACTTCCTTGGGCGAGGACGATTTTTAACCCGAGCGTTCGGAGGCTATCGACGATCTTCTTCATCTTGGTTATTTCCCTCACAATTCGCCTATCTATCTGGGATCCGGGACCAAAAGGATCATGCATACGTCCACACCTTAGCAATTGCAGATACCGGGGAGAAGAGTAGGATGTGT
>CAYGGT010000114.1:0-3814 GCA_964349475.1 uncultured Rhodospirillaceae bacterium
CTCGGACGCGGCGTGGCCTTTCACCTCCACCGCAAATTCCTCAAACAGCGCCTTTCGCTCATTGGATTCGCCCACGGTTTCGCCGATCTTATCAAGCAACAGACGATGCTGATCGTGATCGGCCTTGAGGCGATCGAAAATGGTCATTTCGGCAGGCCCAACTATAGAGGCTGTATCTGGCATGAAAATTTCTCCCTTTTAGGCGAGATTGCGGATGTTGGGCTCGCGTTCATAAAACCGGCGCCCGGCGGCGGCTATGAAAGCCTCGTCCACCCCCGTCACGCCGTCGTCTTTCGTCACACCCGCCTTGTCCAGTAGCGCTTTGCAGGCTGGCGTGTGGCCAATGGCTTTTAAATGGCCGAAGGCATCCATCACGAACTGAATCGCAGCGCTGTCCTTCAGCAATTTGGCGACGGCTTGTTCGGTGAGCACCAGCGCGATGGCGTCAAGCACGCAAGATGGCGTGCCAGCCAGCTGCCCATCGGCTGCAAGTGTGCCGCCCTTTACGGAAATACCGCCAACCCTGGGCGCGATCAACATGGCCGCACCGCCTTCCTCGCGTATCGCCACCGCCAGCTCGTCAATCAGCGCCTTGTCGGAGCCTTCGGCGAAAAGAATCCCTACCTTGCGGCCTTTAAGCATTGGCTGCGCTTGTTTCACGATGGAAAGCGCGTCAGAGAGCTTTAGCGCCACGGGCTGGCGCGCGGCCGGGGATGCGGGCGGCAGATCCATAGCCAGCCCATAAGCCACACGTTTGGCCAGCGATTCATCCACATTGCGCAGATTCCCCATAACGCGCATCCGTACATGCGGTAGCGAGACCTTGGAGAGTTCAAACACCAGCGCGCTGGCGATATGTGCCTGCTCGATAGCTGCCTGCGAGCGATAGAATTGCTGCGCCTGGCTGTAATGGTCATGAAACAGTTCTGCGCGTACACGCAATTTCTGATTAGCATCCTGCGCTCTCTCGGGGCTGGAGAACGTGACGAAGCCGTGCTCCAAAGATTCCGCCGGTCCGCCATGCTCCCCAGCCTGCGCCAGACTATTCGGTTCGTAATTGGCGCGGCCCTTGGGAACGAACGTCTGCATCATGCCATCGCGCTGGAAATTGGCGAATGGGCATTTTGGAGCGTTTATCGGAATCTGATGAAAATTGGTGGTGCCAAGGCGTGATTTTTGCGTATCGAGATACGAAAACAAGCGGCCCTGTAATAACGGATCGTTCGAAAAATCGATGCCCGGCACAATATTGGAGGGAAGGAACGCCACTTGCTCGGTTTCAGCGAAGAAATTATCCGGGTTGCGATCCAGCACCATGCGGCCCACGATCTGCACCGGAATTTCCTCCTCGGGAATCAGCTTGGTGGCGTCCAGCACATCATAGGGCTGCTTGCTTGCCCAGGCTTCGTCGAATACTTGCACACCCAACTGCCATTCCGGAAAATCTCCTTCCTCAATGGCTTCGTATAAATCCCTTCGATGGAAATCCGGATCCGCCCCCGCGATTTTCACCGCTTCATCCCATATCGTGGACTGGATGCCGAGCGTCGGCTTCCAGTGAAACTTCACAAAGCAGGAATCGCCTTTCGCGTTCACCAGGCGGAACGTATGCACGCCGAATCCTTCCATCATGCGCAGGCTGCGGGGCAGTGTGCGGTCAGACATCGCCCACATGATCATATGTGTGGTTTCCGGCGCCAGCGACACGAAATCCCAAAACGTATCATGCGCGCTTCCGGCTTGCGGGTAGCCCTTATCGGCCTCCATTTTCACCGAATGGATCAGATCAGGAAACTTGATGGCGTCCTGGATGAAAAACACCGGGATGTTGTTACCGACCAGATCCCAGTTGCCTTCCTGTGTATAGAATTTAACGGCAAAGCCGCGCACGTCACGCGGTGTATCCACCGAGCCCGCGCCGTCCGCCACCGTCGAAAATCGAACGAACACCGGCACGCGCTCGTCCTTATTCTGAAACAGCGACGCGCGTGTCAGCATTGGAATGGGATTCGTGCACTCAAAATATCCATGCGCTCCTGATCCCCGCGCATGCACGATGCGCTCCGGAATTCGCTCATGATCAAAATGAAAAATCTTCTCCCGCAGCACAAAATCCTCCAGCAGCGTCGGGCCACGCGCGCCCGCGCGCAGAGAGTTCTGGTTATCCGAAATCGCTATCCCGTGATTCGTAGTGAGCAATGCCGCTGGGCCAGTTGCCGGGCGCTTGCCGGAGGGGGATTTAGCCATTGGAACTCCTTATAATTCTGATTGATTTTATAACGCTCAGTCGTTGACACGGCTGCAACCGTGCAAAAAGGTGGAATCTGCGAACTCAGGCTTCCAAGCCCAGGTCAAGGTTAGACGTATCAAACGGACTATCTTCTAAGCAGACGTCCCAGCATAATCAGCAGGCACGCGCCCACGATTCCAGATATGAGGTAGCCCAGCCAGCCGGTAGTCAGGATGCCCAGCGCACTAAATAGGAGGTTGGCGATAATGGCGCCTACAATTCCCAATATGATATTCATCAGCAGGCCTTGATCGGATTTCATCAGTTTTTCTGCGATGAAACCAGCCAATCCACCGATGACTATGGTCATCAGCCAGCCAATTTGTTGTTCAGGCATTGCGTACACCTTTCAGCTTACTATTGAAAAAACCTCGGCATAGAAATCTCATGCTAAAAAAACATGGATTTTTATATCTTCCTTCCGTCCAAAGATGTGTTTATGGCCCGATATAGTGCTTTCATAAGAAAAAAAGCCTCTCCTTTACCCCCGGGGTCGTTTAACGCGCCCCACTAAGGAAGAGAGCCCCCCGCACCTGATGCGGGGGGGGATAAACGGCGGATCAGGATTGTAAACGCCGGTATTAATCGGTTATTTGCTTTTTCTGCTCAACGACAACACCATCAACCGTCTTGGTTTTGCTGGTCGTTGTGGTTGAGTTCATGAGTCCTTCCGGGTCAACGACTTTTTCGCTTTTGGCGGTAGTCGTGATTTTACCGTCAGCATCGACGTCCACATTGGTGACAGTTTTAATCGTCACGTTGGCGCCCTCGGGATCAACATGTTTGGTGGTGGTGGTCTGTATATAGCCGCCTCGAGCCTTTTCTTCGTATACGGTTGTCGAGGTGTCTTTCATCGTGTTCAGCAAGCCTTCCGGATCAACCTTTTTCTCGGTCGTCGTGGATTTGGTTATCCGGCCCTTATCATCCACGTCTACATCCACGTCCTTCTCATATGAATGAACGGTGCCTCCGGTCGTCGTGCGTTCCGTGGAGGTGCTGGATTCATACTCGTCTGTCTTCTCATCAGCGGCGTAAGCGCCGGCAGTCAAGGCTAGAACCATGGCTGTCGAGAGCGCTAAAAGCGGGTTTCTCATATTAGCTCCTGTAATTATCTGACTGCTGTCATCAGCAGCCACTGTCCATCAATATAATATTTCCCTCATAAGGAGACGAAACTGAGATGACTGTCTTTCTATAAGCTAACCGTAAATATGCTATGGGTGCGGATTAATGAATCAAAGATGGGGTTTTTTCCGTATAGAGTTTGGCCATCGCCACACGGCTGTAGGTATCGACAAAGGTCTGCTGGTAGATGCGGCCAACGCCCCTCATCGTGCCGACATAGCAGGTGTCCTGATCGTTCAGGCTGCGGATATGATGGATAACGCTGCGCGTTACCCACATACCCACAGTCACCACAAAAGCAACCGTTTTGTCAGATTAAGTCAGAAGGTTTACAGTTCAGACGCTCACCTTCCCCTGAAGGTTGGCTTGCGCTTATCCATAAAGGCGCGACGTCCTTCT
>CAYGGT010000115.1:0-3810 GCA_964349475.1 uncultured Rhodospirillaceae bacterium
GACCTGACCCCTATTCTTTCTGTGACCCCTATTCTTTCATGTGCCCCCTATTCTTTCATGTCAAGACCTGACCTCTATTCTTTGTTCGCCGATCTGGGTTACGCCGATGCGGAAACGCATCTGCTCAAGGCGGGGTTGGCCAATCAGATTCAGGAAATCATTTCCGCGCGCGGGCTTACCCAGAGTGCTGCGGCCAAACATCTCGGCATCAGCCAGCCCGATATATCGCGCATCCTCAATGCCAGTTCCGCGACATATCCGTTGAACGCCTGATGCGCCTGCTGACCCGGCTGGGCTGCGATGTCGATATCGTCATCCGCGATTCCGGCAAAAAATCCGCTCCGCGCGAGACGTTGCATTTGCTGGCGGGTTAGGGTGAGAAAAGTGTGAGATAATCCTATTTCCACTTGTGTACTTCAACCAGAGCCGGAGCGCATCAACCGTGAAATCTCACTACGCCTGTTGCCGTTGACGGCACCTCACGCTCCAATAATTTAAATTTATGTAACGAAGCAAGCTTAAATTTTACAGGGCTTGGTCCGTAGAATGTTTCCGCACGCACACGTCTGCTGTCTCCGTTATCCCGGATTTCCTGAAAGTCTCCACTTTCTGATATCAATTTGGTAACATTATTTATCCTGATAATTGATCCATATGGTCGCCACATCTTATCCAACGCGCTCTTTCGCCTATAAGCAATATGAAAAACCACCGGGTGGGACACCTCAACTTCATTAGATATTTGCATATTTAAGAGCGCGTACTTATTGCTGATATCACTGGCCTCATGTTCAAACTCTTCCGCTGTCCAAGTGCGCCCGTAATAGCTCTCCGCCAATTCATTTGAAGGCCAAGATGGACCGGGGTAGAACATTTCCCAAAGTGGCCTGAATGAAGACACACCCGCCGCGCCAAGCTGAAAACTCCTTCGTATCTTTCCGAAATTCTTGATTATTTTCCCCCCCTCAAAGTCCAAAATCGAAATTGGGTCTAAATCCAAGGCTCCGCAAAAACTAAAGACGTCCTTGGTTTTATTTGGAAGCCCTTTGTTCAGCCAGCGATAGATTGTAGCCCGGTCTTTTGCGCTGCCAGCCTTTATGGTTCCCGATCCGATTTGTTCTTCCCACTCGCGAACGAAATTATCAACATTGCCGTATCTTTGCTCAATATGCTTGAGTACGTCCAATTTTCGAATAAGGATAGTCATCAGATCGATCCAGTTCTTAGTCTCATTTTCACTAAATATTCTGAGACTCACACATTTCCAAAGCGACAAAACCTTCGTGCGAATGTTAAGTTACGATTTCTCAATAGACTAGACTTGGTGAAGGAAAATGCCCAATGGCGAAGAATAGGGAACAACATTACAAGGAAAAAGGTGAACGAGATCGCAAATATACGCCGCCCCGTGGATTGCTAGAAAACCTACTCACCTTCAGCAGTTCTGGGATGAAAAAAAACCGGAAAGACAATGATGCCTACGATAAGGGGTGGAGGAATAAAAATCGAAATAACAAAAAATAATTAAAATTGGTGACCTTCCACAGATCGACGTTGGGTCGTGTCCAAAATTTTTGCCGTACTGGCACCGGTTTGCCAAAATGAAATCTTAGACATCGCTGGCAAACGCTATCAAATCGGAGAAAACGCAATGACTGATGTGAAGTTCAACGATGCTGATTTTGTAAAATCGAGCTTTTCAAATTACAAGTGGGTACATGCATGTGTCCTAGTAGCCATTAAAAATGATGTTATTGGACTACGCGATTCAAAAGACTTAAACAAAATAACCCTCCAATTCACTGTTAGTGAATGGCAAGCATTTATAGAGGGCGTAAAAGCCGGAGAATTCGATAGGCCTAGTTTATCTGCATCTGGATAATTTGGATCCGCCATGATGTTGTTTTACACGGGAAGATAGGTTTTACGACTGAAGTGTTTACCCTGAGATACCGCGCCATTTGACAAAGAGCGGTCATCAGCTAACTCTATATGAGGGGATACATGCTCGCATTAGCGCCTACAATATCATCAAACGCTGTCGACGAGATTAATGTGCTCATCA
Source organism: uncultured Rhodospirillaceae bacterium (assembly GCA_964349475.1). Taxonomy (GTDB): domain Bacteria; phylum Pseudomonadota; class Alphaproteobacteria; order Micavibrionales; family UBA2020; genus PALSA-926. Next base: position 2,066 of record CAYGGT010000115.1, read on the forward strand.
ACTCAATCGATCTATCCATGGTAAAACAAAAACTTATGGACGAGAATGAGGGGTACGGCTGGGATCAAGGGTATTCTGATCATGTTGAGATGCGGTATCGGCGATACCTCATCATGCTATACATGGCCCCGCACAGCTCCATCGTACCTACCAAAGATATCGACATCTTCTGGCATCAGCATATTCTCGATACTCGAGCATATGCCAACGATTGTCTCCGCGTATTTGGTTTTTTTGTTCATCATTTCCCGTATTTCGGGATGCGTGGCGAGAATGACGCAAAGGATTTATTGTCAAGCTTTGAGAACACCAAGGCTTATTACAAGCTTCTCTTTGGGGACGATTATGCCGTGATAGACGGGAGTGAGAACTCAAGTTCCTGCCACAAGGGCCCTGGGAGCTGCCACAAGTGTCGCAGTGGCTGCGGTATGAACTGTAAGCAATGCGGCAATAAGTAGCAGGCATGGGAATAAAGGGAATAAAATGGAATGCACGAGGAGCAGGTAAGCCTTACATTTTTCATTTAAATCAAATTGATACAGTCATTCGGTCTGCAATAGCGCCATCGTGTAGCTGCCCTCACGCCGCCTTGTCGCACCCAGTATCCACCACCTTCACAATATCCGCCATGATGTCGTTGAGCTGATAGTCCTTGGGCGTATAGACGCGGGCGACGCCCGCGTTGCGCAAACGGTCCGCGTCTTCGGGGGGGATGATGCCGCCGATGATCACGGGAATATGGCCAAGGCCCGCCGCACGCATGCGATCCAGCACGTCGAGCACAAGGGCCACATGGCTGCCCGACAGGATGGAAAGGCCGACCACATGCACGCCTTCTTCCAGGGCGGCGTTGACGATCTGCGCGGTCGTCAGGCGGATGCCTTCGTACACCACTTCCATTCCGGCGTCGCGGGCGCGCACGGCGATCTGTTCGGCGCCGTTGGAATGGCCATCAAGGCCGGGCTTGCCGACCAGAAATTTCAGGCGGCGGCCCAGTTTGGCGGATACGGCCTCGACCGATTTGCGCACGTCGTCCAGGGCCGCGCCGCCGCTGTTGCGCGCCGCGCGCCCAACCCCCGTGGGGGCGCGGTATTCGCCGAAAATTTCGCGCAAGGCCCCCGCCCATTCGCCGGTGGTGACGCCAGCTTTGGCGCACACAATTGAAGAGGGCATGATGTTGTGGCCTTCCTGCGCGGCCCTGCGCAATTCGGCAAGGGCCGCCTTGACAGCGTTGTCATCGCGCTGTGCGCGCCACAGTTTCAACCGTTCAATCGCCTGCGCCTCGACATTTTCATCCACCGTCATGATGCCGCCATCGCCCCCCTGCGACAGGGGCGAGACCTCGGTTTCGGTGAATTTGTTGACGCCCACCACGATATGTTCGCCCGCCTCGATGGCGTTCAGGCGCGCGCTGTTGGATTCGACCAGCTTCTGTTTCATATAGCTGGATTCGACCGCCGCGATGCCGCCGCCCATTTCATCGATGCGGGCCAGTTCCGCGCGCGCCTCGGCTTTCAGTTCCGCCACCCTGGCTGCGATCTCGTGGCTGCCATTGAAAATATCGCCAAATTCCAGCAGGTCGGTTTCATAGGCCACAATCTGTTGCAGGCGCAGCGACCATTGCTGATCCCAGGGGCGCGGCAGGCCCAGCGCCTCGTTCCAGGCGGGCAGCTGCACGGCGCGGGCGCGGGCGTCTTTTGAGAGCACCACGCCCAGCATTTCCAGCAATATTCTGTATACGTTGT
>CAYGGT010000116.1:0-3768 GCA_964349475.1 uncultured Rhodospirillaceae bacterium
GCCAATTTCGCTATTCTGGAAATCAGGATTGCTGATTGTCTGTGGGTCATAGAGGGATAACTCGTTCAATGCTTCATGCACCAGTTCCCTCAGGCCACTTTCGATTTCATGAAACTCCTTGAGTCCTGTGGCGAGATGCGCTCCGCGCGTGGGCAGGACAAGCAGGCGGGAACGAAACGCCACCACCAGCCCAGCCCATTCCGCTGCAATCTCATCAGACGGTATCAGTTCGCTTTTGAGCGTTTTGACTTCAAGCTCGGTTTTGTCGGCTTGCGCTTTGAGAAGCCTTGCGCGCTCCTGATGCGCATCGGCATGGATCACTTCCTTGCCGAAGGCGCGATCTTGCAGAAAGCCGATGTACCCGCGCACGCAAGCGACAAGATCATATTTGCCGCGATCCGCCTTCGGGATGACCCCATCGCTCGCCAGCTGCTGCACCCGGCGTTCGGTCAGGTTAAACAGTTTGGCAATCGTGCTGACGGGATAAGCGGGTGTGGACATCGTATTTTTCGTATTCGTTCATGCGGATGGCGTTGCAGCCCGCCCGTTCAAATCAGGGGGATAATCCCGCACTTCCGCAGAGCAGGCCGATCCCGCTTAACTTATTCAAATATCTTCACTATTTCTGCTTATTTGAGTTGATAAGCAGGCTTTTCCAAGCATTCATGACGGTGTCCAGCGGGGCAATCACCGCAACCAAAAAGGAGCCAGATCATGACAAACAACACCAGCGCCGAACAACGTTATGCCGCACGCCTCGAGAGCATCAAAAGCTCCCTTGAACGCCTGAGCCAGGCCCGCAGTCAGAATTTTGGGGTCAGCCCCGAGGACGCCGGATGGGGCGACGTAACACTCGCCCACGACATCGACGAAAAGCTCAAGGAACTTTGCAACATGGTTTTTCGCGAGGGCGAATACGCCAACTGAGAATCCAATCAATCCAACCATCATACCAAAGGAGAACAACCATGACGGCCATTACCCTAAGCAACGCCCAACAACGTGTCATTGAGAACGCCGCAAAATCTCCCGACGCCACGGTCGAGAAATTTATGTCCCATATGCCAGCGGCTGCAAAACAGGCCATGCTGGGTGCGCTGGTAAAGAAACGCTGTGTCACTCGGCGCGCCACCGGTTACTTTCTTACCAAAGCGGGCTTGACCGCCATCGGACTGGAAGAACCCGCCACACAAGTCAAAACACCGAAGGCGGACAAGCCCAAGCGCGTTTCCAAGCAGTCCACCATGCTGGATATGCTGCGCCAGGGCACAACCATCCAGGCGATCATGGATGTCACCAGCTGGCAAAAGCACACGGTGCATGGCTCGATGGCCAATCTCAAGAAAAAGCTGGGCCTTACCATCGCCAGCGACAAAGCCGAGGGTGGTGAGCGCATCTACCGCATCACCTAAACGGCAACGCCAAGCCGCTCGTTTTGAAGGTCAGCGAATAGCTGGCCTTCTTCGTTGACCGCTTTTTTGCCGGTAAATTCTTCCCAGCGTTTTACAATCACATCGCAGTATTTAGGGTCGAGTTCGATAAGCCGCGCGGCGCGGTTAATTTTTTCGCAGGCGATCAATGTCGATCCCGAGCCGCCAAAACAATCCAGCACCGTGTCACGGGTTTTGCTCGAGTTTTCGATGGCGCGCTGCACCAGTTCCACGGGCTTCATGGTGGGGTGCAGATCGTTGCTTCTGGGCTTGTTGAAAAACCACACATCGCCCTGGTCACGCGCACCGCACCAGTAATGCTTATTGCCCTCAGCCCAGCCATACAGCATGGGTTCATACTGGCGTTGATAATCCGCGCGGCCAAGGGTGAAGGTGTTTTTTGCCCAGATGATGAAGGTCGACCAGTGCCCGCCGCCTTCACGAAACGCTTTTTGCAGCGTATCCAGTTCGGACGACGACATGCAGATGTAGAGCGCGCCCTTGCAGTGGGTAATTGCGTTGGTACATGCGGCGAGCAGGAAGCCGTAAAAATCATCGCCCAGATTATCATTCATAATCTTGCGGCCAGCTTTTGCGCCACCCTTGGCGCGAATCTTGTCCTTGGCCGTATCGCCGTAGTTCACATTGTAAGGCGGGTCGGTAAAGACCATGTCTACGGGGTTGCCGCCAAGCAGCCGGACATAATCATCAGGGCTTGTAGCATCTCCGCAGAGCAGGCGGTGTTCGCCCAGCACCCATACATCGCCCAGCCGGGATACCGCCACTTCAGGCGTTTCAGGTATCGCGTCATCATCGGTCAGTCCTTGCAATGCTTCATTGGCGAATAGCCGGTCGAGTTCGTCAGCATCAAAGCCGGTCAATTCCAGATCGAAATCTGAATCTTTCAGTTCGCCCAGTTCGATGGCGAGCAGTTCACTATCCCATTGCGCATCCTCGTGGGTGCGGTTGTCGGCGAGGCGGTAGGCTTTCACCTGCGCTTCGCTTAATCCCTCCGCCACATGCACGGGGACGGTTTCCAGTTCCAGTTGCCGGGCGGCAAGCAGCCGGGTGTGACCGGCGATCACCACCATGTTGCCATCCACGACAATCGGTTGCCGCCATCCGAACTCGCGGATGCTTGCTGCGACCTTGGCAACCGCCGCCTGATTGTTTCTTGGATTGCGCGCATAGGGAATGACGCGCGCGATTGGGATAAGCGAAACGTGCATGATTTCGGTTCTGTATTTGGGTTAATGGCGGTTTTACAGGGCTTTGAAGCACCCTTTAGCGAAACGAAATCGCTATTTTTATTCTGCCGCTGGCGCGGTCCTGCGCCTCGCGTCCCCGCATAGCATTTCGCGCGGAAGTACCTAAGCCGTGGGGGGGGTGTTGTGCGACCAGGGTGTGCGGGGATTGCGAGGCCGTGTGTCGCACGCAGCTTTCGCAATCCTGATTCGGATACTGCCCGAAAATGTTGCAAGTGTTGAGCACAAAAGTGTTGCAACAGTTTTCATCAACGATCTTGCGCATTTAAGCGTGTCGCAATCTTGGTGCAGGCGAGCACCCACTTGCGCCACGCTGTCGTGCGGTCATACCCACACTCCCAGCAGATGGTTTTCCACCGCACCCGCGCCGCGCGCTTCCAGATCAGCTTGCGTTCCTCCACCTCAATCCATGGCATCCACTCAAACGTCTGCTCAAGACGTGAGATCGCGTCGGCGCTGGCGCGCAAGCGCATGGGGAACGCTTCCTGATGCATCCGTTCGTCCGGAGTATGGATCACCTCGGGCCATACGGTGTGATAGCCTTTCACCTTTACAGGAGGCAGGCGTTTCAGCGTCCTGACGGCTTCTTCAAAATGCTCCGCCACGGTTTCGTGTGTCCATTTATTTTCCATGCACGCCTCCTTGCGTGATTTCAGCAAGCACCGCAGCGTAACCGGCAATATCGGTGATGCTGTCGAGGTGTGCGGGATTGTGGTGAAGGCGCGCCAGCTTCAGATCGATCAGGCACAGAACAACAGCGGCGGGGCTGACCTCTATGCCAATCGTCAGCGACCAGCGTTTTGCCACCTCTTTGAACATTCTGGTGGAATCGCCATACGCTGTGCGGCGTGATTGCACGATGCGCAGGGCGTGCCTGAGCAGGGTTTCTCCGTTCATTATTTGCTCGCTGGCGTTGGTCATGGGGTTTCCTGTTGGGTTAATGCCGTGCATGCTCCCAACCCCCGGCACATGTGCGCGGTGAACTCCCCAAAGGGGTTCACGCACACATTTATGTGTGGGAGGGACACGACAAACTGGGGTGAGAGAAAAACTGTTGAGTTTGCTGGGGTTTT
>CAYGGT010000117.1:0-3699 GCA_964349475.1 uncultured Rhodospirillaceae bacterium
TAGTGCGTACTAGGGAAAATCCTTAGTAAGAATACAGATAATCCTTATGGCGCTGGGATTGGAGTCGGCGTACAATAGGAGCTTGAAACAAAGGTTGTGACGACCTAATAAGAAAGTATCAAAATGATTGTTTTTTACCCAGCATCAAACAATAGACCCTTAAGACGCTCGTCGGCTTTCTTGGGAACGTCACCTATTGTTTTGGTGCTGGACAAAGGGCAATTATGAATTTCATTCGAATCAAGAATTGGGCCGAATACCAGCATTACAGAGATCGTTCTGCGCCGTGGGTAAAACTACACAAAGAACTGCTATCTAGCCATTTTTGGGTGATGGGGAATGATGCTAGCAGGCTTCTAGCAATATGCCTCATGTTGCTAGCTCAGCGCACCGATAATAAAATCCCGGCGGATAAAGTGTATGTACAGAGATTTGGACATCTAGACCAAGAGCCAGATTTTAAACCTTTGATTGATGCCCAACTAATTGAATTTATTGATGATGCAAACTGCTTGCAAGATGCTAGCAATATTCTAGTTAGTGGTCACCCAGAGGAGAGGAGAGGAGAGGATATAGAGATACCAGAAAAATCTATCTCAAAACCCAAATCTCCAAAAGCAAAACAGAACTCAATCCCTCCGGACTTTGTAATTTCTGAGGCTGTGCAGAAATGGGCAACCAAGGATGGGCACACTCGCCTTGCTGAACGCCTTGAGCATTTCATCGGGTATGCGAAGTCAAGCGGAAAAACTTACGCCGATTGGGATCAGGCGTTTATGAACGCTATCCGTGACGATTGGGCAAAGCTTGGAAAGACGGTTGCACCCGGCCCTGTACTTCCACCGGTATTCGGTGATGGCCGCTACGATGCGTTTATGCGCAAACAGGTAGGATTATGAAACTTCGCGGCTACGACATGTTGATGGATATCCGCCGCGCCGGAGCGAAGCCGACCTTCATCAGCCTTTATCTGTTTCCAGTAAAGCGCCTTCCTTGTACCCATGAATTCATCGACATTAGTTTTTCAACGGTTAACGAAACATCGGAGCTTGATGAATACGAATTGGACGCCATTCGCGGCCTTGACGTGTGTTTGATAGGGAAGCGCAAGGATGGCCGGCTGCGGAACGCCTGCAAGACGCTCAAATCGATTGCAAAGTCCATGTACGTCACTTCCGGCGACCATGATGGCGTGGATGTTTGGCAGAACGGGGTTTGGTCATGAGCAAACTTTCCGACTTCCCAAATCTGATACCCGACACCATAGACCTGAGCAACTACATGGAGCCGAAAGCAAAGCATAGCGTTAGGACGGTCGAGCATTACCGAAACGGGATCGTGAATCACTTCCTGGGCGAAGGAATACCCAAAGGCCGCGATTTGCCGTTTAAATCACTGCATAACAAGTTCCAATTACGCGACAACGAAATGACCGTGTGGGTTGGTTACAAGGGACACGGAAAGTCGGCGGTTATCTCCCAGGTGTTCGTTCACGTCATGGAATACAGCGAACCATGTTTCGTTATCAGCCCTGAATTCACGCCAGTTCAGTTACTACTGCGAATGATCTTTCAGCGCACCAGAAGCCGCGAGCCGGGAGCAGAGGAATTGCAGGAATGGTTTGATTGGGCGGTTAAACGCCTCTGGATGTACGACCAACAGGCCAGCATTAAGCCGGATGATGTAGCCCCTCTGTGCCGTTACGTGTGCGAGGAATATGGAGTCAAGCACATCCTGATTGATTCGCTGATGAAGTGCGGGATAGCGCCAGATGATTTCTCACGGCAGAAGCTGTTCGTTGATCAGGTGCAAAACGTGGCGCACAATTACCCAGTTCACATTCACCTCGTCGCCCATGCAAAGAAGGCAAAGGACGATGGCGCAATCCCAGGAATCCACGATATTAAGGGCGGCTCTGAAATCGGTGACTTGGTTGAAAACGTGGTTGCGGTCTGGCGCAACAAGCCCAAAGAACTGGCGCAAAGCCTAAACCCGATGGCGAAAGAGGGAGAGCCTGATGCTATGCTCAAGGTCGAGGCGCAACGCAATTCAGACGGGTGGATCGGATCTGTTCCGCTCAACTTTGACAAGAAATCCATGTTGTTTTACGAAACAAACGAAACCGCGCCGGAGTCTAAATATGTCAACTTCTAAACGTGCAACACCTGAATTCGTGGCGAACTTTGAAATTGTAGCCAATCACTACCAATGCACCCCAAGCGAGATAACCGAAATGAAACAACTTGCACGATCCAACATGGAAGCCGCAACCGAATCATTCGGGCTGATGGCGCGTGAAGTGTTGGGCATGGTCAGCGCGGAGGGTGCGGCATGAGAAGGAAATGGGGGGAATCCGAAATTGCGCGGCTCATTGAGATTTACCCAAACACGCCGACTCGCTTAGTAGCGGAAGAAATTGGACGGTCAATCGGTCAGGTGTATCAGAAATCAACCAGCCTTGGGATTAAAAAGAGCGCCGAATATCTTGCCAGTGAACACGCTTGCCGGTTGCGCCGTGGCAATAACGTATGTGCTGCCTATCGAATCCAGCCGGGTGACGTGCCATGGAACAAGGGCATTAAGTTCGATAGCGGCGGAAGGTCACATGAAACCCGGTTTAAGCCGGGATTTAGAGGCGGGAAAGCAGCTGAACTATATCAGCCAATCGGAACGGAGAGAATCAGTAAGGACGGCTATATCGAGCGCAAGGTCAACGACGATATGCCCCTGCAAAAACGCTGGCGCGGTGTTCATCTTGTCGCATGGGAAGAAATCAACGGCCCTGTTCCAAAAGGCTATGCCGTGACATTCAAGGATGGAAACAAGCAAAACACGGCGCTGAGTAATCTTGAACTACTCTCCCGCGCCGATTTAATGCGCCGGAATACTTACCACAATTACCCCAAAGAGGTTGCCCTGCTTATCCAGCTACGCGGAGCAGTAAGTCGCCAGATCAACAAACGTGAAAAGGAATCAGCATGAGCGATATTTCGGTATTACGGGCGCAACTATTTGCCACATTGGCCGCGCTACAGGACAAAGAAAACCCGATGGATATTGACCGCGCTAAGGCAATAAACGAAACCGCTCAGGTGATTATCAACAGCGCCAAAGCCGAGTGCGATTTCCTTAAGGTGACGGGCGGAAAGGGTACTGGATTCATTTCGTCTGAGCGGGATTCGGGGATAACCGCCACGGCCACAGGAATAAAAACAGTAAGCCAGCAGAACGGCTCAAACGTAACGGTACATAAAATCAGGGGCTAGAAATGAAACTTGACGAAATAAAAATCGGCGAAAAATATACCTATTACCCCCCCCAAGGAAACGGTTGATGATAATCGCCACTTCCCGGCCGTTGTGGAAAAAATTGCTAAGCGCGTGCGTATTCGCGTGTTCATGGAGGGCGCTGTTGACGGTGTTTTGCGAAGCGTTAGCGCAAGAAGTCTTTCTGACCAATGCGAACTGCTGTAGTCAGAAAGCCCACGGTTAGAGAGGCCGTGGATTACATGGGGAAGATTCTTACGGACGAGTGCCGGGTGATGACCATCAAATACTGGCGCAGCGAATATGGCAATAGGTTTGCCGATGATGTGGAAATGCGATTAAAGGGAAAGAAAAAATGAAACACACATCCGCCCAATCCATCGACATCATGGCCGACATAGCCCAAAGCGAAATAGCAGCACAGGTTCGCGCC
>CAYGGT010000118.1:0-3682 GCA_964349475.1 uncultured Rhodospirillaceae bacterium
TTCTGCTATTCCGTTGCTGCGTCGGGCTTACCGCCACTGTTCGTGGCAAACCCTTGTTCCCATTTGTGCTTCGGCCGCCATCCTTCTGCCTTTTGGCGTTGCGGCTCAATCACGGATGGATCCGGAAACGGTCCGGTCCGCAATCGCATCCATGGTGGTTATTTTTTCCGTGCTGCTGATGTTGGGCATTCGGATGCGGAGAGAGCCGTTCCCGTGGGCTTCCATTACCATTGGCGGGGTTAGTGGGTTTCTTACCGGTTTGACCGGAATCGGCGGCGCGCCGGTAATTGTCTATCTGTTGGCGTCAAAAGATCCGGCGGAGATTTCTCGGGCCAATCTGATGATCTTTATTACGTTCATTGCCAGTTTCGGGCTTTTGGTGCTGGCCTTGAATGGGTTGATTGGCCTGTCCGGTTTTTATCTCATGCTGATGATGACGCCGATCTATCTGATCGGCGGATTTGGCGGAGATCGCCTGGTTCACGGGTTGCCGGTTGTAGCGGTGCGGCGTTTCACGCTTTCATTCCTGGCCCTGTCGGGTCTGGTGTCGTTGGTTGTCTGATAGCGTTAGGAGCATGTGACGTTGCGTGGGGAGGGAAAGGAGGCCGATGGGAATCAAGACATGTCGATTCATTGCAAGAACGTATGATGCATGGATAAGATAACACTCTAACCAGGGAGATAGAGATGAAACTCTTGAAAACAGTATGCGCCGCGTTTATGGGGGCCAGCCTTTTGCTGGCTCCGGGCTTTGTCGCCGCGCAAGGCAAACCGGTAAAAATTCGGGTGCAATCGGTTATCCCGACAACGGCTGATGAAGTGATAATGCTTAAGGACTTCGCCAAAGATGTCGCCGACCTGACCAATAATTCGGTTCAGTTCGAGGTGCTTCCCGCCGGTGCAGTTGTCGCCGTGGCTGATACCCTCGATGCCGTCGACAAAGGTTTGATCGAGGGCGGGTTTGCCTGGACTCATTACTGGTCCGGCAAGCATCCGGCCGCGACCCTGTTTGGCTCTCCGGCGGCGGGTTCCGGCGTCGGCATGGATAACTTTGCTTGGCTATCCTGGTATCTTTATGGCGGCGGCCAGGCCTTATATGACCAATTGTGGAAGGAAATGAAGGTCAACGTGAAGGGCTTCATACTCCAGCCGGTTGGCCCTGAAGCGCTGGGGTGGTTCAAGAATCCCATTAACAGCATGGATGACTTCCGCAAACTGCGCTTCCGCACCCCGCCGGGGATACCCGGCCAGATCTACAAGGATATCGGCGTTGCGTCCGTGGCCATGGGCGGCGGCGATATTCTTCCTGCCTTGGAAAAAGGGGTGATTGATGCTGCCGAATGGTGCTGTCCGAAGCCGGACATGACTTTCGGGTTCCAAAAGGTCTTGAAGAACTACTATCTGGAAGGGCTACATCAAGTCGTCGTCAATGCCGATCTTTATATCAACGGCGACGTTTGGAATAAGATGAGCCCAGGGCAGAAAAAAGCGATTGAGGTTGCCGCCAACGCTTCTTTGACCAAGGCGGTTGCCTATCGCATCAGCGAGAACGGCAAGGCCCTGCACGAGTTGACGACCAAGCACGGCGTCATTCTTCGCGATACACCGCCGGAATATTTCAAGGAATACGGCGCCGCCGCAATGAAGAACTTCGAGAAGAATGCCAATGAGAATGCTTTCTTCAAGAAGGTCTGGGACAGCCAGAAAGCATTTGCCGACACGGCAATCCCGTTCTGGGCACGTGCCCAGAAATCGAATGCTGCGCTCGGCAGTGCCTACGCTGACATCTTGTCCAAGAAATAGACGTAACAACACAATGGATGGGAGGGGGGGCGTCAATCGCCCCCCCTTACTCCCAGGGGGGCGCGCATGGTCGAATATTTAGAGCCGATGGACGAAATGATTGCCGGTCGGCGGTCCGGCGATCCTGACCATCTTCCTCGCAACATGCCGGTGTGGATGCGCCATGTCATTTCTAAGATCGACGGCTTCAGCATTCTTGCGGGGAAAACCATCAGTTGGCTTTCGTTGCCGCTGATGGCGGGAATGGTTTACGAAATTACCGCACGCTACCTGTTCACGGCGCCGACAGACTGGGCCTACGACATCAGCCGCATGCTATATGGCGCCATGTTCATTCTCGGCGCGGGGTATGCGTTGCAGAAGGGCGTTCATATCCGCTCCGATTTTCTCTATCGGGCATGGCCGGTCAGCACGCAGGCAAAAGTGGACTTGGTCATGTACGGCGTTCTTTATTTTCCGACAATGCTGCTGCTTCTGTGGGTTTCCACCGACTGGGCGTTGACGTCGGTCGTGCGTTCCGAGCGGGGAATGGACACCACCTGGATGCCCTATCTTGGTCCGATCAAGGTCTGCCTGCCCATTGGCATTGCGGGATTGATTATCCAGGGAATTTCGGAAGTTCTTAAAGCCGGTTACGCCGTCCAGCATGGAAAGTGGCCCGACAATGGAAACTGAATTTATCGGATTGCTCATGCTTTTCGCCATGCTTGGCGGAATCTTCATCGGATTTCCTATTTCATTCGTGTTGATTTTCTTGGGGGTTGTTTTCGGATATTGGGGGTTCGGAAAGCTCGTTTTCTACCTGCTGACCCTACAATTCTACTCTTCCATGATGGAGCAAACGCTGGCGGCGGTACCGCTGTTCGTGTTCATGGGAGTTATGATGGAGCAGGCAAATCTTATGGAGCGCCTGTTTAATTCGATCCAGAAGCTTCTCGCCCGCGTTCGCGGATCTCTTTACCTAGCGGTGATGTTCGTCGCGACAATTTTTGCTGCAGCGACGGGAATTGTCGGCGCCTCCGTCACTATTCTGGGGATCATGTCGGGCAAACCCATGATCCGTTCAAAATACGACGTCAAGCTTTCCGCAGGATTGATCGCGGCAGGCGGCACGCTCGGTATTCTGATCCCGCCATCGATCATGCTGGTCGTCATGGGGCCAATTCTTCAGGTGCCGGTCACGACCCTCTTTGCCGCAGCCATTGTGCCGGGAATTATGCTCGCGGTAATTTTTACGGTGTACGCCATGATCCGGTGCTGGATCGATCCGTCACTGGGGCCGCCCTTGGCAAAGGAATACCACTTGAAGGATGCGCGTGCGGCTTGGATAGAATTTTTCAAGGGACTCGTCCCGCCCGCACTTCTCGTTTTGGCGGCACTGGGCAGCATTCTTTTCGGACTTGCAACCCCGACCGAGGGAGCGGCCTGCGGTGCGGCGGGATCCCTTTTCTTGTGCGCGGCTTACGGGCGTCTGACAATGGCCAACTTGAAGGACGCATTGATCAAGACCCTCGAAATTTCGGTGTTGATCTTGTTCCTTGTTGCCGCATCCAATTTCTTCGGCGCTGTTTTCGCGCGACTTGGCACCCCGAATATGCTGGTGGAGGTCCTGTTGGGGCTGGATCTCAACCGTTACGTGATCTTGGCGATTGTCATGATCGTCATCTTTCTGCTGGCTTGGCCCCTGGAATGGGTTCCGATCATCCTGATCGTGGTTCCATTCCTGATCCCACTTATGGAGAAGCTGGAGTTCAACCTGGTTTGGTTCGGCATTCTGGTTGCTGTGAATTTGCAGACGGCATGGTTGTCACCGCCCGTTGCGCTGTCAGCCTACTTCTTAAAGGGCGTCGTTCCGGAATGGGGGCTGACGGATATATAC
>CAYGGT010000119.1:0-3334 GCA_964349475.1 uncultured Rhodospirillaceae bacterium
CTATTGCAGTATAATGTTAAATATATTTTACAGAACTTTTGTAATATAAAAATCGAAAATTTATTTAAACAAACTGAAAACCATAAATAAAATATCAGGACGTTGGTCAATCGCATACAGAATGTCATTTTCAACCTGAGAAAGGGATAATTAGCTGAAAATATATCTAGATACATAACTTCCAATTTTTTTACAAAGGTTCGTGTAAAAATCAACCGTAAGATGCACTAACAAGAAGACTTACCGTTGAGCTGCTGATCACTTCATTTTCTTGTCCCTCGAGCCATCATCAAGATCGGGATCAAATTGATGCGGCGTGGGCTCGGTAGCTTGTTTGGCAACAATGTTAAAGAGCTTGTCCGCCTGTGCCGGAGTCAGGGTGGCTGAGGGTTTGAAGGAATTGCCCGACGCATAGCCGATGAGGGATTTGCGGAGCTGTATGGTGACTGGATCATTTTTGTCCAGCGGGATGGCGGAAACCAGGAGACTCCCTTTTCCGACGCTGCACTCGAAGATTACACCAAGCCGCCAGCCGCGGTTCCAATCATCGATGGCGGACACGATGGGTCGCAGTTCGAGTGGACTGGACGTCAGGTTTACGGAAGGCACGTCATTGACAATGGAGGTCCACTGCCAATCGCAGTTTGGGCCCGTGGGAAACGCCGCAAGAGCGGGGTGTTTTGGATCGCAAAGAAGGCCGAGCATTGCATCAAAACGTGGCTTTTGTTTGGGCGATCTGACCGTCATCTGGATATTCCAGAAGACGGGTGTTTTTTTCATCGGCGGCGAGAGCTTGGGGTCGAGTGCTTTTGGTGTGAACAAGACCTTGCCGCCTTCAGTAAGACGGGCAGCGGCTTCGCTCCAATCGCTTGAGACAAGCAACCCGGACGGCGCCGCTGCAGGTGTGTTTTCTGCTGGATAGAGCCAGAAGTTCCAATCGTTCTCGATCGATGTTCCCTCCAGGCCAACGACGAGTTTCAACGCACTCGGAGCGGGTAGAGAGGCGAGCGCGGCATTCACGCGACCTAACGGAATGTTTTTCCCGATTGGTATGTCGCGAGTCTCCCACTTCCCGCTGGCGAGGACGATGCCATCAGAAGTGGTGACTTTCCAGTAGGGTTTCGCCGCTACAATCGGTTTCTCGTTGAAGTGATAGATCTCCACCTCTGACTCCAGTGTGTCCGCGGTGGTGAAGATGCGCTTCATCAGGCGCGCCAGAGGAACCGTCTCGCTGTGAAAGCGGCGGAACTCTGCGCTTTTTACATAGCTTTTCGGATCCCAGAAGGCGTCGAGCACTCCGATGAGGGCGGTGCCCTGGCCTAGGTAGTCCCGGATGTCGAGCATCTGGTGACCCGCCAGTCCCGGTGTGCGGAGGTTCGCCTCCAGCTCCTCCTTATAACATGCGAGTTGAAATTTTCCGGAAGCCCACGAGAGGGCGCGATTGTCTTCCAACAAGCCACTCTTCTCCGCGATATGGCGGAAAATACGGAAGTTCGAAGGCCGCATATAGCCCGTGAACTTGTCGATGACGCTGAAATCTGGATAGGCGCACCACTGGCCGATCTCGTGGGCAAGCACGGGAATTTGCACGTCCTCATCCAGTGCCTCGCGGAAATCAGCACCGAACCAGCCGGTGGTATTGCGCAACTGGCCCTTGCGAAAGCGCAAGAGGGTCGCGAATTGCGGGCCGCCAAAGACTTGCGATCCGTGGCCCCATCCGGTGCCTGCGGAATAGAGTCTGCGGGGATCAAGTTCGTACCACCGTTTCGCCAATTTGGGAGTGACTTTGGTGTATTCCCCTTTGGGTTCATTGCCTGGTGAGAACATGACAAACGACGGATGATTTCCGTAAGCGCGCAAGAGCAAAGGAGTTTCCTCTTCAAGATATTGGGTAAACGGGCTGTCAGGATAAAACGGCACCCAGAGCCCGCTCTCTGGTTGCAGGAAGAAACCCAGTTCGTCCGCTGCGGTGAACGCTGCCTCTGGCGGACAGGCTGAGTGGAAGCGGATGCCATTCAACCCAAACTCCTTGCAACGAAGGATGATCTTTTTCCAGGATTCCACATCCATCGCCGGATAGCCTGTGAGCGGAAAATCCAGACCAAAGTTCGTGGTGCGGAAGTTGACGACACGGCCGTTGATGAGAGGATCCTTGCCGCGCCAGGTGATTTCCCGCAGGCCAAAGGTGACCTGCTTGGTGTGTTGTCCCGCCGGACTTTCGAGTGAGACATCCAGCTTATGGAGGTGGGGTTGAAACTCATCCCATGTCTTCGCATCGGCCCCCAGAGGCACCACAACTTCGGCCAGGCCGCCTGTTGCATCCCAACTGACCTTGGTTTTCCCGGAACCGGCCGAGATCCAGCCTTCGCCGGGTTTCCCAGTGCGGTTGCCGATGGAGAGGCGCACTTTTACGGATTTGTCCGCGACGTTTGG
This sequence comes from uncultured Rhodospirillaceae bacterium, assembly GCA_964349475.1. Taxonomy (GTDB): domain Bacteria; phylum Pseudomonadota; class Alphaproteobacteria; order Micavibrionales; family UBA2020; genus PALSA-926. Next base: position 2,434 of record CAYGGT010000119.1, read on the forward strand.
ATAAGCCTGCACATCCGAAAACCAGACTTGTGGTGTGCTTCGGAGTTCGATGCGCCCGGCAATGCCGTTCCAAGTCGACCCAACAGCATCTGTAATCGCGTGCCCGCTTGTGAGGTGGCCGTTGCCCTTGGGATCTTGGACGATCAGGCGGTTGTCGAGGCGGATGGTGAGGCGGTGCTTGCCCGGCTTTAACAAGCCAAGATCGAATTCATGCGGAGCCACTAGGCTGCGGGCGGACCCCATCAACTTGTCATTCACCCAGACCGATGATTCCCATCGCGGGCGTTCGAGGAAAAGCACCACCCGTCGATTCTTCCATTCCTTTGGCACTTCGATTTCGCGTTGATACCATGCTGCTCCGAGATAATGGCGCGTAGGTTGGGAGAGAAAGGGCACCTCCACCTTGCCCGGTTGGGAAAAGGGGCCGCGAAGTTCTTCAGGTTGTGTCTGCCACCAGATGCCACCAAGACTAGTCACCCACGGCGTTTCGGTGGAAATCTCGTCGCCAAATCCTTGAGACTGCAGGACGCCGGGGAGCAAAATTGAGTTGGTGAGATCTCGTGAGAACCAGTTAGCGTCTTTTCCGGCATCGGCACGGTCTAATTCGAAGCGCCATTTGCCTGCAAGTGAAATGTCCGGGATTTGTGCTGACAAAGCAGAAACGAGTAACACGAAAACTATTGCGAGTAAGGAGAACCTCTTCATAATATCTTGGATTTTTTATTGTTAATTGGGGAACTGCGTTTTTTTATTCTGAATTTTTTCAATTTACTTTTTGGTTTTCTACTCTTCTGTTAGTACTCGAACCGGTCCGAGCAGCCCGGAAGGCAGAAGCGGGGACGTGGCAACAAATTTGCGCATGTTCGTCTCTGTGAAGCGCTTTTCGTCCGGCAGCGCGGCA
>CAYGGT010000120.1:0-3303 GCA_964349475.1 uncultured Rhodospirillaceae bacterium
CCTCGGCGGCGGCGAGGTCGAGCTTTTCCGATTCCTCCACCAGCGGGCAGACCCAGTAAATGCGGGCCTTGTCGGCGATTTTTCGGTGGAGGGCTTCCATGACTTCATCGACGCGGTCGCTGGACACAAGGCGCGTGTCAATCGGCTGGCGCCCGGCCGGTTTTTCGGTGAGCTGGCTTACATCCATGTCGCCATAGACGGTCAGTGTCAGCGTGCGCGGGATCGGCGTTGCCGTCATGACGAGCACATCGCAGAGGTTGCCTTTGTCGGAGAGCTGCAAGCGCTGGTGCACGCCAAATTTATGCTGTTCGTCAATCATGACAAGCGCGAGATTTTTAAAAATGACGTCTTCCTGAAACAGCGCGTGGGTGCCGATGACGATATGCGCCTCGCCACGCGCGATTTTTTCCAGCAGGCTTTCGCGCTGTTTTCCTTTGTCGCGCCCCGTCAGGGTGACAACGCTGAGCCCGATTTTTGCGGCGAATTTCGAGAGGGTGATTTCGTGCTGGCGGGCGAGGATTTCAGTGGGGACCATGATAGCGGCCTGGCTTTTTCCATTTTTTCCGCCGCTGCCGATGGCATGGACCATCGCCATGAAAGCGACCGCCGTTTTGCCGCTGCCGACATCGCCCTGCAACAGGCGCAGCATGCGGGCGGGCTGGCGCATGTCGGCTGTTATTTCCTCAATAGCCTGTTTTTGGGATTTGGTCAGTTCGAAAGGCAGCGCCGCCAGCGCTTTTTGGGTCAGCGCGTCATCCCCCTCCAGGACGCGGCCCTTGTTCTTTTTCTGCTGCTGGCGGAGCAAGGCGATGGTCAGCTGGTTCGCCAGCAGCTCGTCATAAGCCAGCCGCCGCCGCGCCGGATGCTCCGGCGATAAATCTGCTTCGGATTGCGGATGGTGCGCCTGCTGCAATGCCTCATGCCATCTTGGCCAGTGTTCTTGCTTGAGAAAAGCGGCATCCTGCCATTCTTCCAGTTCAGGCATTTTTGCGAGAGCGCCGCGCATGATTTTGAGCGATACTTTGTGAGAAAGTCCCGCCGTCAGCGGATAGACCGGCTCCACCGTTTCGACGCTGACGCGTTCATGCGGGAGCGCGATCACATCCGGGTGCGGCATTTGCAGGGTGTCGTTATAGATTTCAAGCTTGCCGCTGATGATGCGCGCCTCTCCGGGCGGCAATTGCTGTGCCAGATAATCGCCCTTGACGTTGAAAAAGATCAGATCTACCACGCCGGTGTCGTCGTGGCAGCGCACTTTGTAAGGCAGCGACGGTCTTTTGGGCGGTGCATGCTCGTCAACAGTGACCGTCAGTGTCGCAACCTGCCCAGCCGCCGCTTCGGCAATTTTTGGCGCATAACGGCGATCAATGACGCCCGACGGCAGCAGCCAGAATAAATCCACCACCCGCGCCCCGGCTATCTTTTCAAACAGCTTTGTCAGTCGCGGCCCGACGCCGGGCACCGCTTTGGTCGATTGAAACAGCGGGTCAAGGATGAAGGGGCGTGTCACGCTTGCTTGATGTATTTGTTGTTCAGCTTGACGGCCAGGGAGCTGAGGCCGATCAGCGCCAGGCCGCCGAAAATCAACGACAGCGGCCAGCCGATTGCGTTGGCGAAGTGCTCCGCCGTGAAATAGGCGATATAACAGAGCAGCGCCAAGGTGCTGACGAGCAGCAGGGTGCGGCTGCGCACGGCGGTGCTGAGATATATCATGAAAGCCGAGAGTCCCAGATAAGAAAGCTCGAACGGCGTATTTTTGACCGCGTCAAAAACCGCAACCAGCAGCGCGACGGAACCGACGAAATACCAGAACGGCGCAATCGCCGCGTGGCGTGAATTATTCAGCGCATAGGCGATACACAGGAGCGAGGTGCCGGTGACGGTGCCGATCAGGTCCTGGTCCATGTCCCAGACATCGAACAGAGTGACGCAGAAGATGCTGCTGAACACAACCGTGGTAAAGGCCAGCACGGCGCGCTGTTTCTTCCAGAAAGCCGCGCCGTGCTGAATGAGCATGATCAAGGCCATATAAAGCACGCCGTGGCGCGGGTCGCCGCCGGATGAGTACTCATCCAGCATCACGAAAATGCCCGCTGGCTGCAAAGCCGTGGACATCAGGAAAAGCGGAGTTGCGGCGCGTTCGTATCTTTTGTCGCTCAGCGTGACCAGCGCCATGATGAACAGCATGAAACCCGTTCCCAGCGTGATGACCACCCGGGCGGCGGAGCCGAAGTCGTCCCAGTACATCGACACGAAAACGCAAATGCCGGCAAAGACGAAAATGCCGCCGATATAGCCGAACAGCTTCGACAGCGTGCCGGAAGACCGTTTGGCCGCAGCCGCGGGCATATCCGCCAGAAATTTCGCAATATCGCCCGCCGCAATGTCGTGGCGTCTGGCAATGGCGGCAATTTCTTGCAGGGCATCTTCCTGTGCGGGCGTCTTTGACATCGTCACACTCCTTTACTTTTGAAGAGCCCAGCCGAGAAACTGGATATCGTAATAGTAATAGTTGTCACCGCTGCTGCTGGGAATTTTGAAGGCCACGGCGCCCTTGGTCACGCGCGCATTGCGGTTGTGGTACCCGCCGCCGAAAAGCCCCGTCACCAGCCCGCCGCCGTGACCGTATCCGGCATTGTCGAATTCATAGCCATCGGGGGCTTTGCTGGCGCTGTCCACCTGGATGGTTTTGAGCGCGTCGAGCATGACCTCCGTCCCGTCCGCCACGTCGCCGATTTTTGACAGGTCATAGGGTATTTCCCGCACGCTTTGGGTTTTGCCGTCGTAGGCCATCAGTTTATTTTGGCTGAAATTCTGCGTCGGCGGCTTGTTGTTTTTTGAAACGCGGGCCATGAGCGCATTGCCTTTGACAAAGAAATCCACATTATAAAGGGGCGGGTTTTGATAGTCGTATCGCGTTGTCGTGAAAATCATTTCATGCTGCGGTGGCACGGCCATGGATTTCGGCAGCACGCTGGCCACAAAAAACAAAACAATCAGCAGGACAGGCAAGGTTAGGCCCACAACCAGGACGAAATTTTCCTTGATGAAATTCTTCAGTGCCATATGGTGATACCTCATTGCATGAAACGACAGGTTCACTATGCAGCATGAAACACCCGAAGACAATATATCCATAAAGCGAAAGCAGCTCATCTTCCGCAGCTGGCACCGCGGCACGCGCGAGATTGATTTAATGCTGGGTAGTTTTGCGGATGCGCATTTGCCGCAGTTCGATGCGCGGCAACTGGCGCTTTATGAACGTTTTTTGAACAACAGCGATCCGGATATTTTCAACTGGAT
>CAYGGT010000121.1:0-3245 GCA_964349475.1 uncultured Rhodospirillaceae bacterium
GATCAAGGGCATCACCGCATCGCCTGAAATCGGCGCGATTTATGAAGGCACGGTCGTCAAGATCGTCGAGTTCGGCGCCTTCGTCAACATCATGCCGAAAACCGACGGCCTCGTGCATATCTCCGAAGTCTCCAACCGCCGCGTCAAATCCGTCAACGAAGTCCTCAAAGAGGGCGACAAAGTGAAGGTGAAATGCATCGGCATGGACGAAAAAGGCAAGATCAAGCTGTCGATCAAAGCACTGATGGAAGAAGCGGCTTAAGTAAACACTCTGTCGTCCCCGCATGTATGCTGCGGGGACGACGGTGCTTATTGAGACAGGATTTCTTAATGTCCAAACTCATCATCCCCAAAGTCATCGGCCATCGCGGTGCGGCGGCTTATGCGCCGGAGAATACGCTGGCGTCGATCCATGCGGCGGCCGACCTTGGCATCGAATGGGTCGAAGTTGACGTGAAACTGACAAAAGATGGCGTCGCGATCATCTTTCATGACGACGAACTGGATCGTTGCACCAGCGGCTCCGGTCTGGTCGCGGAGACATCTTTTGCCGCTATCCAGGAACTGGATGCCGGGCTTTGGTTCGGCGACAGTTTCATGGGCGAAAAAATTCCGACGCTGGAAGAAGCGCTCAACGTCATCATCGACCGGGGGCTCGGGGTCAACCTTGAAATCAAGCCCTGCCCTGGCCGCGAAATCGAAACTGCTGAAGTCATGCTCGATGTCGCCACGCGCATCTGGTCGGACGACACGCCGCCGCCCCTGATCTCCAGCTTTTCCCATGTGAGTTTGGAAAGCGCGATGGACATGATGACCGCATGGCCGCGCGGGCTATTGATTGCCGAATATGTGCCGCATTGGAAAGAATTTGCACTGCATATCGACGCGCACACCCTCAACATCAATGGCAACAAAGTCACCCGCGACCAGATGGATGAATATCTCGACTACGGCAAGCCTATTCTTGCCTATACCATCAACGATCCTGAAAAAGCCAAAGTGCTGCTGGACTGGGGCGTGACATCGGTATTCTCCGACTGCCCGGATGTGGTGAACGAGACGATTGAGCAATTTCACTGAAAGGCATCCCGTGCAAGCCATCCCCTTCCCGATCGCTCCGCTTGAAAACGCCGAATGGACGCCCGTGGCGCCGGAAAAAATAATCTCCGGCCAGCCGCACCATGCCGTTCAGGTCCTCTACACCAGCAAGACGGAAGAACTCATGGCAGGCATTTACGAATGCACGTCCGGCAAATGGAAGGCCAGCTATACGGAAGATGAGTTCATCACGCTGCTTGAGGGCCACCTGCGCCTGATCCATGACAACGGCGCGGTGCAGGAATTCAAGGCGCCGGACAGCTTTCTGATTCCGTCAGGCTTTTCAGGCGTTTGGGAAGCCGTTAGCAAAATCCGAAAAATTTTTGTAATATACGAGAGACAAAAATAATAAAAAGGAAAAAGCCTTTGTCCAGCCTCCCCATCATCGGCATCCCCTGCAACCGCCTGGAATTTAAAGGCGCTCCCATCCATGCCGTTAAGCAGCAATATATCAAAGCCTTGGTTGAAGTAACAAAATGCCTGCCGCTGCTCATCCCCGCCATCGGCCAGAATTTTGACCTGCGGAGCATCGCCGGAAGAATAGACGGGCTTCTGCTGACCGGCGCCACGTCGAATGTGTGTCCCAGCAACTACGGCGCCGCGCGCGAGTTTGAAGAGCATGATCTTGATATTGACCGGGACGCGACAACTCTGCCGCTGATCCGCGCCGCGATTGAAATGGATATGCCGGTGTTCGCGATTTGCCGGGGATTTCAGGAAATCAACGTCGCCTGCGGCGGCACGCTACACCAACATGTGCACAAACAACCGGGAAAGCTCGACCACCGCGGCGATTACAGCTTGCCGGTCAGAGAACAATACGAAGTGCAGCGGCACAAAGTGCTGACGCAAAAAGGCGGGCTGTTCGAGCGCCTGGGCCTGCCGGCGGAATTCACGGCCAACTCCCTCCACCAGCAAGGCATCGACAAGCTGGGCAGCGGTCTTTTTGTAGAGGGCCTTGCGGAAGACGGGCTGATCGAAGCAATTTCCGTGCCGAACAAAAGATTCATTCTCGGCACCCAATGGCACCCTGAAGGCGATTTCTGGATGAACCCCACCTCCGTCTCTCTGTTCGAAGGATTTGGACGAGCTGTACGGGGGGCTTGATCATAAATTGAAAGACCGTGACAACTCGATCTTATTGCACTGGTCGTCGTTCGGACAAAACAGATTCTTTCTCATGCTTTACCCCTGTTGCTTGCAGAAAGCCTCCATCCAGAATTTTTTTGCAAAACGCAGGGAAAGCGTTGAAAATATGAAACCTGCCGTCGGTACAAGAGCGGACAGATAGGGTTTTCCCACACCTATCGCCCACATCAGGAGAACCATAATCAGGTATGTCAGAGAGCCGATAGCAAAAACACGAAAACGGCTTGTCTCCCAGGCTTTATCGGCTTCAACCCGGGCATTGCGCGCCTTTATTTCCTGAATTGCAGCCTGCAGCTCTTCTGACATATCGCGACTCCTTGCAGGGTGCGCTTCAAAGAATAACTTGAGGATACCACGGACCCCACTTGACACGCACGCGGCATGCAAACTTGGACACAGTGAATAGGTCTACAACACATTTTATCTTTAAGAAAGGTGGGCTTGGAAGAACTGGCAGCGTCTTACTCTCCCGGGTCTTAAGACACAGTACCATCAGCGATGAAGCTTTTCACGACCGAGTTCGGAATGGGATCGGGTGTTTCATCTTCTCTATGACCACCAGCTCATCCAAGCCCACGCAAGCTAAAAGATATAATGTTTACAACAAAAACCGTAAATAGCGCACTTAATAACAAATGCTGTTCTTATACTTGGTGCGGCTTTACTACTGCGCGTAATTCATGCATTGCATGTAAACATGCGCGCAGATTCAAGCCTTTCGAGTTATTAGTACCAGTAAGCTCAAGACATTACTGCCCTTACACATCTGGCCTATCAACGTCGTAGTCTACGACGACTCTCAGGGAATACTTGTTTTGAGGTTAGTTTCACGCTTAGATGCTTTCAGCGTTTATCTATTCCGTACTTAGCTACCCAGCTGTGCCGTTGGCACGACAACTGGTCTACCAGAGGTACGTCAATCCCGGTCCTCTCGTACTAGGGACCGATCCTCTCAATATTCCAACACCCACGGTAGATAGGGACCGAACTGTCTCACG
>CAYGGT010000122.1:0-3198 GCA_964349475.1 uncultured Rhodospirillaceae bacterium
GTGAATCACATCTTCATGCCCTTGTGAATCCATATTCAATAGGGCTGGAGCCTAGAATTCTGCTAAAATAATCCATACGTCAAATGCATATCTCTAAGTTAAGGGCGCGCTTTCGCGGTTTCGTTCTGGGGCAAATTCAATTCCGCCACACTGGAGAAAGGGGCATCTGAGAGAATTGGCCTATTTCGGCGGAATTCTCCGGCTCTCTGTAGTGTGGCAAAAACGGCATCGCAAACATGTGCGCCAACAGCGGGCTATTTGCGCGCAAAAGCTGAAAATCCTGGAATCAAAAATATAGGTGGTTGGGGTGCTAGGGATCGAACCTAGGAATGGCGGTACCAAAAACCGCTGCCTTACCGCTTGGCTACACCCCAATAATCATGTCCTGACGAAAGGCTTGGAAATCAGGTCGTTCGCGACAATATTAAAAAAAAGCGGTTTCTGCAAGATTCGAAACGAGTAATATTTATGTTAAACATTGCTCCGTGCTGTAATTTTCAGGGAGAATCTGATAGGTTCCGCTTACCAAGTAAAATTTTTCGAGATTGTGTGCAGAGGTACCGGCATATGACGACAGGTAGCAAGTTCGGCGCTTCAAAATTGCTGAATGCCACACATGCGACGTTGCTGGGGCAGGAACGCGTGAACGCGGAGATGTTCACGGCGATGGAGATTTTGGGCCGGAAGCTGGAGCGCGCTGAGTCCGAACGTGATCGCCTGACGCGCCGTCTTGCCCTGATTGAATCTTCGGCCACGCTTGATGAAAAGACCGGCAAGTTGTATTTGCCGGCGGTGATTGATCCGGCTTTACTATCGCGGCAGACGACGGGGTCCGGTGCTTCCAGATGGATGGTGGCGTCTTCTCTGGCCAGCAGCGCGATTGCGCTTTTCGCCCTTGGGCTTGTGGTTCTGCATGAGCCTCCCTCGGTTTTGACGCAGGAGCAGATCGCGGCGCTTGAGTCTTTGAAGCCTGCCCAGTTTGCTTTGGTAAGGCCGGAGAACAAAGGCTGGCAACATCTGGGTGGCGCAGGAGAAGAAGTAAATCCTGTTATAGCAGCAGCGCCTCTGCAGCCGGTCGTACCGGCATTGCCGAACATGACGGAACTTGCGAAAGAGGAACAGGCGGCAGAGGCGCCGCAGGTTGTCGTGGTGCGGGCTATTCCGCCCCCGCCGCCGCCCGTTAATGTCGGAGACGTTGCGAACGTCAGGGCGGATGATGTGTTGATTCCCGGCGAAGACAAAGTGCCGCAAAAGGCCAAGGTAAAAGTCGCTGTGGTGCCTTCTGTGGAAAAGAAAGTGCTTGCGCCGGTTGCGGCAGAGACATCGGACACGACGGCGCCGGATCCAGCCTTGCCGGAAAAGCTGGCGCAGCTTGAAAAACGGGCTTATGAAGGCATCCCGGAAGCGCAGCACGATATGGCGACGCTCTATGCTTCCGGCAAGCTGGTGGCGCAGAATTACAAGCGTGCGATTGGCTGGTTCACCAAATCTGCGGACGGTGGCGTGGCAAATGCGCATTATAATCTTGGTGTGATTTATCAGCAGGGGCTGGGTGTCAAGCCGGACATGACCAAAGCGCTCGGTTACTACGAAAAGGCAGCGGAGCTTGGTCATCCGGAGGCCATGTATAACCTCGGCATTGCCTATATCGAAGGCATCGGCGCGAAAACGAATATCGAGAAAGGCATTTCTTATTTCAAGCGCGCGGCGAATGCCGGCGTTTCTCAGGCGGCCTTCAATCTGGGGGTGCTGTACGAAAGCAATTTTGTCGGGACGATTGATACGGATAAAGCGGTCGAATGGTATCAGGTTGCCGCCGACGCTGGCCATGCAGAGGCGCGGGGCGCCGTGGGCCGTTTGACGGGCGTGGCATCTGATCAGGCGCTCACGCTGGCGGATACGGTGGAACCGGCATCTGGTGAGGAGTTCGGCGAAGGCGACTCTTCGCCTGTGGAAGAAGGCGGACGAGCACTTCAGTTCAAAGGTGATCTTTTGTCAAAAATACAGCACGAACTGATCCGGCTGGGCATGTTGTCCGGCACTGCGGACGGTGTGATGACGCCGCAAACCGAAGACGCAATCCGCGTTTATCAGCAAACTCTTGGCGTGCCCCAGGACGGTGAGGCTTCTGCAGCGCTGCTCGATACAATGCGGCCGCCGCCGCTTAATCAGTAGGCGCGCTGTTTCACTTCAGCATATTCGCCGTCGTCACCCACCAGTCCGGATAACGCGTTTTCAGCACATGTGCCGCGGCATGGGCGGATTCTTTGCTGCTGTAAATCCCAAAGCAGGTGGCGCCGCTGCCGGACAGTCGATGCAGCAAGCCGCCGGACGTTTCCGCCAGCGCCATCAAAACGTCGCGAATGACGGGCGTGACGCTTGTGGCGGCATCTGTCAGGTCATTGCGATAGATTTTAAGGTCGGCAATCCATTCGGCGGCGGTCTTGCGCCGCCCTGAAAACTGTATCGGCGGGCTGAAGCGGTTGCCGAATCTTTCGAACACTTGTGCGGTGGGTGTCTGAATCATCGGGTTGACGAGCACGAAATGCAGCTCCGGCATATCGGTGAGGGCGGTCATTTTTTCGCCGATCCCTTCCGCCCAGACAGGTTTCCCGTTCAGGCACGCAGGCACGTCGGCGCCCAGCTTTTGCGCCAGTTGTAACAGCCGGCCGGGTTCCCCCGGCAGATCCCAGAGCTTGACCAGACCTTTCAGCGTCACCGCCGCATCCGACGACCCGCCGCCGATGCCGGACGCCACCGGCAGATTTTTTGTCAGGATTATTTTGCCGCGCGGCGTTACCTGATAGCTTTCGGCAAGCAGGATCGCCGCTTTATACACCAGATTGTCTTTGGGCTTATCAAGCGGCGCTGCGTGAGGGCCGACTATATCAATATACAGCGTATCATGCGGCGCTATTTCCAGCGCATCGCCGACATCCACAAACACCATCAGGCTTTGCAGCGTGTGATACATGTCCGCCTGCCTGCCCGTGATGTGCAGGAACAGATTGAGTTTGGCAGGAGCGAAGAGATGGACGGTGTTGTGGGGCATTCCTGGCCCTTAAAGCTTTGCCTGCTTATGCTCGACCTGACTGGGCACGACGATGCCGTGTTCTATTTTTTTCTGCACCAGCGTTTTAAATGATGGGTCCTGGCTCAGGTCGTTGGCATGTTTCCATTGATGCCGGGCTTCATTTT
>CAYGGT010000123.1:0-3106 GCA_964349475.1 uncultured Rhodospirillaceae bacterium
GTCTTCCTATCAGCTTGACCTGTGCCCGACCTATGCGCCGGATATCGCTGCGCTGATCAACCTCAGCCCCGACCATATCGATCGCCACGGCGACATGGCGGGCTATATCGCCGCCAAGGAGCGGATTTTTCGCGGGAAGGGCATCGCCGTGATCGGTGTTGACGATCTCTGGACGACATCCGTATTTCAGCGCCTGAAAAAATCCGGCGGCAGAAGGATTATTCCCGTCTCCTGCGTCGAAAAATTTCCGGAAGGCGTGATCGTGACGAAAGCGGGAGTTTTGTTCCATGATAGGAAGGAAGTTTTCGATCTGAAACAATGTAAAACCTTGCAGGGCCAGCATAACTGGCAGAACGCGGCGATCGCCTATGCCGTCTGCACCGCGCAGGGCGTTGCCGTGGCGCGGATTATCGAGGGGTTGAAGACTTTCCCCGGCCTTGCCCACCGGCAGAAGATTGTCGCGGCGTCGGATGGCGTCACTTATATCAACGACAGCAAAGCGACGAATGATCAGGCGGCCGCCATGGCGCTCCGCACCTATGATCCGGTGTACTGGATCGCGGGCGGCAAGGCGAAGGAGGGCGGGTACAGCGACTGCGAACAGTATCTTTCTCATGTTCGCCATGCCTTCCTGATCGGCGACGCGGAAGAAAAAATGGCGGCGTGGCTGACGACGCAGGGCGTGACGTTCAGCCGTGCCGGCACGATGGACACAGCGGTTGCAGCGGCGCATGACATGGCGAAAAGGGAAAAACTTGAAAACGCCGTCGTGCTGCTCTCCCCCGCCTGCGCCAGTTTCGACCAGTTCAGGAATTTCGAGCATCGCGGCGAGGTGTTTGAAGACCTTGTCAGGAAAATAATATCATGACGGCTGTCAGGACAGATAAATCCGTGCTGAGCCGCTGGTGGTGGTCGGTGGACCGGCTGACGGTCATGGCGCTGCTTATCCTTGCCGTTGCCGGCATCGTGCTGGTAACGGCGGCCTCGCCGTCGGTGGCCGAGCGGATCGGCCTGCATCCCTTTTATTTCGTCCGGCGGCAACTGGTGTTTTTATTGCCGGCGCTGGGCCTGATGTTCGGCGTTTCGCTGATGGACCGGAAAATGCTCTGGCGCACGGCCTGCGTCACGCTGGCGGGGTCTATCGCGCTTGTCGTGCTGTCGCTTCTGACAGGCACGGAGGTCAAGGGCGCGACGCGCTGGGTTTCCTTTATGGGCGGTTCCTTGCAACCTTCCGAGTTCATCAAGCCCGCCTTCGCCGTTGTCAGCGCCTGGCTGATGGCGCGTCATCACACCGAAGAAAAATTCCGCGGCCGGCGGCTGACGATGGGCATTTTCCTGCTTATTCTTTGTCTGTTGCTGTTGCAGCCGGATCTGGGCATGGCTTTTGTGGTGTCGTGCATCTGGGGCGTGCAGGTGTTTCTCTCGGGCTTGCCGATGATGATGATCGCAGGGCTGGCGGGGGTGGGGCTGCTGGGTATTTTTGTCGCGTATCAGGTTTTTCCGCATGTCAGCAGCCGCATTGACCGTTTTCTTGATCCCGCTGCCGGCGATAACTATCAGGTGCAGAAATCGCTTGATGCTTTCAGTCACGGCGGCCTGCTTGGCACGGGCCCCGGGCGCGGCCAGGTCAAGATGACCCTGCCCGACGCCCATGCGGATTTTATTTTCGCCGTGGCGGGGGAGGAGTTCGGCACCATCGCCGCGACGATTATTATTTTGCTTTTTTGCTTCATCATTATTCGCAGCATCACCCGCATTTTCAGAAGCGACGATTTGTTTACCTTGCTGGCGGTGGCGGGGCTGCTGGCGCAACTGGGGCTGCAAAGCCTGATCCATATGGGGTCATCGCTGCAATTGCTGCCCGCCAAGGGCATGACGCTGCCGTTCATCAGTTACGGCGGGTCGTCGTTGCTGGCGATGGGGCTGGGCATGGGCATGCTGCTGGCCCTGACGCGCAAGGGAGTGCAGAACTCATGACAACCATCGTGCTTGCCGCCGGCGGCACGGGCGGGCATTTGTATCCGGCGGAGGCGCTGGCGGAAGAGCTGCTCCGTCGCGGGCATCGCGTCGTCATCGTCACCGACAAGCGTGGCAATGCTTTTCAGCGGTTGAGTGACCGGGTAAAAATCGACTGCGTGCGGGCCGCGACTTTCAAGCCCGGCATCTTCAGCAAAATAAAATCCATCATTGATATCGAGCTTGGCCTCCTGCAATCGGCGGCGCTGCTGCTGAAATATAAACCGGCGCTGATTGTCGGCTTTGGCGGGTACCCTTCTTTCCCGACGGTGCTGGCCGGTCAAATCATGGGCTTGCCGACGATTATTCATGAACAAAACGCCGTGCTTGGCAAGGCCAACGCCTGGCTGGCTTATGCCGCGAAGAAAATCGCCGTGTCGCTGCCGGAAACGCAGGGCATCAGGCCCGTTGATCGGCGCAAGGTCGTGTTCACCGGCAATCCCGTCCGCGCCGATATATGCGCCGTGCGGGACAAGCCCTATCCTGCGCCGGGGGATATTTTTAATATTTTTATAACCGGCGGCAGTCAGGGTGCGAAGATTTTTAGCGACATCGTGCCCGAAGCCGTCCGCCGCCTGCCGGAAGATATTAAAAGCCGCCTGCATATCGTGCAGCAGTCGAAAGAAAGCGACACGGCGCAAAAATATCGGGATGCCGGCGTTCGCGCGGAGGTAAAGCCGTTTTTTGACGACATGCCGGAGAGGCTGTCGGCGTGCCATTTATTTATCGGACGCTCCGGCGCTTCGACCGTCGCCGAAATCGCCATGGTGGGCAGACCCGCTCTTTTCGTGCCCTATCCCGGCCATGCCGACCAGCAGCAGAAATACAACGCGGAACAAATCGCCCGCAAAGACGGGGCCTGGGTTATTTTGCAGGAAGCATTCACGCGGGAAATGCTGGCGCAACAGATCGAGCATCTGGCTAAAAATCCGGGGATGCTGGAACATGCCGCCAAAGCCGCCAGCGCCTGCGGTCAGCCGGAGGCTGTGATGAAACTGGCAGATCTGGTTGAAGAAAGTTTAAAGACATGAAACAAACCTTCCCCTTCCCCATCGGCACGGTGCACATCATCGGCATCGGCGGCATCGGC
>CAYGGT010000124.1:0-3102 GCA_964349475.1 uncultured Rhodospirillaceae bacterium
TGCTGCCGATGACATTGCCCAGTGTCACGTCCGTGTGGCGGCGGTATGCGGCAGCCAGGGTGATGGCAAGCTCCGGTAGCGAGGTTCCGATGGCGACCATGGAAAGCCCGATCACGTCTTCGCCCACATGCAGCAGGTGTGCGATGGCGACTGCGCCGTCGATCAGCAGGTTGGCCCCAAGGATTAACCCGGCCAGTCCGCCCAGCATCATGGCGGCCGAAAACAGGCTGGAGCGCGTTCTGCCGCCGATGCCGCCAAGGGCCACGTCGGTTTTCAGCATGTCCAGCACCGGGGGTATTTCAAGCCGGTGATCGCGAATGGAGTGCCAGATAAAACCGGCGAGCAGCGCCAGCAGCAATAGGCCCTGCTGAAGGCCGAAGACGCCGCCAAAGGCCAGGCCTGCGAAAATCAGGCTGACGCCCAGCATCACCAGTATATGCCGCATCACGCCCGGCCGGTCGAAGGCGACGGGGGCGATCAGCGCGGGTGCGCCCAGCACCAGCAGCACATTGGCGATATTGCTGCCTACTACATTGCCCAGCGCCAGACCGGGGGAGCCGGTCAGCGCGGCCTCAGCGCCAATCATCAGCTCCGGCGCGGAGGTGCCGAAGCCAACAATGATCAGGCCCATCAGCAGCGGTGAAATTCCCAGATTCGCCGCCAGGCTTATAGCGCCGCGCACCATAAGATCGCCGCTTGCCAAGAGTAACGCCAGACCGCCAAAGGCCAGTATATAGATCATATCCGGATATTATCCATCCTTGGCCAGGTGCGGTGCCCCCCATTTCCACTTATATTTCATCTTCCGCGTTCCCGGCTTTCGGGTGGTGGAGCGGACGCTGCACACAGCCTAGCAGGCGAACCCAGAATCGGCTTATGCTACACTCATGACCGACCTGTCCAAACCTGTTTCGCCCCCGGCATGCGCCTGCAAAGAAGTGCACGGATTTGTATGCCAGTTTCACGATGCGCCCGCCTCGTTCAAGTTTGATGGGTTGGACTGGTGCCGTTTTCATTTACCGCTGGAGGATGCTGAAGGTAATCCAAGTGCTAAAAGTAAGTACTGGTTTGATTGGGAAGGCGATCCTGATAAGGAAGTTCTAGCTTTTAATAGGGAAATATATAATCGGCTTGCCGCAGCTAAGGCTGGTACGAGTGCAAACGATGGATGTGCGGATTTTCGATTCGTCGAATTTCCAGATGACTTTGATTTTTCTGAATTAAGCAAACCGCTACCAAATTATATATTTAATGTTGATTTTAGCTACGCGAAATTTGGTAGGTTTGCCAACTTCACTGGTGCAAGTTTCGGGGAATATCCTAGGTTCACAGGCACAACATTCAAGGGCCATGCATATTTCACACATGCAAGATTTCAGGGCTACGCAGAGTTCACCGATGCTGTATTCGGGGATGATGTCAATTTCAATTCTGCGAGTTTTATGCGCGGAGCCTATTTCGTCCGCTCGACATTTTTAGCCGAAGCTGATTTCAAAAGGGCAGAATTTTGGGGCGATGCGATTTTCATCAGCGCCACCTTCAGGGGCGATGCGAAATTCGATTATGTGCTCTTCAAGAAGGAGGCTCGTTTCGATAGTGCTTTTTTTCATTCACGGGCCTTATTCGCGATATCAACAGAGAATAATGCACAATCTGACCTTCACCGAATCAGTTTTGATAAGGCGGCATTTAATGACGCGGTAAGCTTTGAAAACCGCGCCTTTGTGGGCGGCGTGTCCTTTGACGGTACAGTGTTCGAGGATTTACCAAGTTTTGATGGGTGCAATTTGCACTCTGGGATGTCGTTCAATAAGGCAAAATTTAAAAAAACCAAAGGAGTGGATGACGCAGAAACGGAGAAATTGGAAGGCGTTTATCGTGCTTGGAAACGAGAAATGGAAAAGCAACGAGCGCGTAACCAGCAAGGTGTTTTTTTTGCTTTCGAAATGGAATGTCGTCGGCATCGTAGCGATGTTGATATGCCAGAACGTGTTGCTTCCTATTGCTACGAGTATTTGTGTGAATATGGACAAAGCATATTACGGCCAGTTTTATGGTTCGGTGGCATGACGGTGAGTATGGCCTTGGTATATTTTTATTTCTTATGGGCGATGTCCAGTCCTCCTTCAGGTGATCTTTGGGGTGGAACTCCAGATGTCAAATTGGTTGTAGCCTTTTCGCTAGAACAGGTGTTTCGACCATTCGGTGCTTGGACAGAAAGCTCAGTTGGCATTAAGCAAAACCTGTTTCAACAGGGTGATCTCCTCATCCCCCTTCTTGCATCGCTGCAATCGCTGGCGACGATTGGATTGCTAACCCTGTTCCTGCTCGCCTTGCGGCGGCGCTTCAAGATGGATTGAAGGGGGCATCGAACAGGGTATTCGTCATTGCGAGCGTAGCGTGGCAATCCAGAGTCACAAACGAGGGCCATGCCGTGTACCCCTGGATTGCCACGCTACGCTCGCAATGACGTTCGTTGTTGGGTTGTTGCGCCTTATTTCCGCTTATATTTCGTCTTCCGCGTCCCCGGCTTACCACCGGTCGAGCGCGCTTTGGATTTGGGGTGTGCGCTGTCCGCTACCGCGCCGCCGATGGCGGATTGGCGGGCCAGCGGGTCGTCCGCCACCGCCAATTCGACGGCTTGCAGGCGGTGGATTTCGTCGCGCAATCTCGCGGCTTCTTCGAATTCCAGATCGCCAGCGGCCTGGCGCATCTGTTTTTCAAGTTCCGCCAGATGGGCTTTCAGATTGCCGCCGATCAGGTGCGCCACATCGTCCGCACCCGTCGCAATATTGAAATGATCTTTTTCATACACGCTGGCCAGAATATCGCCGATATTTTTGCGGATGCTTTCGGGCGTGATGCCGTGTTCGGCGTTATAGGCCTGCTGCTTGCGGCGGCGGCGTCCGGTTTCCGCCAGAGCGCGTTCCAGGCTGCCGGTGATTTTATCCGCATACAGAAGAACCCGGCCATCCACATTGCGCGCCGCGCGGCCAATGGTCTGCACCAGCGAGGTTTCGGATCGCAAAAAGCCTTCCTTGTCCGCGTCCAGTATCGCCACCAGCGCGCATTCGGGAATGTCCAGCCCCTCGCGCAGCAGAT
>CAYGGT010000125.1:0-2928 GCA_964349475.1 uncultured Rhodospirillaceae bacterium
CAATGTCATGAACGAAACCGCGAATAAGATCGCAAGCGTCCTGCGTAGCGTCGAGGGTGCGGCTGACGTGAAGGTTGAACAGACCACAGGCCTTCCCATGCTCGATATTGACCTTAACAGGGATGCGATTGCGCGCTATGGCCTTGATGTCGGGAGTATCCTTGACCTGGTATCGTCGGCTGTTGGCGGGAAAGAGGCCGGGCTGGTATTCGAGGGCGACAGACGCTTCCCCATCGTCGTGCGCCTGCCCGAATCCGTGCGTCAGGATATTCCTGCCCTGGAAAACCTTCCCGTCCCCGTACCGCATGAGGACGGTGAAAGTGGTGCGTTCGTACCTTTGAAAGAAGTGGCAAAATTTCGCCTCTCCGAAGGGCCGAACCAGATCAGTCGCGAGAATGGTAAACGGCGCGTCGTGGTGCAGGCAAACGTGCGTGACCGCGACATCGGCTCTTTCGTGGTGGAGGCACAGCAAAAACTTGATCAACAGGCCAAGCTGCCGCCTGGTTTATGGCTTGACTGGGGCGGTCAGTTTGAAAACTTGGTCGCGGCGCAAAACCGATTGATGATTGTCGTTCCGGCCTGTTTCTTTCTGATCTTTATGATGCTGTTCACGGCTCTGGGGTCGGCAAAACAGGCCTTGCTAGTGTTCAGCGGCGTCCCGTTGGCGATTTCAGGCGGCATCCTGACGCTGTTCTTGCGTGATATGCCGTTTTCGATCCCTGCGGCGGTGGGCTTTATCGCGCTTTCCGGTATCGCCGTACTGAACGGCCTTGTGATGATCACCTACATCAATGACCTCGTGAAGAAAGGTATGGAAACACGGGAAGCCATCGTGGAAGGAGCTTTAACCCGCCTGCGGCCCGTTTTGATGACCGCGCTTGTGGCCTCGCTCGGCTTCGTGCCGATGGCGCTGGCGACAGGCACGGGCGCTGAGGTGCAAAAGCCATTGGCGACCGTTGTCATCGGTGGTCTGATTACGGCGACGTTGCTGACGCTGATCGTGCTGCCTGCGCTTTATAAAACATTTTCAAAACCCAAAAAGGAAAGAACCTATGAAACCGCTTAAAACTTTACTACTTGCCGGAATTGCTATCGTCGCCTTGTCCTCACCTGTCTATGCCGCTGATGGCCATGATCATGGCGCAGAAGGCCACGTCGCTGAAACATCGGAAGCTCACGGCGATGGTCACGGTCATGATGAAAAGCCGCATTTTGCGGTTACAAAGCCGGAGACGGTGGATGCGGCTTGGGCGATGATCGATGAAACCATTGCTTCGGCACGGCAGGCATTAAAGGACAACAACGCCGATGCCCTGCATGAAGCCGGAGAAAAACTGGCCGCCGCCGTTGCAGCGTTGCACGATCACCCGCAAGCCGTAAAGGAAGAGAACGGCAAAAAGATGACCCAGGCCCTTGATCAACTGACTAAGACCGTGGATCGTTTCCATCACGCCGCCGAGGATAAAAACACGGCGGGCGCAGCGGAAGCCCTCGATCTTTTTGAAAGTCAGAAAGATTTGGTAAAGTCGCTTTATCCGACAGTTGAACAAGTCGAGCCATGATCTGGCTCCGTTGAAAGGTAAAAGATGGGCGCACACTGCGGACACGACGTAGGCTTTGACGGTTCCGATCCAAGTTTCAGGCGGGCCTTGCTCTTTGTCATCGCAATCAACTTCCTGATGTTTGGGGTTGAAATGGTGGCAGGGCATATATCCGGGTCGCAAGCCCTGATGGCTGATGCTTTGGACTTCTTTGCGGACGGGGTCACATACACGATCAGCTTGATCGTGATCGGCAAAGTCTTGCGTGTACGCTCCATCGCCGCACTAGCAAAGGGGATGAGCCTTTTGCTCATGGGGTTATGGGTCATGGGCAGTACAATCTACAACGTCATTTTTATTGAAACGCCCAAAGCGGAAATCATGGGTGTCATTGGATTTATGGCTTTCCTAGCGAATGTGGCAAGCGTATTGATCTTGATGCGCTGGCGTGATGGTGATGCCAATGTGCGCTCTGTCTGGCTTTGCTCCCGAAATGACGCCATCGGTAACGTAGCCGTTATGCTGGCGGCGCTCGGCGTTTTCGGGACCGGCACGGGGTGGCCAGATCTCTTAGTTGCGGGGATTATGGCGATTTTGTTTTTGAGTAGCGCAATTAAAATCATAAAACAGGGAAAACGTGAACTAGCCTCGTCATTAGGAAGTAGTTATAAAAATCGTTCTTCGGTTTAAGGGATAGCGACTTTCCTAACGTATTACTGGTATAGTTGGAAAGAGGTAAGCATCATGTCGAATGAAAAAATTGACAAACTAATCAAAGGGTTGATAGACACGCACCCTCGGCTTGACCGTCTGCAGACGATGGAAAGCCGTGTCTGGCAATCGATCAACAGACTGCGGGCAGATATGCCGCATAACGTCATCGAAGGCTGGCTGGCCAGTCTTTACGTTCCTGAATATCGCCTGGCGTCTCTTTCTTTCGCCCTGATGGTCGGAGTTTTCGCCGCTACTTTGAGCGTTTCCAACCCGCAGACCGCCAATGCGGCGCAGGCGCTCAACCTGCAGGTCTTTTCTTCAAACTATGGTATAACGTCTACGGCTATTTTTGCCAAGAACGGGGGTTAAACCTGATGCGATCCTATCAAAAGGAAATCCTTTATTTTATCGTCATCGCGTTTGTCGGTTTTGGTGCTTTTTACGCCTGCGGGAATTTATTCAAGGCTTCTCACCATAGTCAGAATAGTCAGATCGACGCCCACGTTTGGCTGCACGAGCAAATCGGTATAACAGACGAACAGCATCAAAAACTCTCCGAAGTCGAGAAGAACTTTGCTGAAAAACAGAAAGTGCTGCGGGAAAAAATCCATGTAGGTAATCTGGAACTTGCCGCCGCCATGCTGGAAGACAAGGCGTTTTCAGAGCGTGTCGC
>CAYGGT010000126.1:0-2843 GCA_964349475.1 uncultured Rhodospirillaceae bacterium
GAACAGCTCCATCGGGTCCACCGTGCCGCCTTTGGAATAGATCGTGTCGCGCAGGCGATCTGCCGTGGCGCTGTCGTAGAGGCCGTTTTTCTTGAATTCTTCGAAAATATCGGCTTCCAGCACTTCCGCCCATTTATAGCTGTAATAGCCCGCCGCGTAGCCGCCGGCGAACAGGTGGCCGAAGCTGGCGGAGACGGAGCCTGCTTCACGCGGGAAGAGCCAGCTTTGGGCGATGACGGCGTCTTCGAGATCTTCGACGCTTTTGATCGTGGCGGGGTCGGTCGTGTGCCATTTCATGTCAAGCAAAGCCTGATAGGTTTGGCGTAACCCGCCGTATCCCGCGCCAAAAGTCTCCATATCGCTGATTTTCTGGATCAATTCCGGCGACAATTTTTTGGTCGGGTCTTGATAGTGAACGGCGAAAGTATCGAGCACTTCTTTTTCTTTCGACCAGTTTTCCTGCAATTGCGAGGGCAGCTCGACGAAATCCCATTTCGTGTTGGCGCCGGTCAGGGAAGGGTAGTTTCCTTTTGCCAGGAGGGCGTGAAGACCGTGGCCGAATTCATGAAACAATGTTCTGACGTCGTCCAGAGATAACAGGGTGGGCTGGTTTTTCGTCGGTTTGTCGAAGTTGCAGGTATTGGTGACGAAGGCGAACTTATTCACGCCGTCCTGCATGCCTCTGTTCCTGAAATCGCCCATCCAGGCGCCGTTTCTTTTAGCGCCGGGGCGGGCGTAGTAATCCGCATAAAACAGGCCGATCATCTCTCCGTTCTTTTTATCGTGGACTTCATAAACCTTTACATCGGGATGATAAACGGGGTATTTGCCGGTCGTTTCCGTCATGCTGATGTTGAACAGTTTTTCGGCATGGATGCGAAGACCGTCCAGGACTTTTTCGAGATCGAAATAGGGACGCAGTTCTTCAAGGTTGAGATTGAAAATCTTTTCCTGCAGGATCCGCCAGTAGAATGCAACGTCCCAGGGCTTGAAGTCGGCCAGGTTATCTGTTTTTAAAGCAAAGTCTTTCAGCTGCTGGAGAAAGCCTTCCGCGGCAGGGCGGTAGATGGCGGCGTTTTTATCCAGAAACTCCATGACTTCTTTTGGCGTCTTTGCCATGCGGTCATCCAGTACAAAGGCTGCATGGTTCGGGTAGCCCAAAAGCTCAGCGCGTCTCTGGCGCAGGCGAACGATATCGAGGACAACGGCGCTGTTATCATGCTGCCCCTGATAGGCGATGCTGGCACGCGCGCGGAAAATTTCCTCGCGCAGGGCGCGGTTTTCGCCGTATTCGAAAATATCCATCGGCGGGGGTGACAGACGGATGACCCATTTGCCCGGCAAGCCTTCTTCTTCGGCGCATTGTTTATAGATATTTTTGGCGCGGTCGGGGACGCCGGCCAAATCTTTTTCGTCGTCGATAATCTTTTTATAAGCCTTTGTGGAGTTCACGGTGTTGTTGCTGAATTTAGTGCCAAGCTCGGACAATTTTTCATTCATGGTCCGCAATTCCTGCTTGTCGGCGGCATTCAGCAAGGCGCCGCTGCGGACGAACCCCTTATAAGTATTTTCCAGCAGCATTTTTTGCTCGGCCGTCAATTGCAGGGAGGCGCTTGCGTCATGCACTTTCTTGACACGGGCAAACAGCACATCGTCCAGCATGACGTCATTGCCGTATTTGACTTGCTCAGCGTCGATTTCCGTTTCCAGGTCCCTGATTTCGTCATTGCTATTGGTGCCGGAGATGTGGCCGAAAATGGAGGAAACCCGGCTGAGTGTCTGCCCGGCAAATTCCAGCGCCTCTATGGTGTTTTGGAAGTCCGGCGCGGCTGGATTCGTTTGAATGGCCGCGATGTCCTGCCGGGCGAGGGCAATGGCTTCCTTCACCGCCGGTAAAAAATGCTCAGTCCTGATGATATCGAGCGGCGGCGCATCATGGGGCAGGGCAGGAGGATTGAGGAGCGGATTGGTGGATTTCATGGCTTTAAACCTCTGATCTTGTTACGCTTTACAATATAGGGCGCTGGCGCCCTTGATGCAAGGTAGTGGTGCATCATATATATTAATCATAAAATTGAAAAAAAGTTCCGCAAACTGGTTAAGAATACTTGACGGTACTCGTATGTATGTTATATTGCCCACGCTCTAAGGATGGACTGGTGGTAGACAAATCGAGTCTAAACACAGTCCGGTTTTAACCGATGCTTTCACGGGAAAAGTGGAAGCGGGCTGACATAAAGTCAGGGGCCTGTCGCGTACACTACATATAGTGCGCCGACGGGTTTTGTTTTTCTGCCATCCATCCCCAGAACATAGAATTGAAACGGAAAGGTATATCGATGCCGACCTATAACCAACTTGTACGCAAGGGCCGCACGCCGCAGGTCAAGAAGAAGAAAAACGCCGATTTGCAGGGCAATCCGCAAAAACGCGGCGTATGCACGCGCGTTTATACGACGACCCCGAAAAAACCGAACTCGGCGCTGCGCAAAGTCGCGCGGGTACGCATGACCAACGGTCGTGAAGCGACATGTTACATTCCTGGCGTCGGCCATAACCTGCAGGAACACTCCGTTGTTCTCGTGCGCGGCGGCCGGGTAAAAGATTTGCCGGGTGTGCGTTATAAAGTCATTCGTGGTGCCCTCGATACGCAGGGCGTTGATAAACGTAGAAAATCGCGCTCCCGTTACGGCGCGAAAAGACCGAAATAGGGAGTTGTAGCAAAATGTCACGTCGTCACTCAGCCAAAAAACGCGAAATCCTGCCCGATCCCAAGTTTCACAACCTGGTTCTGGCCAAGTTCATGAACTGCATCATGGAATCCGGCAAGAAATCCGTCGCCG
>CAYGGT010000127.1:0-2825 GCA_964349475.1 uncultured Rhodospirillaceae bacterium
GGCTGTGATGTCGATATCGTCATCCGCGACCACGGCAAAAAATCCGCGCCGCGCGAAACGCTGCATTTGCTGGCTGGGTAGGGCGCGCTGAGTAACTCCGCGTTCCAATAACTGTCATGTCAAGACCTGACCCCGATTTTGACCCCGATTTCGAAAACAAAAAAAGGGAAGCGTCCCCTTTATCTATTATTATCTATTATCGTCCCCTTTATCTATTATGCGAGCTTACGTGGATGCTGGTCCCACTTGAAATGCCAGTTCAGCGCGCGTGCTACATTGTCCAAATCAACAAATAGTGAGGCTCTGTTTATACCCAGATAATCAAGTTGTCGTTTTAAACGACCCTCACGATTTTTATTTATCAGTAATTTGGTGAGATTTTTAAATTCAGCATTGTGTGTTTGGAGAGTAAAAATACTGCTCTGTGCAGGAATTCTTGGTGCTATATTAGCCGGGCTATAAATTCTTGGTTCCTTAATAGAGAATGGATCTTGTGATTCTGAATCTTGTTCGTCAATTGATTCTGGTTCTTCTATAACAAATACCACACTTTTTCTTGTTTTAGGACCTGCCCCCATTTCTTCAACCGCAAAAAATAGGGCGGCTAGAGGACTTTTTGTCCAATCCAACAAACGTGTTTTGAGGCCATGGTGTTGAGCCACTGCAAGCCACTCGAGTTCATTTCTTGGTTGAAAACCAAGAAATGGCAGCGCCTGTTTCTTAAATAACTTTAGAAGCTCTTTTTCTCTATGAACGTCAGTTTCTGGGTCGTATTCTTTTGACCTTCCACCCTTAGGATATTTTTGGGCGTCATTTCTAAAAACACCCGCCTTTAGAGGAAGATCATCTACTTGTCCTCTAAATATAAAACGTTTTCCATTGCTATTTATTTTAATAAATTTCTTGATATAATCATCTATACTGTTTATTTCTAAGGTTTCAACTTTTTCCCGTGGCCCTGGTCGCTTAAGTTTTTTTAATGTCATCACCATCTCCAAACTTAGACACACAGTCAGATTAACATAACGGGGTCAGGTCTTGACATGCCAGTTTTATCGCCCGTCCCCCTTTACCCTTGTCACCGCCCGCCTGGCAGTTCGTTGAATGGCACGGTTTTGTCGGTGCGAATATCGCCCGGCAGGCCAAGCACCTGTTCGGCGATAATGTTGCGCAGAATTTCGTCGGTGCCGCCCGCAACGCGCATGGCGGGTGACGATATCCAGCCTTCCTGAAAGCCCGCGCCCGCGGGCGAGAGTTTTGGATCGCGGATAATGCCGCCCATATCCATCAGCTCCATGGCAAAGGCTGGCAGATCCTGACCATAGGCGGCGCCAACCGCCTTGGCGATGGAGTTTTCCGGTCCCGGCGTCTGGCCCCTGCTCATTGCCGTCAGGGACCGCAGGCGGGTATATTTCAGGCCTTGCGACTGCACATACCAGTCGGCGAGCTTTTCACGCACGGCAGCATTGCGGATGGCGGGCGCGCCGTCAATTTCAACGTCATGGGTCAGGCTCAGCATTTCGGTCAGGCCCGCGCCTCCGCCAAGCCCGCCAATGGCCATGCGCTCATTCATCAACACGGTCAGCGACGCCTTCCAGCCATCGCCTTCGGCGCCGACGCGCATGGAATCTGGTATGCGCACATTATCGAAATACACTTCGTTAAAGCTGCTGCCGCCGGAAATCTGCCTGATCTGCTTGACGGTTACGCCCGGGCTCTTCATATCGACCAGGAAGAAGCTGAGGCCTTTATGCTTTGGCTTTGCGGGGTCGGTACGCGCCACCAGAATGCCCCAATCCGCCAGATGGGCGAACGAGGTCCATATTTTCTGCCCGTTGACGATCCATTCATCGCCCTGCTTTTCGGCGCGGGTGCGCACGCCCGCCAGATCGGAACCCGCACCTGGTTCGGAAAAAAGCTGGCACCAGATTTCTTCACCGTTCAGAGCCGGGCCAATAAAGCGCTCACGTTGCGCGGGCGTGCCATGCACGATCACGGCGGGCATGGCCATACCAATGCCAACAACAAAGATCGCGCTGGACACATCAAAGCGCGCCTCTTCCTGTCCGTAAATGACGCTTTGCATCGGCGTTCCGCCCATGCCGCCAAATTCCCTCGGCCAGGTGATCGCGGCATAACCCGCAGCGGCCTTGACCTTCTGCCACTGCCTGGCGCGTGCGACAGCCCCGGCATTTTCACCCATCAGGGAAAAGGGCGCGCTACCGGTCTGGCTGGGCGAGCGTTTGGCTGCGTTGGCCTCAAGCCAGCCGGATACCTTGACGCGAAATTCGGCTTCTTCGGGTGTGTCGTTGAAATCCATTGTGTTCTCTTGCCTTTTTCTGTTTTCTGTGGGCCGCCAGAATTCACACGCCAGTATTACTTTAGCCACGGCCCGGGGGCAATGGGGCAGGCGCGAATGATCCATGATAAAGGGGATGATTCCCTTTGGATGCATGAATTAATACAGACATGTCTCCCCCATAGCGACACCTCCGGATTACCCCGTCTGCGGCGTCAGGCCAGCACTTTATCCATGGCGGCCATTTGCCCTTCGACGGAGATGGGCAGGAAGGAGGTGATCTCCAATTGCCGGTCTTCATAGATGTCCTTGCCGGGATATTCCTTTTGCCGCAATTCGATGGCCGCGTCGCGCTGATACAGCAGGACGCAGATTTGCGGATAGAACAGATGCAGCATGGCGCCGACCCATAGATTGGTGGCCAGACACGGGAAGGTGTGGTCGATCTTGTAATGATCAATCAGTCTGATCACGTCTTTGGCGCGGTAGAAGGTTTCGCCGGTGACCCAGCGGTTGACGCCGAACA
>CAYGGT010000128.1:0-2823 GCA_964349475.1 uncultured Rhodospirillaceae bacterium
CCAGCGGTAACCGATCCACGGGAAAAAGCGCGACAGCCCCTCAAGAATGACGAAGAACAGCACAAGGCCGATCACCGCGATGAGCGAGGGGATGGTCATCCGCCCCACGTCGTACTGCGCCTGATCGAGAAGAATAAGCGCCATGATGTTGATGAAGGACAGCACGAGAATGGCCGCGAAGATGCCGTGCGCGTACCACCATTCGACCTTGAATTGTGTGAGATAAACTGTGAGCCCCAGACACGGCGCCGAGATCAGCATGCTGATGATGTATGACCGTATCAGGTCGGTGCTGCTGATATGCGGCTTTCTTTGCTTCAGGGGGTCTTTGTTGCCGTCTGACATATGGACAATATAGACCCGTAGCGGCGGCGCTGAAAATGGTTTTTTCCTGCCATAATCCCGCCTTCCTGTTCCTTCTCCCGCTTGCGGGAGAAGGTCAGGATGAGGGTGTGCGCCGCAAGGCGCATTTTTAAAACCTGCAAGTCCCTCTGTCGGGCAAAGACACCCTCACCCCTTGCCCTCTCCCGCAGGGCGGGAGAGGGGGATAGACCCGTTTGTTAGTAAAAAATTAACTGTTCAAAATTCATCATTTACCAAAAGTTAACGAAAAAGATGCTAAAATGAAGATGTGCCATACGGGGGTATGATGTCGGGATTTTGGGCAAGACAAAGAGCCTTCCTGTGCGCGGACGCGGGCGCCACCGCTATCGAATATGGCCTTATAGCAGCCGGTGTTGCCGTCACAATCTCCGCTATGGTGTTTTCCCTCGGCGACACAACTTTCCTTCTTTATGAGAACGTTAGAACCTTTATCATCGATAGAATCTGAGTGCTCTCCGGCGTTGTGCCGCCATCTCCCGCATTCCCTGAAAATCTGTTTTTTGCTCTTGCGATTCTTGATTGCGGGGTTGCGCATTAATTTTTTTCTTCTGCGCACAGTCTGGTAAACCCCGCTACTGCAAGATATTTCCCGAAAGAAATTTCACGCGTTAACCATTTCAAAAGGGTTTTTTAACTTTACTTTAACTACTTCCATTGTAGCATGAAGATATGTGGTTGGGGGTTTACCTGCTTTCGTGAATCATCCACAGGACTTTAGATCTGTTCTAGTAATCTTTTAGGAGGAAAAACCATGCTGAAACTCTGGGCAAAACATGAAGCTTTCATTCGTTCCGAAGAAGGCGCTACGGCTATTGAATACGGTCTGATCGCTGCTGGTATTGCTGTTGCAATCAGCGCCATCGTGTTCACGTTCGGTGATACTCTGGCGCTGATGTTCGGCGGCCTTGATGCTGATGTTGGCAGTCGTATGAACTAACTTCTGAAGGGTTTTGGCGTAAGCCAGAAACTTCTAAAAAGAACCCGTTCCTTGAAAAAGGAGCGGGTTCTTTCTTTTGCGCGCGGATCATGGCATTTTAGTCAAATGATGACGGCAGTTTTTGCATGTGCGGCGTTTTTTGTATCGGTCTTCAGCGCCGTTTCGGATGTCCGGTCGCTGCGCATCCCCAATAGCCATTCCATTACGATCGTCGCGCTCTTTTTTGCGGCTTTCCTGCTGTCTCCCGATGATTTCGGCCGCTGGTGGGAGCATCTGGGGGCGGCTGTTGGCATGTTTGTGGTCACCTACGCCATGTTCGCCTCCGGCATGATCGGCGGGGGGGATGCCAAGCTGGGCCCCGCGCTGGCCCTGTGGGTAGGGTTTAAGGGGCTTGCGGCCTATCTCTTCTATATGTCGCTGGCGGGAGGTCTGCTCGCGGCGCTGTCTTTACTGATCCGCAAGAGAAAGCCTTTTCAAAACCCGCAGGTGGGCGGCTGGATAGCGCAAGTGCAGGAGGGCAGAAACGCGGTGCCTTACGGCGTTGCCATAAGCTTTGGCGCGTGGGCCGCGCTTTTACATACCGGATTCGTCCGGTATGTGCTGGATGAGCTCCTGAAAGTAATTCATTAACAATCCTTAATTTTTCCTTGCCAGACGGGAGCCGCTTCGTGCACCATGGTGCGGGGGACTATTCGTTTTGGGGAGATGCCATGAATAAGAATATGATGATCATCATGGGCGGCGCGGCCGTTTTCGCCGTTATTGTCGCGTTGATCGTGCAGGCTGTGCTTTCACCCGAAGGCGGCTCATCTAAACAGATGGCTTCCGTTGAAATACTGGTGGCGAACAAAAAACTCGTCACCGGCGAGAAGCTCAAGCCCGAAGACGTCCGCTGGCAGGCGTGGCCCGAAACCTCCGTATTTAAAGGTGTATACAAGCGTTCCGAACAGCCCGACGAAAAAAAGCTGAGCGTGTATGACGCGCCGCTCCGGCGCGGCATCGAGTCGGGCGAACCCGTCACGACGCAGGCGCTGATCCCCGACGTCAAGGGCGGCAGCAACTTTCTGGCGGCCTCCATTTCTCCCGGCATGCGCGGCGTCGCCATCGCGGTCAAGCCGCAGGCTGTGGCGGGCGGGTTTGTTTCCGTGGGCGACTATGTCGACGTGATACTGACCTATTCTCCCAAACTCAAAGGGGACATCACCGAGTACGCGCTGGAAGTGGCGCAGCGGTTTGCCAGCCAGACGGTGTTGAGCAACATCAAGGTTCTGGCCGTCGACCAGAGCGCGAAAGAAGAGTCGCGCGAAGCCAAGGTTTCCAAGACCGTGACGCTGGAAGTGACGAAAGAGGGCGGCGAAATTCTGAGCCTTGCCGAAATGATGGGTGACCTGACCCTTGCCCTGCGGCACATCGGCGATCAGGATACGCCCGAAGACACGGCCACGCCCATTACCACAGACGTCATTACAAGCGAAGTGATCAAGAAAGCCACAACCCTGATG
>CAYGGT010000129.1:0-2818 GCA_964349475.1 uncultured Rhodospirillaceae bacterium
GATGGGTCCTGGCTCAGGTCGTTGGCATGTTTCCATTGATGCCGGGCTTCATTTTTGCGGCCGATCTGCCAGTAGGCGTCGCCCAGATGGTCGAGCAGCGTTGAGTCATTCGGCACCTGTTCGACGGCCTGTTCCAGCCAGATGATCGCTTCCTCGTATTTTGCCAGCCGGAAAAGGGTCCAGCCGTAACTGTCGAGGATATATCCGTCATCGGGCCGGATCGTTGCGGCCTGCTTGGCATAGACGAGCGCTTTATCCAGATGAATGCCTTGAGTGGCCCAGCTATAGGCAATGAAATTCAGGATCGTCGGATTGTCGGGCTGGAACGACAGCGCTTGCAGCAAGTCTTTTTCCGCAAGGTCCCTTTGACCAACGCGCTCTCTGGCGATGCCCCGCGCATAGAGTATCGGCCAGTGATCTTCGGTGACGGGTGCCAGGCCGGCAAGAGCCTGATCATAGGCATCGATGGCGGTGATAAACTGTTCATTTCTGCGATAAATATCTCCGAGGGCCACCAGCGCCTGGGTGCGGGTCGCGGCGGTTTTGGACATGTCTGTCAGCATGCCGATAGACTGGGCGAGCTGCCCGCTGGCTTCATAAGCTTCCGCAAGGCGCATGCGGGAAAGCCAGAAAACAGGAGATTTGGCGTCGATGGCGTTATAATCGTCAATGGCTTTGCTGTACTGATTATGCAGCGCCGCGATATCTCCCATCAGCAGTTTGGCAAAAGCGGACTGCGGGTCCAGGATTTGCACCATGCTGCCGTAAATACGGGCGCTGTCATAGGCGCGTTTACTGTGGAGGAGGGCCGCCAGGTCGAACATGACCAACGCCGCACCGTCCGCCACACGGGCGATATTCGGCGTGATGATGCGTTTCGGATCGCGCGCTGCCATGGCGCTGATAAAGGGGTTGAGCGGATACATGGTATCCAGGCTGCGGTAAATACTGTTGGCAACTTCCGGCTGGCCGTACCGCTCAAAGAAATTTCCGACCATGACGGCCGTGTGAAGATCGAGTCCGCTTGCCATTGCGGCTTTATATTTTGTTTTCGCGGCTTCCATGTTGCCGGCCAGTTCTTCCATCATGCCCACGTGCATGAGATAAGTCGGATCGGTAGGATCGGCATTGGCGGAAAGCAGCGCCATCGCTTCGTCTTTTTTGCCGAGGCCAACCAGCGACCAAGCGGTCAGGAGGGGCTTGGTATATTGGCCGAAACCTTCCGTCGGCAATTTATTCAGATAACCAAGGGCCTCTGTAAAATTATCGCGGCTGATGGCGTCGCAGCTTAGGAAAATCAGCGCCAGTTCCGCGCTTTCTTCAGTACGGGAAACTTTCTCCGCCAAAGATTTCGCCCGCGAAAAATTGCCGGAACCGAGCGCCAGCAAAAACGTTCTTTGCATGAGCAGGTCGTTTTCACGATCCTGGGCGAGGACGCCGCCCATATAATTTTGAGCGGCATCCCAATCTTGCTGGCGCTGGGCAAACCGGCCCGCCAAATAGCCGCCAGAGAGCGTTTTGCCCGAAGGAAGAGATGATTCTGTAAAGGATACGGTTGCGATGGGGGCAGGGACTTCGCTCTGGGCGCAGGCCCCGGCGGTTGCTGCCAGGGCAGTGATGAGGGCGAAGGCATACAAAAATTTGAATTCGCGCACTTTTATCAGCCCTCCGGCACTGCAATGGACCATACTTACAGGGTCTCACATAGTTATTAACAACCCGTAACCAGGGGGAGTCCATCGCCAGTATCTTTTAAGGTAGGGTCATTTAATGGCGTGCCAGCAGTTTTTTATTGCAAAAGACCGAATAATTGTCACAATACTTGAAGTATTTTCAAGAGGATGCAGATATGGCTGAGTGGAAGAGGCGTTTGCTCAATCTGACGGAAAGCTTCAGAAGCGCCGCCGAATATAAAAAACTCCAGCGAGTCTGGGACGATTGTCTTGCCAGGGCGCCGTCTGGGGATGGGCATCCGGTGCTGATTCTGCCGGGATTTGCGGCAGATGACAGGATGACGGAGCCGCTGCGGAAAGCTTTGACTGAAAAAGGCTATAAGGCTTGCGCTTGGGAAGGCGGCCGCAACATGGGCCTGAACGATAGAACAACCGCTCATCTGCGGGATCGGCTGGCACAGGTTTTCAAGGAAAACGGCAATCGCAAAGTGACGCTGATCGGCCACAGTCTCGGCGGTATTTATGCGCGGGAGCTGGCGCGGGAATTTCCCGAGATGGTGCGGGGCGTGATGACAGTCGGTACGCCGTTCGGAGTCGGGATGGCAAAAAATGCTGTGCCAAATCCTTTGAGCGTATTCGTCAAAATGTTGAGCAAAACCGATCTGTCGCTGGATGAGCAGGACATGGCGCAGCGCGTCCTGACCCCACCGCCGGTGCCGACAACATCCATCTTTTCGAAAGAGGACGGTATTGCCGGGTGGCGCGCCTGCCTCAATCCCGCGGCACTGCAAGCTGAAAATATCGAAGTATCCTCAAGCCATGTCGGGCTCATCTGGAGTGCGAAGACTTTCGGTATCGTGCTGGAGCGCCTGTCGCAGCCCGAAGGCGGCTGGAAACCTTTCACCGGCGCCTCGAAAGACGCCGCGCCTAAAAATCCGGACTGGAAACCAGGCAAGCTGTCCAGCGCTGATTTGTTTAAGAAAAAGTGACTTTATCGCTTTCACATCCCCGAATAATTCGGCCCGCCGCCGCCTTGGGGGACGACCCAGTTGATATTCTGGGTCGGGTCTTTAATGTCGCAGGTCTTGCAGTGGACGCAGTTTTGCGCGTTGATTTGCAGGCGCGGCTCGCCGCGGTCGTTGTGC
>CAYGGT010000130.1:0-2812 GCA_964349475.1 uncultured Rhodospirillaceae bacterium
TTTCTCCTGCGCGCGTGAGCGCATCATATCCGCAACGCTGTTGGTCAGCTTGACCAAATCGATATCCAGCTTTTCAATGTCGAATTTCCCTGCCTCCATCTTGGAGAAATCCAGGATATCGTTAAGCATCGCCAGAAGAGTCTCTCCAGAGTACTTGACGGTTTGGAGATAATGCGCCTGCTGCTTATCCAGCCGCGTATCAAGCAACAGGTTAGCCATCCCCAGAATGCCGTTAAGCGGGGTACGCACCTCGTGGCTCATTGTTGCCAGAAATGTAGACTTGGCCTTGTTGGCCTCCTGTGCTTCATCGCGCGCAATGACCAGATTGTGCTCAAGGACAAAGGCCGCGCGGCGTTGCTGATTGACCAGAAATGCCAGAATGGTCGTGAATATGCCGATGCTTATAAAAACTGAATTGGACGTTTGAACAAAGGCGGAAGGCAAGCTGGTCTGGTGCATCCCGATATTGACGAGAATAATCGTTATAGCCGACACGATAAACGAATGCAGCGCCGAGAACCCCAAAGGCAGCATGAGAAGCGGAGTCAGTAATGCTCCATATCCCATTTCAGCCCCGCTGAAAACGATGACAGACGTCGTTGTTCCGGGTGTAATAAGCATCCCGTAACCTTCTTCCAACCCTTTCTCAAGCAACCCCTGAACCCAGGTTATATTCAACATGAGGAGTATGATAAAAACCATCCCCACATAATGACCGATCTTGTAGAAATTTTTGTGAAAGGCCGAAAGGAACGCGATTGCAAAGAGCGCGATCATAGTAAGGCGCGGTGACAAGAGATTCATAAAAATCTTGGGTGCCATGACAGAATCCCAAGCCATCGAAATTCCGTAGGCAAACAGTCCAAACACCAGCACAGACCGGAGAAACTTAACGAAATTTTTTTCCTGTTCTTCCTGGAAGGCGTTTTCCAGTTCCGGTGGGAGCTTCGCCAGAGAAGGAAGCCTGAACAGGCTTATAAAGCCATTTTTTGTCATGTGAGAGTTTAGATTCTAAATATCCTTGGCGTCAACACCACATTTTATCAGTTCTTCACGTGAGGGAATGATATCAGGACTGTACATGGATCGCACTTGAGACATGGTTAGCGGCACAGGCGTAACCGGGCCCTTGGCGGAAGATTGCGTGCTGACCGTGACCATCTGTATAGGGCTGGACAGCTTGATAAGGCTGCCGATTATATAGAGCTCAATCGAGCCGCCGAACAAAGTAATGTTCGTTGCTTTCACTTCGGGCTTCTGGTCCACGATATAACATGTACCCGTTACCTTGACTGCGATACCCGGAACAATCGTCTTGAATTCTCCCTTGTGTTTTTCACTATCGGAGAAAAATCCTATGGCGCCCTTCCTGACATCGTAATAGTGCTCGTCTTTCCCCTCGGGGGTAAAAAAGAGCTTATTAACGCCCATCTCCGAATTTTTAGTCATTTTGACAAGGGCATTTTCACCGTCATGGAAAGCAAATCCGGAGTCCGTCGTTCTGATCTCGTCGCCAACTCTGGGCGTATAGCCATAGTCCAGAACCTTGGTAATTCCCCTCTCGTTGAATACAAACGTTCCTTCATGAAGAAGAGATGCAGCGGCGTCCCCACTAACGTATGAAGCGCGCATAAGGTAATCAGTCGATGCGCTTTCCTCTGCTTGCATAGTGCTTACAGAAGCCGCAGTGGCCGGGCGGCTTGTGCTTCCAGAAACCCCCGGAATTTCCACTTCTCCGGCCGGGGGGGCAACGGTCGCGCCATAGTCCCAAGTAGCATTCTGGACGTCGTAATTGTTGCTGATCTGAGCGGCAGGAGCGCTGGTAACCGTAAACGCGGCCGCGTTATTAGCATAAGTAAAACCATATCCCATCGCTGAGGAGAGTGCGCCGACGCCATAATTGATATTATAAGTTCCCGCCGCCGCCCCAGGCAGATAGGTCGTCGTTCCGTCGATCGATCCCCCTATCACATCGTCCCCGGAATCGCTGCCCAGATAGCCCGAAAGCGTGTAGGCATATGCCGTCAGGTTAGGCGCGGCGGCGCTGTAAACAAGGTCAGCGATCGCATCGGGCGTGGCCGTCAGCGTGGGCGTATAGGAATAAAGGAGTCCGTTGCCTGCGCCCAGAACCGGGCACGCCCCGCCATAAGTGCAGGTGAAGCGGCGGAAGGCATTGGCCAGACTGCCGATCGTATCGCTGGCCGGGTTGGCACTGTACACCAGCCAGCGCCCGGCCAGCGTGCTCAGCGCCCCGGCGCCCGCGCTATTGATGAAGTTCCGGGCGGAAACCAGCGTCAGGGCATCTCCCGCACCGCTGGCGGTCAGCGTACCGGCGGCCAGCACGATGTCGCCGGTTGTATTTTTATTATGCACAAATATAGACCCGGCGGTGATATCCCTTAACGTCACATCGCCCGCGGTCTGGTTGGTCTTGCCCGTGCCGTCATCAAGGCGGATGGTCACCGCGCCCGTCCCGGCGTTGATCGACGTGCCGGCCGCCATGGTGATCACGGCCGCCCCGGCATCGCGCTGGGCGTCAATCACGCCCGCCGCGAGATCTTCGTTGGCATAAAGGTTCAAATCGCCGTCATCTGTCGTGATATCGGCGTTCAACAGGATACTCCGGCCCGCCTGCAGCGTGAACGTGCCTCCGTTGCCGCCGCCATTATTGGCGATGATGTCGTTATTGATCGTGATGTCGTTGCTGGCCTGTAACGTTACCGCCGTTCCGGCATCCAGCGTGTTGGTGATGAAGGTCGGGGAAAGGGTGATGTCTCCGGCCACGAAGTCTGCGAAATTATTGTAGTCGGAC
>CAYGGT010000131.1:0-2765 GCA_964349475.1 uncultured Rhodospirillaceae bacterium
GCCATGGACCGCGTGACCGCTCACTTTCGATCCGGCTTGATCCGAACGCGCCGGACGGCTTTCTCGTTAATTCTTTCGCGGGCGACGACTGGAGGGCGTGCCGCGATTACGTCAAGGACCGGCTGGGCCTACAGACTGATAGGGCATACGTCCCTCCCGTGCGTCAACAGGCGGCACCCGATAGATCAAATGCGGACTACGCTCTGAAAACCTGGGCGGCTTCGCGCGCTATCCATGAGACTCTGGCAGCAAAACATCTTGCATCACGCGGCATCGCACTTGCAGGCGATATGAGTCATGTCCTGAGATTTCATCCTGCCTGCCCGTTTGGGGATGGAGCGCGTTTGCCCTGCATGGTGGCCCTTTACAGGAACATTCTGACGAATGAACCCCGCGGCATCCACCGGACCGCTTTGACGCCAGACGGCCAAAAAATCGACCGCAAAATGCTGGGCGTGTGCCGTGGCGCGGCAATCAAGCTGTCACCGGATTGTGCCCCGCGGCTTGGTATTGGAGAAGGCATTGAGACGTGCCTGAGCGTCATACAGGCGGGCGCTGGCTCCGTTTGGGCACTTGGCAGTGCTGGCGGCATAGCGGGCTTCCCCGCACTGCCAGCCGTCGAAAGTTTATCCATTTTCGCGGATCATGATCCAGCCGGGCTTGAGGCGGCGGTGGCTTGTGCAAAGCGATGGCGCACCGCCGGGCGGGCTGTTCGGATTATCC
This sequence comes from uncultured Rhodospirillaceae bacterium, assembly GCA_964349475.1. Taxonomy (GTDB): domain Bacteria; phylum Pseudomonadota; class Alphaproteobacteria; order Micavibrionales; family UBA2020; genus PALSA-926. The sequence goes on from CAYGGT010000131.1 coordinate 724, forward strand.
GTCCACGGATTGCAGGTATGGATTTTAATGATCAGGTACACCCATGAATGAACCAATTAATCTTGAACAGGCATTAGACGCTGAAGCGTTTGACATGGACGATCCGGCGGACCGGGATAGACTTGAAGCATCGGCGACTGATGCTGGAAACAACGGCCCAACAGTCAGTCTGTTATGCGCCAGCGGCGTTAAGCCCGAGGCGATTAAGTGGATTTGGACCGGATGGCTGGCAGAGGCCAAAATGCAGATTCTTGGGGGGACGCCAGGGACAGGTAAAACCTCAATCGCCATGAATTTCGCTGCCACAATTTCGACCGGCGGGCGCTGGCCAGATGGTACCAAGTCGCCGGTCGGAAATGTCATTATCTGGTCTGGCGAAGATGCTCCGGCGGATACGCTTGTCCCTAGGTTGATATTGGCCGGTGCTGATCTGGATCGAATCTACTTTGTGGATAACGTGATCTGTGACGGTAAATCTCGATCCTTCGACCCCGCCAAAGATATAGATATTCTTCAAAGAAGAATGAGCTGCATAGGCGAAATTGGTTTGCTTATCGTCGATCCAATCGTGAGCGCCATTGCGGGGGACTCCCATAAAAATGCGGAAACACGGCGCGGATTGCAGCCGCTGGCCGATCTGGCGGCGCATACTCGCTGCGCATTATTGGGAATTACGCATCTCTCAAAAGGTTCAGCCGGTGGCAGTCCGTTGGACAGAATTACCGGCTCTTTGGCATTCGGCGCGGTTCCGCGTGTCGTGATGGTTGCCGCAAAAAACCAGAATGACGATGGGCGTATTCTGGTTCGCGCAAAATCAAACATCGGGCCAGACGATGGCGGATTCGGCTATCAATTCGATCAGCGCCAATTGCCCGCGAATCCGGAAATAATCGCAACCGCAGTTGCCTGGGGCGCGCCGCTGACCGGTACTGCGCGCGATCTGCTCGCCCAGGCGGACGCGGTTCCTGATGATCAGCGCGGGCAGGATGCGGCGAAAGCTATATTTGCCAAGGCTGACGCTGACGCAGAAGCCGCCCTGCGGGAAAGCTTGCTGGCCGATATTTTAAGCGCATTCGAGGCCACCGGTGCGGACAAGCTTTCGACGGGGGCTTTGATTACAGCTTTAATCGCCGACGGTGAAAAACCCTGGGCCACCTATTCGGGTGGCAGGCCCATAACGCCACAAGCGCTTGCACGCTGCCTGGCAAGCTACAAAATAACGCCACGCACGATCAGGATCGTTAAGGAGACGCCGAATACGGAGACGCCGAATACGGAGACTCTGAAGGGGTATAAGCTTGCCGACTTTGCCGACATGCGGACCTCTACATCGGAAAACACCGATTTGTCCGTAACACCGCAACAACCCGCAGAAAATGCCGTCACATCCGTAACACCGTCACAACCGGCAGAAACCCACAGTTTATGCGATAATCTATCCGGCGCTAATGCCGTCACATCCGTCACAGATGCCGTCACATCCGTCACATCCGTCACATCGGACCATTACGGGGGTAATGGGCTGAACAACCCCTGTGGCGATGGTGGCGGTGATAATATTCTGATGGAAGAGAAGATGTGACGGCAGGACACCCATTTGTGACGGCAAACGTGTCTGATGTGACGGATGTACTTTCTAAAAACCCCAGCTCTTCTGCCGCTTGTGACGGTGTTACGGATGTGACGGATAAAAAACCCATGACTGGGCGAGGCGCATGTTTCGATGGCTCCGAAAGCGAAGTGGAAGGCGAAATATGAACGCCACTGTAATATTGCAACAGGCGCGGGGCGACGGGCCGAAAAGCCGGACACCCCTTCCCGGCCTGGCGCGGTTCACTTTGAAGGCCGCAACCTCAATTCTTCAATGCCATTGCCCAAAACACTTGAGTGACAGATACTTCCGGGCTGGCAGTAAAATAGCGCTCCCTTGCATCGTTCATCACCCGGAAAGCACCCCATAACAATGGCCAACCCGAATCTCTCTTCCTTCATCTGGTCTGTCGCCGATCTGCTGCGCGGTGACTACAAGCAATCCGAATACG
>CAYGGT010000132.1:0-2725 GCA_964349475.1 uncultured Rhodospirillaceae bacterium
CCACGCGGCGCGCCTGGGCGTAGCAATGGATCATTCCAAGCCCGCCTTCATAATCAGTCAGAATCGCCAGGTGCTGCGGATTATCGCGCACGGTGAACAGCGCCAGGTCGCCGGGCTGCGCTTGCGCCACCGGCGCTTCATCCAGCAAGGCGGTGAGCTTTTGCGTCAAATACGCGCCGTCCGGCTCTTTCGAATAGGTCACCTCGTCATAGCCCGTGAGCGGCTGGCCGTTCCTGTCCTGCAAGCCCAACTCACCCACCACGCCGGTGATCAGGCCGAGGCAGTCACAGCCCTTGCCTTTCAGCCGCGCCTGGTGGTGAAACGGCGTGCCCAGCCAGGTGCGGGCCTGGGCAACAATAATGTGATTGTTCAACATTGCCATAATCCTTGAATCATAAAAAAAGCCGCAGAGCGTTTGCTGCTGCGGCCTTGAGAAAATAAGTTGTGGCGGCTAAATAGCTTTTATGTCCGCGATGAGTGTGTCATCGGGCAATCTCAGGCGAATGCCTTGCAGGTCTGCTTGCGCAGGATCGATAAACGCATTGGTCGCTTCCAAAATCCGCTGGCTGATCGTTTTATCATTCCAATCAACCTTGCCTGTGTAGCGTTGCGCGAAATCCAGTGTGCGGATGAGCGCCTGCGGCTGCTGGTTATGCGTTAATGCTTTCAGCGCCACCAGATAATTATTCCGGTACACCGTCGGGATGATGATGCGCTGCTCATTCTCCGCCACCAGCTCCGCGTTCATCATGATGCGGGCGATGCGCCCGTTGCCATCGGCGAAAGGATGCACTTCGGCCACCAGAAACATCATGAACACGGCCCGGTGAAACGGCGCGTCCAGGCTTTGATAGAACTCGAATCCCTTTTTCAGTATGCCTTGAACCAGTTCAGGCGCAACGAACAGCGTGCCGCCCGCGCGGTTATCTTCCACCTTGAACTGTCCAGGCAATTTCTCGGGCCGCTTCACCATGATGACCGCGTGACGCTGTTTCAAAAGCGTCAGAAAATCCTCAAAACGCTTTGGTATGCGTTGCATTTCCCTGGTGTTGGAAACGATCCGATAGGTGCCGAGTATGTCATGCGCGTCGGCTGGCCGGTCATTCGGAACTTTTCCTTCAAAGACGATTTCCTCCGCCTCGCGCACCGCGAATTCGGTGCCTTCAATGAAGTTTGAGAAATAGGCTTCATAAAAAGCCAGCGTTTCCGTAGCCAAGGGGGCATGGCGCAACATCGGCGGTGTCTCATGCAAAGCGCGATGCAGCACTTCAAACAATTGCAGGCGGCCGGGATCGTAAAGCTCGCCGCTTTTACGGGCGATGCCGGTTTTTGACGTAACAGGCGCATCGCGTGTGCCGAGCAAGGTTCCAATCAAATCATCCAGCAGCCTGAATTCTTTTTCCAGGTCCAGCATCGGCGCAAGTCTGCGTGCCTCGTCACGAAGCTGCTGAACAGCCTGCTCTCCAGATCTTCGCAGGATGGTATCCAGCCTTTCTTCGATCTCCGATCTGGAAAGCGTTCGCGGCGCGCCGCCTTTTCGCGGGCGGGAAATGCGCATGTTCTCCAGATAGGCCCGCGCCTGCGAGCTTAGGCGAAGCCCATCCATGAACGGCCTATCATCCGGCAATGGCGCATGGCCTTTGCGTGGCCGGATCGTAATACCAAGCAGTTCAATATCACGCTTGCGATCCGAAATAATGAATATCGAACCATCCGGCGCAGGCTTTAACTCCAGGGCGGTGCGATCCGCTATTAATGCTTCCGGCACAAACTGGCCGACGATCTGCCAGAGGTTGCGTCTTATAATCGCTTCTGGCGGGTCCGTTAGGTTGGAAGTATAAAGACGCGAGGCCAGCTTACGCAATTTTCCGCTTTTAACGCTCCGCGACACCATCTCGGTCGTGGTTGCATCGGAAACAATTACCTCGGGCTGCTTTGGCAATAAATCGGGCATAAACATCTCTCCATACCCCATTATGCGCAATAAATCGGGTAAAATAAAGCAGTTTATGCAACAAAACGGGCATTAAACCCTCTGCAAATCATTGGCCGTGGCTGCGGTGGCGAGCAGCCTGTCCATGCCGGGGACGTAAGGCTCGCCCCGGAAATTCACCGCGTTGTTGAACTTGGAAACACAGGCGTCGAAGGTTTTGTCGCAGCCTGCAATGGCGTTAAACGTGTCCCCCACAGTCACAGTGTTGGGCATGGGCAGCGCCAGCGTGAACTGCGTGTTCGAGAACTCCTTGATCTCCATGCGCCGCCCGGCGTTCGCGCCGCTCAGCCATTGCACTTCCCCGCCGGAGAAATACCCCGCCGCCTGTGTCATGGCGGTGTTGCTGAAGTTCTGACGGCTGGCGGCACTGTTTACCGCGCCGCTGAATGTATAGCTGGCGAGGTTCGCTTTACAGCGAGCATCGCCGAACACGGCGCGGCAAGTTGGCGTGTAAAGCTCGACAATGTTCTGGCTGAGTTTTTGCGCCAGCCCACGCACTTCGGCGATGAACTGGCCATTCTTCAGCGTGACTTCCCCCAACCAGCCGCGCCGGTGGGTGATGCTGCCCTGGCTTAAATCCGTGACATTCACCATGAAAATTTCAATTTCGGCGAAGTCGTAATTTCCCGCCATGATGTCAGCCTCGGTGATCGAAGCCGCATCGAGAATGCCCGCCACGTCCAGATTATCGACCGAAAACTTGTCCGTGGTTTCCACGCTGGTGGGGGAAAA
>CAYGGT010000133.1:0-2702 GCA_964349475.1 uncultured Rhodospirillaceae bacterium
ATCGCCGGCGACAGCTTGCTGAAAGCATCGACGATGGTGAGGCAACGCAGCTTCTGGCCGTTATAAAGATTATCGGCAACAAAATCCATCGACCACGTATCATGCGCGGCTTTGATCGGCAGCCGGTCGTTCCGCCTCTTTGCCGCCACGCGGCGCTTGGGCTTTTTACGGCGTAATTGCAGGCCTTCCTGACAATACAGGCGGTACACGCGCTTGTGATTCACGAGCCATCCCTCCCGCCGCAGATAAATGTAAATGCGCTTGTAGCCGTAGTGCATGCGCAGCCCGGCCACTTCCTTGATACGCTTGACCAGAACAGCCTGACCATCCTTCCTGTGCTTGTAGTGATAGCTGCCGCGGTTGGCCCGCATCGCGCCGCACGCGCGGCGGATGCTGACCTGAAATATTCTGCGCAGAAAATCCACAAGCTCTTTGCGATGGGCAGCTTGCTTCAAAACAAAGGCGATCTGCGCCTCCGTGAATCGTGTTCTCTTCATCTTTTCTTCCGGTTGGTTACGTTAAATTAACCGGATTCTCTCTCTTCAAATGATCCGATTTTCGGGGGGAAGACCATTATCAATCCCGCGCCATATGCGGCGATATTTGACGTTATTCTCTCAGTCTGCGCTTACAGCAGACTTGAATGGCGGTGTGAACGACACGCGCCGCTAAATTCATCTCAATATAACGAATGACTGTTTATTGTGTCTACGGCTAACACCGCAAAATCTGGGGCGTGGGTGTGAGTAAAAAGCTGCGAGGATGCTATGAGTGATTTACCAGCCCCGGCAATCTTGATGGATGTATAGCGTTCAGCAAAACATGACAGGCAACGAAGCGCTCCTTCCCGGAATGGCAACTTAAATAATCTGGCAAATCTTTATCGCCTGACCGGTCAACTAAAAACGAGGGTGCGCGTTGATCTAAACTCTTGATATGGCCTTTAAAAAATCAAGAAATCTTACGCGTCACGAGCAACTCATTGTTTTTTAATTACTTCATGCTATGCTTCGATCATGCGTGCTTTAATTTTCTTGCTCATTTTTGCGATTGGTTTCAGCGGTTTTTCAGCCGCCGCGCACGCTTTTGACGCGCAAAAATGCGCTCAAAGCATCTCTGTTGAAAAGAATATGTCGTCGATGGATGACTGCCATGACGGCGCCGCCAACAAAGACGACAATGGCGGTACAAAAGACGGCAAGCATTTGTGCCTGACGTGCGGCCATTGCTGCGTTTCCCACGTTGCCATGCCTGCCATGGGTCTGATGATGAGTGACACTGTTGCAGGCATGTCATATACAGCTGTCGATACAAGTTTAGACGGCGATATCTTATCGGGCTTCAAGCGCCCTCCCAAATCCCTCGTTTGATTTAAACGGGTTCTAAGTCGAAAGACTTAAATCCGTAAAGTCGCTTTGCAAAAGCGACAGGAACCTGCATTACGCATTTTTCAATCAAACGAGGAGATATTCCTATGACAACGCTTCTATCCGGGGCTATGCGTCCCGCACTCATCGTGCTGGCAATACTGTCATTGTCAGCCTGTTCTACAACCCTAAAACCCCAATCTTCGACACCCGCTGAAACTGCGGGCGGCGCCTCTGCGACCATGGACATGAAGGGTGAAATGTCCTGTTCCTGCTGTGCAGACATGAAAGAAGGCTGCCCATGCTGCGCCGGTATGTCGGAGGGCAAGGGCATGATGTGTTCCAAAAAAGCCAAGGGCGAGATGTCGGGCATGGATCATTCCAAGATGAGCCATGGCACGAAAGATATTTATGCCCCTGCCATGAAAACCATGCATGAAAATATGAGTGTGGCCCCCACGGGCGACGCCGATGCCGATTTCATGCGCGGCAGGATCCCGCACCACCAGGGCGCCATCGACATGGCGAAACTGGCACTGGCGCACGGGAAAGACCCGCAAGTGAAAAAACTGGCGCAAGACGTCATCCAGGCGCAGGAGGCGGAAATCGCCTTTATGCGTGACTGGCTGTCTAAACGCGGCCAATAAAAAGGAAAAGCCAGACATGAAAACAAAATCATTCATTCTGGCAGGTTTGCTGGCGGCGGTTTCGCTGCCGCCAGCTTTTCCTGCCTATGCCCAGGAACAGTCTGCGACCAAGCCAATCGTTCGGGAAACGCCTGTCGCACCTGCCTTGCTTGTGCTGGATCAGGCCGTTGTATGGGCTTTGGAAAATTCTCCTGCCTTGGGGGCATCTTCGGCGCGGGCGGATGCCGCCACCGCCAGTCAGTCGCAGGCAGGTGTGCTGCCAAATCCTGAAATTTCTATCGAGGCTGAAAATATCTACGGCAGCGGCCCCTATGATGGGACGAGCAGCGCTGAATATACCTACAGCGTTTCACAGCTGGTGGAACTGCCTGGTAAGCGCGGAAACCGTGTGCGCGTGGCGGATGCCGAGAAGACTAAAACACACTATGTCCGCGATGCAGCAGGGCTTGATCTTATCCGCGATGTCACGATTGCCTTTGCGGAAGTTGTCGCCGCACAGCAGGAAGTCACCATTCTTGAAGAAGAGCAAAAGCTGGCGACAGAAGTGCGTGACAGCGTTGTTGCGAAAGTCGAGGCTGGAAAAGAGCCTCCGATCCAGAAAAACAAGGCTGAGATTGAACGCACATCCAGCCAGATTGCCCTGGATCGCGCCCGTCGCAACCTTAGCGCCAAACAACAAACATTATCG
>CAYGGT010000134.1:0-2690 GCA_964349475.1 uncultured Rhodospirillaceae bacterium
CCGACCAGTGGTTCTGTCACCAGTTAGGATTCGTTTTTTTGTATCAGAAGTCATGGCGGCAGAAATTAAACGAATGAACCGGAGATTTAAAGCTGTGCACTGTCAATACGTTCGAAAAAGCCACTAAAATTAAACTTCTTTCCGAAGGCTTGCAGTCCATAGACCACGCCGACAATGCCAGATGCGCCATAAACGATAACGGGGTCTATCAACGGCCGCATTTCCTCAAAAAAAACTGCTAAAATGGCTATTCCACCATTTCCTACAGCGAAAGCACCAACAAAATTCATGAATATCCGAAGTATGTCGGGCTGTTTTTGCTTGAAATAACAAAAAATCAGGTAAAGAAAATTATAGATGCATCCAAATGCAAACATGGCCTTCGTGGGCGACATTATTATTCCGAAAAGCGTCATTTTTTTGGCTTTTTCTTTTTGGAAGCTTTGGCTTGTTCCTTCTCATACTGATCGCCAACAAAATACCCTATAAATCCCCCAATGACGGCTCCTGGCAAACCCGCCATGGCGCCGCCAGCTACCGCCGCGCTCACTGTTACGCTTAATTTTGTTGGATCGTCTTTTTTCATGATTCGGAACATAATACACCATAATGTTTGTGAAAGAAAGCCGAAGGTTATTTCCAGCCCGTCCAGCCGAAAGCCCTGACAGCGCGGTAAGCGATGGCGCTTTTAAAACTGGAGACTCCGGCCTCCCGCATGATGCGAAGGAATATCTGATCGGCTTCCTTGCGTGTCCAGGAGAGCTTGCTGCACGACTGCGGCGGCAAGCGGCCGGCATGGTCATAGATGTAATCGTGGATCAGGGCGGCCGCCCGGTGCAGACCGTCGGGCGTGATGCCGGTCAGCGTCCACACAAGGCGCGGTACACTGGCGCCGTCCGACGTGTAGCCCTTTTTAATCCGCAGGAAAAAACCGTCGTTGTTGAGATAGAGGTAGGTGCTGCGAAGCCGGTAAAGACGGTCAGAGACGGGTTCCAGATCAGGCTGATCGGGGAATGTGAGCATCAAATGTTTCTTTCAAGAAAGGTCAGCCTTTCCGCGTGTTCTCCGAGGGTTTCTTTATGCTCTTGTAAAATTTGTTTCAACCATCTCACGTCGTTTTTGATTGTGGCAACTGTCACCAATCCAGTGATACCGCCGGAAATTAAAGCCGTGATGATGTTTTCCAGCATCAGATCACCTTCATTTTCTTGAGTACAAAAAAGCCGACCCCTGCCGCGACGGCAAGTTTCAGCGCCGTGTTGCCGGTTTCCTTCACGGCGTCACCCGTGCCTTTGGCGAGAACCCCCGCCCCTGCTGCGGCGATACCGCCGCCGACCAACCATAGTATTAATGCCGGCATTTACTTGCTCCCGTTCTGCTGAACCCATGTCAGCGCTGTTTTATATTTTTTGAGATAGGCGGACGCCGCCCTGCCCGGCCCCGCGTTATAGGACTGGACAATCCAGTCTTGAGAACGGCCGGCGTTTTTATATTTTGACAGGTAATCCAGATAGGCCAGTCCGAAATACAGGCTCGTCTCCCCGTTCAGGAGCGCGTTGTGCGTCGGTACGCCAAGGGCTTTATAGCCCATGTCCTTTGCCAGCCATTGAGCCGTGCCGAGAAGCGTCTGCATCAAGCCGATGGACGTGTCGGGAATATGCGCCTCGAAGCGCGTCGCTTTCGGATTACACCCATTACTGGGAAAAGAAACATCACCGCTTTCGATGATGGCGATGGCCGCCGCCATGTCCGGGGTGACGTTGAAGCTGTATTTTTTGATCTGAGCGGCCGCCAGGGCGCGGACTTGCTGCGGCGGGATTTTACCCGTAAAGGCCAGCGCGGCCGCTTCGGCCTTGCGCGTGAAAGAAAAAAATCCCGCCAGTGTGAGAAGAAGCCCGCCGATTGCCGCCGTCATGCTCATGGCTGCGCCCTCAATGACACTATTTGCTCGTCAAGGCTTGCCAGCCAGCCGGCGTCTTTTCCGAGCACGGCCTCGCGCACGCGGCGCGGTGTTTGCTGCGCTTCGATCGCGGCGATTTTTTCTGTTTTTGTCGGCTCCCGCGCGGGAGGCACGGGAGGCGCGATAAATACCGCTCCGTCATATGTGTCATTGATGTTTGCCGTGTCGCTTCGCACCAGAGTTTTTCCCGCAAGCGAAAACCCCGCGTCGGCGAGTATTACGTTTGTGACAAGTCCATTTTCGATGACCGCATATTTCATTTTTTAACCTATAAAGACAAAAACTCTGTGATGATGACAAAACCATCGCTACCTGCGACACCAACTTGGGCGACTGCTGTATTGGAATTGGATCCACCAGACCCCGCTCCTTTTCCGCCCTGACTGCCTAACCCGTTCACCTCGCCCCTACCCCTTCCTCCCTTCCCGAGGAATGAACTTCCGCCATGCCCCCCGAATGAAGTCGCGCCGGTACCACTATGGTTCCAGAAACCATCCTGACCCGGGATTGAAAAAGTGCCGTTGCCTGTTGCCGCACCTCCCGCGCCGGGGGCGTTCATTGTTCCGCCACCCGCGCCACCACCGCCGCCCGCGCCCGCTAATAGAGTGCCAACAGAAGTTGCCCCGCCCGCACCGCCATTTCCGCCCGCCGCCGCTGCTGTTCCTCCCGCACCCACAGTGACGGCTTGAGATGCCCCAATCGTAGCAGCGCTTACGGATCTTCTTGAATA
>CAYGGT010000135.1:0-2682 GCA_964349475.1 uncultured Rhodospirillaceae bacterium
CTTTTACGCCGGAATCGCTTTCGAAAGCGTCCAGCGCTTCCACCAGCTCATCCATCAGCGCCTGACACAGCGCGTTGAGCGCCTTCGGCCGGTTGAGGGTGATGATGCCGACCGCGCCGCGCCGTTCGACCAGAATATTTTCAAAGCTTGTCATGGACGGAGTTTAAGCGCCCCGGGTTTGTTTGCCAAGCCCGATTGCTGGGGCTGAAACGTGTTTTCCCATTCGGCCGTCAGTTTTTCGAGAGCTTTTTCTTGCCATCTATCGAAGCCGCTTTTGTAATAAGGGTCATCCAGCCGGCGAAAGCCCGGCAAGGTCAGGTAATTCACCGTTTCGCCGCCGACCAGGCCGGTTTTTTCGACGTCTTCGCAGGTCAGCGGGGTTTTTTGCAGCCCGTGGTACGGGTGCCGGTCAAGGATAGAACAGACGTTCTTCCAGTCCTGATGGATGGTTTCGTCGTCGTAGTTGAACTTTAGTTTCTCGCAAAACCAGGCATCGAAAGCCGTTCTCTTAAGGCGGCCATCGTGCAGGGACGTGGGGTCTTGCGCGTATTGTTTGTCAACAGCCCGATGCATGCCTGCGTAAAAGTTAGCACTGTCCACTGCAAAAAGAGCATCGTCGCCGTTGAGTTTCATTCTGAAGGCGACCATCATCGCGCTGGCTGCCGCATCTGCTTCAACGGTACGGATGAACCAGGCCAGGTCAAAGGGGGACACTTGCTTGTTTGGGCGAAAGACGCCGCCGAGACACTGCTGTATATGGCGCGCTTCGTGCAGCAAGGAGGCGCTGAGCGAAAGGGTGTATTGATCGGGGTTGAGCAGAATCTGTTGCGTTCGGGGCAAGGGATGGTATTTGCCTTCTATTGCCACGACCCGAGAGTTGTAACAGGCGAGGTCTGTTTCTCTTGAAAAGATAATCCGAACGTTTTTTTCTTCCAGAATGCGCAAAAGCTCTTGTCCTTCCGGACTGGCGCCCGCTTTGGCGAAGATCTCCCCAAGACGGAGTTGTTCTTGCGCGGCAGGCAGCGGGCTATGGCGGTCGCAGAGGCCATCCGCCGCCGCTTTTATATCCCGCACAAGATGCTCTTTTCTTAAATTTGACATATTATATTTTATACTTGGCAGGTGATTCTGTCAACGGCTTACTTCTGTTTTACCGGGCAGTAAAAGGTCGAGCGTCCGCCCTGGGTCATGCGCTGCACGCCGCCGGTTTTTTCGATGCTGCACGTGCATCCGCGACACTTCCGGCCTTGCTTGCCGTAGACCGCCCAGCGGTGCTGAAAATAGCCAAGTTCGCCGTCGGCCTGCACGTAGTTACGCAGCGATGAGCCGCCCGCCTTGATGGCGGCCTTCAGGGTTTTGCGGATGGCCGGGACCAGATTTTTTATTTCACCCGGTTGCAGCGACTGCGCGGCGCGGGCCGGGTTGATCCCGGCTTCGAACAACGCTTCTGACGCGTAGATATTGCCGACGCCCACCACCAGACGCTGGTCCATGAGGGCAAGCTTGATCGCCGTTTTTTTACCCGCGAGCTTTTCGGCGAGGGCGGCGGGGCTGAATTTTTTATCGAACGGCTCCGGCCCCAGATGCGTGAAAAAACGATGGTGGGCCAGTGTTTCCGTCTCTGTCAGCGCCACCAGCCCGAAACGGCGCGGATCGTTGAACACCACCGTCGTGCCGTCATCCATCGTCAGTATCATATGATCGTGTTTTTCAGGGCTGTATTTTTTGCCTTGAGAGTAAACCACCAACCGCCCCGACATGCCAAGATGCACAACCAGCGTCCGCCCGTCGTCGAGGGTGAGCAAAATATACTTGGCGCGGCGGGCAACGGCGGAAATTTTACAGCCCTGAACAGTTTTCAACCGCGTCGGGAACGGGATACGCAGGTCGGCGCGATTCTGCCGCACGGCTTTAATCACCCGCCCCGGCAAAATTTTGGCAAGACCACGGCAGACGGTTTCAACCTCCGGAAGTTCAGGCACTATGAAGAATCCTTTTCGTTATGCGTCTATTTTTAGCGCCTATCGCGTTGATAATGAATAATAAATATGATCCCATAAATTTTATTGACATATGCACGAAAAATCTTTAATTCTCATATACCTGATGTACAGGTTTTTAACGAATAACCCTAGGAGAGTAAAATGAACTTCAATGAATTAAAAGACGCTTTCAACAAACAATCCGGCATTGCCAAAGGCGCTGAAATTGGCGCGGGTGTCGTGATCGCGGTTGGTTTGACGCCCATTCTGCCGCTCACCGTTCCTTTCATCGCTCTTGGCGCCGGTGTTGGTGCTGCGTATGGGTATTTCAAAAACAAGATGTAATCTTTACACTGTTTAGTAATAAAATTCCCGGTTATCAAACCGGGGGTATAGCGAGAGGCCAGAAAACTCCAATTTCTGACCACACAAAGAGATAGAAACAGCCCTTACCTTCACTGGTAGGGGCTGTTTTCTTCTATATGGAGGGGAATTCCATCAAATATTCATGAATACGAATCAACTGTTCTCCGGCGTTTCTATTGCCAGACAGGATTTTTGCCAAGTTCGAGGGGTCTGTTTCGAGCTTTGTGGCAAGAGTACGAATGGAAATACTCTTTTCTTCCATCATTGCCCTGACTTTCTGGCGCAATGCTTGTTCTGACATACTGGCATTGCGCCGTAGCGACTTACGGCGGGC
>CAYGGT010000136.1:0-2678 GCA_964349475.1 uncultured Rhodospirillaceae bacterium
CGGAACCGTTCGCAACCTTCGCAAAAATGGGGGGTAATGGTAAATGGCTCCCCGAGTAGGATTCGAACCTACGACCATTCGATTAACAGTCGAATGCTCTACCGCTGAGCTATCGGGGAACACGTATAGGGTAGCCTTATAACGCTCGTCTTAGGTTATGCCAAGATTAAAAACGCATCTATCGATCTTTTCCCCAAGATATAAAGTCATTCCCAATAAGAATCGGACGATTTAACAAGGTCCATGTTGTGCGGGGTATGTCATGCCGCAGTACAACACGTCCGATTCTTATTAGGAATGACTATATCATTATGTGTATTGAGGTGCGTTTATGGCCCTGCACTACATCCTGGGTACTTCTTGCGTGGTCACCGCTTGTGAAGGTTTCGTGACGTCCGGCGTGTCGAGTTTCATCCCGTGGTCGATTTTATATTGCTGGACGGCGCTCAGGCCCATTCGAAGCTGGCCCACGCCGCCGCTCATGGCGGGATCATCTGTGCCCGCCTTTTTCTGGTCCTCGATCATGCCCCTGGTACGGTTGATGGTATCAACCAGTCCCTTCTCATCCAGGGGATATGGTTTTCCATTGTACTCACGGATCATGGCGTAGGGCTGGCCGGCTTTGTCAAAGCCCAGTCCCTTGAAGGTCCTGTTGGGATTCACGAAGGCTGTGTTTACGATTCCCGTGATTCTGTTTCTGCATTCGACGCCTTGCATGCTTAGAACCGTGCTTTCATTGGGTCCGCATCCCGCCATAATTTCTCTCCCGTGCGATTGATCGTAATGTTATTATGACCACAAACGCTTAATTTTATGTTAAAAATATCACTTGCTGGTTATTGGGTTTCATGATGTTGGGACTGGCAAAAAGAATCGGAATGGTGTAGCCATTAACGTTCGTTAAATTGATATTTTTGAAGGATTATTCAGGAGAAAAAGCGTGGCCGCCGCACCAAAAGATTCATCAGGCAAAAAAACAGCGTTGAGGGCCGTTTCCAATGCATCCCCGGACCCATCGCCGGAGGAAATGAAAAAGTTTTACCGCGATATGCTGTTGATCCGCCGCTTTGAGGAAAAGGCGGGACAGCTTTATGGCATGGGCCTGATCGGCGGTTTTTGCCATTTGTATATCGGGCAGGAAGCCGTCGTCACCGGCGTGCATGCCGTGCAGGAACCGCATGACAGCGTCATCACCGCCTATCGCGACCACGGTCATATGCTCGCCTGCGGGATGGACCCCAAGGGCGTGATGGCGGAACTGACCGGGCGCAAGGGCGGCTATTCGCGCGGCAAGGGTGGCTCGATGCATATGTTCAGCAAAGAATCGCGCTTTTATGGCGGGCACGGTATCGTTGGCGCCAGCGCGTCGCTCGGCACGGGCCTTGGTTTTGCGCACAAGTACAGGGACGATGGCGGTATAGCCGTGGTCTATATGGGCGACGGCTCGGTCAACCAGGGACAGGTCTATGAAAGTTTCAACATGGCGGCCCTGTGGAATCTCCCGGTGCTTTATGTGATCGAGAACAACAAATACAGCATGGGTACGTCGATCGAGCGCCACGCGGCGGGCGATTTGTACCGGCGCGGAGAGGCCTATGGCATTCCCGGCGAGCGCGTTGATGGCATGGATGTGTTCGCCGTGCGCCACGCGGCGCGACAGGCGATTGTCTCCGTTCGCGGCGAGGGCGGGCCGTATTTGCTGGAGATGATGACTTACCGCTATCGCGGGCACTCAATGTCGGACCCGGCCAAATACCGCACAAAGGAAGAGGTCGAGGACTACAAGGAAAACCGCGATCCGATCCAGCATGTGCTGAAAATGATGAACGGCGCTGGCGTGAAGGAAGACGAGATCAAGGCGATCGACAAGGATGTCAAAACGGTTGTGAATGAATCCGCGCAGTTCGCGACGGATTCGCCGGAGCCGGAGGCGTCGGAATTGTGGACGGATGTACTGGTGGAAAGCGAATAACCATGAATATAAAAAGACTCCATACCAACCAAAGAATGAGCCAAGCCGTTATCCACGGCGGCACCGTTTACATCTCCGGGCAAGTGGCCGTCCAAAGTAAAGGACAGAGTTTTCAGGAACAGGCCAACGAAGTCCTGGGCGCTGTTGAAAAATATCTTTTAGACGCGGGCAGCGATAAGAAGCACATCCTTTCCGCGTCGGCGTGGCTCTCCGATATGAAATATTTCGCTGAATTTAATGCCATCTGGGATGCCTGGCTACCGGAAGGAAAAGCGCCGGCGCGCGCTTGTGTTGAGGCGCCGCTTGTCCTTCCCGAATATTACGTCGAGGTGGCGGTTGTCGCCGCCGTCAAGGAAAAATAACCAAATATCTTTGATGGAAGAAAAGGATCGATTTTAACCACCAAGGCACCAAGACACCAAGAAGAAATTTTATAATTGTTACTTGGTGCCTTTGTGCCTTGGCGGTTTTCTTAAATAGAGGTAATAAAAATGTCTATCGAAATTTTAATGCCCGCGTTATCGCCGACCATGACCGAAGGCAAACTTGCCAAATGGCTTAAGCGCGAGGGCGATAAGGTTAAGGCCGGCGATGTGATCGCCGAGATCGAAACCGACAAGGCCACGATGGAAGTCGAGGTGGTCGATGAGGGCACGCTTGGTGAAATCCTGATCCCGGAGGGGGTGGAAAATGTGGCGATCAATAC
>CAYGGT010000137.1:0-2671 GCA_964349475.1 uncultured Rhodospirillaceae bacterium
GATGTTCTGCGTCGGATCCTTGATGTCGCAGGTCTTGCAGTGCACGCAGTTCTGCGCGTTGATTTGCAGGCGCGGCTCGTTTTTTTCGTCGCGCACGATTTCATAGACGCCGGCGGGGCAATAGCGCTGCGCGGGCTCGTCATAGTCTTTCAGATTGATGCGCACGGGCACCGTCGGGTCTTTCAGGCGCAGGTGGCAGGGCTGGTCTTCTTCGTGATTGGTATTCGATACAAAAACGGAAGAAAGCCTGTCGAAGGTCAGCACGCCATCCGGCTTGGGATAGTCGATCTTCGGCGCATCGGCGGCTTTTTTCAGAGTATTGTGGTCGGCATGGTTTTTGAACGTCCACGGCGCCCTGCCCCTGAAAAGGAAGGTGTCGATGGCGCCGTAAATAATTCCCGCCAGCAGCCCCCAGTGAAAGCCGGGACGGATGTTGCGGGCGGCATGGAGTTCTTCTTTCAGCCAGCTGGCGTCGAATTTTTGCTGGTAGGAGAGGCATTCCTGTCCGGCGGGGTCGCCTGCGGCGAACATTTCAGCCACGGCTTCGGCGGCCAGCATGCCTGATTTCATGGCCGTGTGATTGCCTTTGATCTTGGGGGTATTCAGGAAACCAGCCGTATCACCGATCAGCACGCCGCCAGGGAACGATAATTTCGGCAAAGATTGCAGCCCGCCTTCGGAAAGGGCGCGGGCACCATAACTCAATCGCTTGCCGCCTTCGAGATATTTGCGGATGGCGGGGTGAAGCTTGAAGCGCTGCATTTCCTCGAAGGGAGAAAGGTGGGGATTCTCGTAATCAAGGCCGACGACAAATCCTATAGAGACAAGATTTTTGCCAAAGTGATACATCCATGAACCGCCATAAGTCTTTGCGTCCATTGGCCAGCCGATGGTGTGTACAATCAGGCCTTGCTTATGTTTTGCTTCAGAAATTTCCCACAACTCTTTGACGCCAAGGCCATAAGTTTGCGGATCACAGCTCTTTCTTAAGGCGAATTTTTCAAACAGGGTTTTGGTGAGAGAGCCACGGCAGCCTTCGGCGAAAATCGTCTGCTTCGCGTGAAGCTCCATTCCCGGCTGCCAGGCTGCTGTTTTTTTACCTTTTTTATCAATGCCCATGTCGCCGGTGGCAACGCCACGGACGGCGCCGTTATCATCATAGAGAATTTCAGATGCAGCAAAGCCGGGGTAGATTTCAATGCCCAATTCTTGGGCCTGTTCGGCCAGCCAGCGGGCAAAGACACCGAGGCTGATGATGTAATTGCCTTTATTGTGCATCTGCGGCGGGACGGGCAGGGGGAAGGCGTTGTTGCTTGTTAAAAACAAAAACCGGTCTTCGCCCGCAGGCGTATCGAGCGGTGCGCCTTTTTCTTTCCAGTCGGGGATCAGTTCGTTGAGCGCGCGCGGCTCGAACACAGCGCCGGACAGGAGATGCGCACCGACTTCCGAACCTTTTTCAAGAATGCAGACGGAAAGGGCGGGGTTGAGTTGTTTCAGCCGTATGGCTGCCGAAAGCCCGGAAGGCCCCGCGCCGACAATAACGACATCATATGACATGGACTCGCGCATTTTGTCCGCTTTCTTTCAGCCCTAAAGCAGTGTAAAACTGGTCAGTCCCGACAATCTGCCACGTGAAAGCCTATGGAAGCAAGGTCAGCACAGGAACTTCTGCAATGGTATGCCGATGCCGGTGTCGATGAGGCAATGGGGGATGTGCCTGTTGACAGAACTATCGCTATTCCTGTCTCATCAAAGTACCCTCATCCTAACCTTCTCCCAGGGGGAGAAGGAACGGTACTGCGCATGCCTTCTCCCCCTCTCCCTTTGGGAGAGGGTCGGGGTGAGGGTGCTATCAAAGGTACGATAGAAGCCTTAGGCGATGCCCGCATTCTGGCAGCAGGCGCAAAAACCATTGATGAACTTCAAGCTGCTCTGCAAAAATTTGAAGGTTTAACTTTAAAAAGAACCGCAACCAATATGGTCTTTGCCGACGGTAACCCTCAGGCAAAAGTGATGCTGGTGGGCGAAGCACCCGGCGCGGATGAGGACAGGGCGGGAAAGCCCTTCGTCGGCGTCAATGGCCAGCTGCTTGACCGCATGCTTGCCTCCATCGGCCTGTCGCGCGAGGAAAACGTCTATATCAGCAACCTCATTAACTGGAGGCCTCCCGGCAACCGCTCGCCCTCGGACGCAGAAGTGGCTTTAAGCCTGCCGTTTATCCAGCGGCATATAGAACTGGCCAATCCCGCCATACTGGTTCTGTCCGGCGGCGTTGCGGCCAAGGCGCTGCTGCAGACCAGCCAAGGCATCACCCGCCTGCGCGGCAAATGGATGGAATACAAATCGGACGGCATGGCCGCGCCCATTCCGGTGCTGGCGACCTTCCACCCGGCCTATCTCCTGCGCTCGCCCGCGCAGAAAGGCCTTGCATGGCAGGATTTACTTAAATTAAAAGAGCGCATTAAACAGCTTTCTTAATGTTTTATCTCATCCGTATCAACCCACGCGGTTCTGAGAGCGCCTTTATGTGACGGCACCTTAAGAACGTCCCCCGCATGGCTTGTATCGTAACGGCCGCTGGGCGTCAGGTCTACGCCCCCATTTAACAAATTTTTCTAAAATCTTTTTTTCATTGTCCGTAAAATGGTCCCTCAGCACAGAGATGACGATA
>CAYGGT010000138.1:0-2618 GCA_964349475.1 uncultured Rhodospirillaceae bacterium
ATCGTGCTAGGCTTTCGCTTCCAGTCGGCCACCACACACGAAGGGACTTCCCATGGAACTCGAAGACTTGAACGACACTTTGATTGCGCACCAGATCATCGATCTGGCTTTTCGGCTGCAATTGCTCGATGTCAATCGCCGCCAACAGGCCGACGCCAAGGGGCAATATTCCACGCAAACACTGGAGGGCTTCCTGCCGGAAGCGGCGAAACGATACGCGGAAATGCGGGCCGCGATCACAGCTATAGCCCCGAGCTGACAAGAGCGCCACCGCGCGCATTCGCTTTAACCAACTCCGCGCGAATCAGGCGCAGCTCGACCAGGATCAGCGTCTGCACCGCCAGCGCCGCGTTGCCGTCGGCCTGCGGATGGTCCAACACGGAAACTATGTCGGCAATCACGCCGTCCCACGTATCACGATCGACGTTCATTCGGCCGCCCCCTGCGCGATGGCGGTGCGGCGGGATAACATCGCATTCCTACTCATTGGGAGACCTCCATGGACACGAACAAGGAACTATTTCTACTGGCACGCATGAATGTTTTGCAGGCCGTCACGGCGAATCTTTCGGCCGTGATGCACCTGATGTTTGCGCCGAAGGGCATCGATCTGCTGGCAGAGCTGCATCACAACCTGAAGCGGTCGATGACGAATCGGGCGGTAGTGACGGATGGCGACACCGACGCAATAGACCCGCTCGCAGTGCAAGCCATGATGCTGAAAGACCTCGACGAATTTTTTCGCCAAGCGAGGACTTACGCGGAAATAAACTCACAAAAAAATCCCGCTCCGCCCCCGCGTTAAGAAACTGCTCAAGCAGCACCGCCGACTCCGCAAACAGGGCGTCGTACTCCGCCGACGTGGCCAGCAGGCGGCGCGTCACGCCGCCCCCTGCGCGATGGCGGCGCGGCGGGATAACATCGCATTCCTACTCATTGGGAGACCTCCATGGAAAACGATTCAGTCCTGCACACCACGCCGGATCCGCAAACAATCGAACTCTTATTGATGCTCGAAGGCAAAGTGCTTGCATTGCGGACACTTGTTCAATACTTGGCGATGAACGAAATCCGCCGAGGACCCGCAGAATCCATGTCGCGGCTCGACACGCTAGAGCGGCTCGCTTTGAAGACGCTGAAACAAGGTATCGAAGTCCAGCCGAACCATCCCTATGGCGAACATGCGATACACATACCGATGTGCGCCCAGACGGAAGTGACGACGATGATGGCCGGGCTGCGCGAGGACCTTCAGGCGAAGAAGCATTGACGGATGGCTTCACGCCGCCCCCTGCGCGATGGCGGCGCGGCGATCGGCGGGCAGGCCGTCGTCGGGGTGGGGGTAGAGATCGGGGCGCAAATCGTTTGGCGTTACCTGGTAATTCACGTCCGCCGAGATTTTCAGCACATGCTCGCCGGGCACCCCTTCTTTCAACCAATAGCCGACCGCCTGCTGTTTCGCGCCCACCACAGCGGCCAGCGCCGTCTGCGACCCTTTTATTTCGATGACCCTCTGCAATGCGTTCATGCCGACACAATAACCAATTTAATTTGTTTTCGCAACAACTTTTTTCTGTTAGCGAAAAACAAAGCAATTTTGTATCGTATGGCATGAACCTCGCCAGCCGCATTCACGCCCTACGCAAAGCCCGGAATCTCAGCCAAGAGGCGCTGGGCAAACTTGTCGGCATGACGCAACAAACGGTGCAAGCGATCGAAGAAGGCAAGACGCTGCACCCGCGCAAGATCAAACAACTCGCCGCCGCACTGGGCACCACGCCGGAAAACCTGCTTTATGGTGTGAACCACGCGCCGGATCCGTTGGCCGCGCTCGATCAAAACACCTACAACCTGTTTGTCGACGCCGTCACTAAATTATCTGTGCCCACGCTCGACGCCGACCTGCGCAATACCCTCATGGGCGCGTTGCGCATGGTCGCCAAGCAGGACGTCACCGCCTACGACGTCAAGCCCACCGAAGAAACGCTCAAATGATCTGGCGAGCCGTCTTGATTGCGCTTTGCCTCGGCGGGATCGCCCACGCCACGCCCGGCCGGACGAACGCCAGCGGCTGTCACAACAGCAAAACGGCGGGCTATCACTGTCACAACAGCAAAGCGCCCAGCAAAGCCGCGCCACGCAAAGGGGAAAAACATGCGCTTCCGAAAGTCAATAAAACTACTCCCCGGCGCAAAGCTAAATCTCAGTAAGAGCGGCGTCAGCGCATCGATCGGCCCCAAGGGCGCGACCGTCAATCTGTCACCCGGCAAGAAAACGCGCATCACCGCTGGCATACCCGGCACCGGTCTCAGCCACACCGAATCCATCGGCAGCGACCCAAGCCCGATGAACCTGCCAGCGACCGACGGCCCGCCACCTCCACTATGGCTATCGGTCGCGCGCTCCACCTGGAGCGGCATCCAAATTGTCGGCGTCTTCGTCCTTGCGGTGGCGGGCGTAATCTTGCTTGTCCTGACGCTGGGCGGCTCAAAACGAAAATAGTTATTTTTCAAAAACCAAAATAATTTGTTGACAATTACCAAATAAATCTGTTTTACTTGCTTCCATCCCGCCCCCCGGCGGACAAATGGAGGCAACATGGTCACAGTCACCAAAAG
>CAYGGT010000139.1:0-2609 GCA_964349475.1 uncultured Rhodospirillaceae bacterium
CATTTCGGGCGCAGCAGGGCGGGGGAGATTTCAACCAGAACATAATTTAAACTTGGGCATTGCTTGACGCCGGAAAGGGCGTTTGTCGCGCTTCCCGCCAGCAGCAGGACTTCGGCGTTGTGGCGCAGAGCACGGGCAGAGTCTTCGCAGATCACATGATCGGCGCGTGCATGGGCGCGCAGCCAGTCGCGGACGGAATCATCCGTGATGCCCGCCGCCACAAGGCGGGGATGGGTCTTTAAAAGTTCCGACAGGCAATGGGTCACAAATGTCATGATTTACAGGGAGTTATATTACTACCGGTCTTCTTTCGCAACATAAAATATATCTGGCAAACGGACGGGCGAATGTTTATAACAAATACATGGCAGAATCAATCAAGGGCAGGCTCGTCATTCTCAGGCACGGGCAGACGGGACACAATGTCCAGCACCTCATGACGGGGCAGATGGACGTTCCTTTGACCCCTGAGGGCGAGGAGCAGGCGCGCGAGGCCGGCAGGCTTCTTTCCCCGATCATTTTCGACAAGGTTTATTGCTCGACCTTAAGCCGCGCCTTCAATACGGCGGCGCTGGCGCTGGAGCATGCGGAAACGCAGATCCGCCTGATGAACGCGGACGGCACGTGGCAGATCGAAAAACGCCGGGAAATTATCGAGCAGCATTCCGGCGATTTTACAGGCCGCAACCACAAGACGGATCCCGATGTCCTTGCCTGGCAGCGCACGTATGACACGCCCCTGCCGGGCGGCGAGAGCGACCGCGAAGTGGTCGAGCGCGTGGGCGCTTTTTATCAGAACGAGATTGTGCCGCGCATGAAGCGGGGCGAAACCGTTCTGGTCGTGGCGCATGCGGGCGTGTTGCGCGCTTTTGACATCGTGCTGGGCTTCGAGGATATCCCCGAGGACGGCATCTGGACGACGCGCAAGAAAAAGCGTGTGCCTAACGCGACGCCGCTGGTGGTCGATTTCGAAGACGGGCGGATTACGGGTTCCTATCACATCGACAACGCCAGAGAACTGGAAGCCGCCAACCAGAATATTCCGCCGGATGTAAAATCCGCGAAGAAGCCTTCGAATAATCCCTGATAGCGGAAAAATTATTTCCTGCGGCCGGGCGTCTGCTGGACGACGTAGGGGATAAGCTGTCCGCTGCCGTCGATTTCCTTGATGTCGGTTGCGATATATTCGCTGTCCTGCAGGCAGGACCATGTCCATTTCGCCTGACGGTATTCCAGCTCGACGTTTTTGCCGCGCCTTTCGGCGTCTTTTATTTTTTCGATGAGGTCTTTATCCCACACGGTGAATTCGAAGGAAGCCGTCATACCCTGACCGCCGACGGCGCCGTAGCCGTTTTGCATCATCTGGCCTTCCCATGTTTTGCACAGACTGCCTTTTTCCGACAGCTTGAAGATGGTGCCTGTTCGCGCCCCTTCGGAATATTTGTAGGCCATGTTGTAAACGTAATAGCCGCCGCCTGTGACGCAGGCCGCTGCCAGAGTGAATGCCGCTGCCACGGATTTGAACGATGCCATCTTTAAAAACCTCTTTGCTGAATTTATTTAACGGAAGATTCTTATACTGTATATAAAAAATTGTCAAGGAATTGCTGTAACGCATTGATATTCAATGAAATTAACTAATTTTTGGGTAGTGGGTCAGTTTTGGCTTTATGTATAGTAACCATCTGGTGCTTCAATCTTATCCCACATATCAGAGATAGACGCGCAAGCGGCTTCCATGTTTTTGTACCTTCTGGCTGCATCTGTGGGAGCGATATAAATTGCGCCCGCCTCTTGAGCGGCCAAACGCCTGTTTTTTCTCCCCCCTTTCCGCCGATGGCCGAGCGGTGCGCCTTGATGTGCGTGGAGTCGATCATCTGCGTTTCCGTCGATCTGCCGCGCCCACCGCACGAAACGGTTGTAAACTGTCGTCTGCGCGCTCAATCCCGCGCACGCCGTCCGGCAATAAAATAGAGAACGCGGTAGATTCATTGCTTCACAACAATAATCGTGTGCCGATTTTTCACGGCGTCATTCAGCATTTTCAGAACGGATGCTCTGTCGCTCAATCTGTTGACTTCTACAATAGCAACAATCGTTCTGGCTTTACTGATAACTTTTTGCGCGTCTATTTCTGAGATATACATTTTTGGCCTTTCTTTTTTTTCAGGGGATGTCGAGTCTTTCAGATAAGCGCAATAGAGCGCAATCGCGTGTTCAAACATTGCGGTTCGGCATCGGAGATTCGTTAACGGTCGCAGAGAATCGATCTGTGACAACAAGGATTCTGAAAGGCGGAAGGAAATAAATTTTTTCTGCGGGGCGTTATCATTTATCTTTCAGCGCGGATACAATTTTTGACAGTCGTTCAGTGGATAACAGCAGGCGTGACGACAGGGCAGCAGACACCAGGACAGCGGAGGCGGTCAGTGTGTTCTGGTCGGCAAGCGTCTGGAGTTGTTCTCGAGCGTTTTTTGGCTGTGCTATTGCTAACTGAATGGAACGCTGTAGTATTGTGCGAAGCACAGTGCCGCTTGCGGAAGCGAATAAGATTCGGATTCCAACAGATTCAAAGCAACGATACCCTTGCTTTCCCATTTTAAAAGAGT
>CAYGGT010000140.1:0-2606 GCA_964349475.1 uncultured Rhodospirillaceae bacterium
GGTCTGCATCGGCTCATGCACGGATTTACGGGCGATAATGCCGGGCGCCTTAACGTCGACACGGCGCATTTCTTTGGCCTTCAGCGGGCCTTTGCCGTCAATCGGATTGCCGAGCGCGTCAACGACACGACCGAGCAGCTCTTTGCCGACAGGAACGGAAACAATCTCGCCGGTCTGGCGGACGGTGTCGCCTTCTTTGATGTCGCGGTCGTCACCAAAAATAACCACGCCGACATTATCGGTTTCGAGATTGAGCGCCATGCCTTTAATGCCGCCGGGGAATTCAACCATCTCCCCCGCTTTGACTTTATCAAGGCCGTAAACCCGGGCGACGCCGTCACCGACAGAAACGACTTGACCGACTTCGGCAACGTCAGCTTCGGCGCCGAAATTGGCAATCTGGGTTTTCAGGATGGAAGAAATTTCTGCGGCGCGAATTTCCATGGTTTAAGCTACCTCTCTCATTTTTGTTTTATCGCTGGATGTGTTTGAATTTTTGAGCGCGCGGTGCAGGCGTTCCAGTTTGGACCTGACCGAGCTGTCAATGCGTTGGGAGCCGACCTTGATGATGAGCCCGCCCATGATATCGGCGTCCTGTCTCATTTCGACTTTGACCGTCATGCCGAGAATTTTTTTGAGCGACGCAGCGATGTTATTGACCTGCGCCTGGTCCAACACATGAGCGGCGGTGACTTCGGCGGTAACCTCGCCTTTATGTTGCGCCAGATTGGCCTGCACGGCCGAAATAATTTCCGGCATGATATTCAGGCGACGTTTCGCCGCCAGCGTGCCAAGAAATTTCTGCGTCAGCGGACAGAACCCGGCTTTGACGCCGAGCGCGGCCAGCGCCCGTGCCTGATCGTCGCGGCGCAGCGCCGCATTGCCGATGAATTTCACAAAATCCCCCGATTCCGCCAGCATCCGGCGGAAAGATTCTAAATCGCGGGCGATAAGATCGACCTGACCCTGCTCTTGCGCCAACTCAAAGAAGGCGAGCGCATAGCGTCTTGCGATATCCTGATGTCCTGTTTGTCCAGCCAATGTCTACCTCTTCCGAGTGCGGATTTAGCACGGGAATCGTATCCTGCGCAACATAAAACCGGGATTATTTTGTTGTATGCGTCTGGATTTTGCTGATCATGTTTTCAGCGGAGTCGTCACCGCTGAAGGTTTCCAGAAGCACGCCGTCCGGCGACATGAAATAAACATAGCCGGAATGATCCACCGCATAATCGGCGCTGGCATGGTGTTCGCCTTCTTGCGTATATTCATGGCCATCAGGCACTTTCGCCGCAAAAACCTTATAGGCCTCGACCGCCTGTTCAATCTGCGCCGGTGTGCCGGTCAGCCCCGCAATAGACGGATGAAATTTGCTGACATAGGCCGCCATCACATCCGGCGTATCGCGTGCCGGGTCGACGGTGATGAAAACCGGCGCCAGTTTTTCGCCCGCGACATCGACGCTTGTCATGACGGTGGAAATCTTTTGCAATGCCACCGGGCAAATGTCCGGGCAGTGGGTGAAGCCGAAAAAGACCAACTTGTATTTCCCCGGCCATGATTTTTCAGTCACAGCATTGCCCTTGTGATCCGTCAGTGAAAAAGGACCACCCACCTGCACGCCCGCAACGGGCAAGGCCGTTGAAGAAGTCTCCCCCACACTGGCAACCGGCATCGGCGGCACACCCTCAAGCACGGGCTGCGCTGATACAGGTGTTTCCGCTTGTTGCTGAACAACCTCGGTAACGGGCGCTCCGCGCCCTGAGTTTATATCAGTCACCTCGGCGACGGACGGCGTTTCGTTTTTCGGATAAAACAACGCAAAAGCCCCGCCAAGCCCCAAGCCCACCACGGCCAAAATCAAAACACGTACCCAGAAAGATTTCATACCATCCTCACCTTGTTTTTTGTCACTTGCCAAATCAGCCAGATTTGCTAAACATGTACTCTGTTCCCTGGTAGCTCAGTGGTAGAGCAAGCGACTGTTAATCGCTTGGTCGTAGGTTCGAATCCTACCCAGGGAGCCATTTTTCCTCAACGACACAGCCTTTCGTCACTCCCGCAAGACGGAAACAACGAAATAGAATCTAGCCAGCGGCGGCTTTTCTCTTCGCAGTGCCAGGAGCTTTTTTGGATTTTTTCTCTTCGGCAACTGGCGCCGCATCAGCATCCACATTCACCGGGCCGCTGTCCTGGCCTTTGGCGGTGCGGTCGCGATCGACCAGCTCGATAATAGCCATCGGCGCGTTATCGCCGTAACGGAAACCCGCTTTCAAGACGCGGGTATAACCACCGAGACGGTCTTTGTACCGGGGGCCGAGAATATCGAACAGTTTTTTAAGCATCGCGTCATCGCGCAGGCGGGAATGCGCCAGACGGCGGTTCGAAAGGCTGCCTTTTTTCGCCAGCGTGATCAGCCGCTCGACAAAGCCTTTGATTTCCTTGGCTTTGGGGAGCGTCGTCGAAATCTGCTCATGCTTGATGAGGGCAACCGCCATGTTGGCAAACATTGCTTTGCGGTGTGTCGTTGTAACGCCGAGTTTACGGCCTGCTCTTCCATGACGCATGATGACGCCCTCCTTCTGTAGTCGCCTTACGCATAAGGC
>CAYGGT010000141.1:0-2562 GCA_964349475.1 uncultured Rhodospirillaceae bacterium
GGCCATGACGGCACGAATGTCGGCGAAGTCAAGATTGATAAGGCCCGGCATGACCATCAGGTCGGTCACGCCGCGCACGCCCGATTGCAGCACTTCATCGGCCATTTTGAAAGCATCGGCAAATGTGGTTTTCTCGTTGGCGATGCGGAACAGATTCTGGTTCGGGATGATAATCAGCGTATCGACGTGCTTTTGCAGCTCGGCAATGCCCTGCTCCGCCAGTTTCATGCGGTGCGTGCCTTCGAAGTGGAAAGGCTTGGTCACGACGCCGACGGTCAGTATCCCCGCCGCGCGGGCGGCTTCGGCAATCACGGCCGCAGCGCCGGTGCCGGTGCCCCCGCCCATGCCGGCGGTGACGAAGACCATGTTGGAGCCTTCGAGGATCGCCATGATTTCATCGATGCTTTCCTCGGCGGCGGCGCGGCCGATCTCCGGGTTGGCGCCAGCGCCAAGACCCCGGGTCACCGTGACGCCGAGCTGGATTTTATGCGTGGAATTGTTGCCTTCAAGCGCCTGCGCGTCGGTATTGCAGACAAGGAACTCGCAGCCTTCGAGATGCGAATTGATCATGTTGTTGACGGCATTGCCGCCGGCGCCGCCGACACCGACGACGGTGATACGGGGTTTCAGGCGGTTATTCTGGTTTTGCATTCTGATATTGATCATTTTTTATTGTTCCTTCGCTTCGTGGTTAAGTGATTCTACTCACTCTACGTCTCTTGTTCCAGAGTCATCATGCACTTAAGTGCCTTTTTTTATTACTTTTTTAGAGAGTTAAAACTCAGAAAAGAATCAGAAAATTTCCTCCCGATCTAGAAAAGCAAGCCTCTTGAATCGTTTACCAGTTCTCCCTCAACCAGTGCGTTACCTTCTGCAGCAAATAGCCGTTGAACGGCTCCGGCAGGCTGAAGGCATGACCCGCATGCGTCGGCGGAATTTCATCCGCATGGGTGGCGGCATAAATCAGCAAACCGGCCGCCGTCGAAAAGGCGGGGCCGCCTGTCGCTTCAGCCAGGCCTTTGATATGCTGCGGCCGGCCAAGGCGAATCTGTTTATCAAGGATCATCTGGGCGATATCGCACAAGCCCAGCAGTTGCGAGGCGCCCCCCGTCAGGACGACGCGCCGGCCCGCAATTTTGTTGATGCCGCTATCGACGAGCTTCGCCCGCACCAGTTCGAAGGTTTCTTCGATGCGCGGCTGGATGATGCCGGTCAAAAGGGAACGCGGCACGTAGTTGGGCTGCGACGGCTCTTCTTCGCCGACCGGCGGCACGTCGATCATGGCGCCGCTGTCGGTGCCGGCGGCATGGGCGCTGCCGTAAAGGGTCTTGATGCGTTCCGCGTCGGCCAGCGACGTGGTGAGGCCGCGGGCGATATCGTTGGTCACATTGATGCCGCCGACGGGAATGGCGGCGGTATAAACCAGCTTGCCGCCGGAGAAAACGGCGATGGACGTCGTGCCGCCCCCCATGTCGATAACGGTGCAGCCGAGCTGCACCTCGTCCCCCGCCAGCGCGGCAAGACCCGACGCGTAAGGTGCTGCGCAAAACCCGTCGAGCATCAGGTGATTTTGCGCGGCAATCGTCGAAAGATGGCACAGCGCCGAAGAAAAGCCGGTGACGGCTGTAATATTGACGTTCAGCATTTCCCCGACCATGCCACGCGGCTCCTGGATGCCGCGGGTCCGGTCGATGGCATAGGCGGCGGGAATGACTTGAATAAGCTCGTCCTTGCCGGGAACGGCAACGCTGCGGCTATGCGCAAGCGCCGCCCGCACGTCGCGCTCGGAAACTTCATGCCCGACAATCTTGACATGAACGGACAAGGGATGCGTCAGCGTGTGCACGCCCGCCACGTTGACCGTCACAGACGCAATGGGCTGGCCCTGCAGCCGGTCTTTGGCCATGGTTTCGGCGGCTTCGACGGCATGGGCGACCGCTGTTTCGGCCGCTTTCAGATCGACGATCGTGCCCGACTTCACGCCTCTGGACGCCTGATGACCGATGCCGATCACCTCAAGCGTGCCGTGGTTCTTCACTTCAGCGATAAAACAGCAAATTTTGCTCGACCCGATATCCAGCACGGCGACAATGTTGATGCCGCCGTCCGCGGCCGCGTTCTGACCGGCGGCTTTTTTCTGAGCGTGAATCTGGATGTATTTTTTATCTCTTGTCATTCGTTGCCCTTTTATATGGTGGTCTTTTTATTGTTATTGTCGATAACAGGGGTAACAACTACCCTTTCCGGGTGCCTCAAATCAATACCGCTGATACTCCGGCCCAGAATATTCTCCTGTTGCTCCATCACGGCAAGGCGGCGCAGCGCCAATTCCATGTCCCGCTCCGGCAATTTAATCGAGAGGCCGTTTTTCAAATGCAAATCCCACCGCCGACCGCCGACCCGCGTCGCGGACACGACGTCGCGCGCCAGCAATGGTTCGGCGTTCAAAAGCTGGATCATCTCCATGATATGTTTTTGGGCATCCGCGCCGACGATCAGCGGCAAGTGTTTCCAGGCGCTGAGGTTATGAGCGGTCAAAACGATACCGTCCTGATCTATCAG
>CAYGGT010000142.1:0-2540 GCA_964349475.1 uncultured Rhodospirillaceae bacterium
AACCCTGATGGCCGATTACGACAGGCTGATCCGGGCAAAATAGGGTTAATGGTCAAGCAACCGGGAGATTTTTTTCTGTAAGCAGGATGGGGTCATGCCGTTGATGTCATGGATGTCATGGGCGCAGCTCATACAGGCCGGGGGCCGCGCGGGGAAGGGGGGGTATCATGTGCAGCTTATTCGTTCACCTATTCATGGTTTAGAATGGCGCGCACCCAGTCTTCAGCCTGTCACCCCGGATTTACTTGCCTTGGCGAAGCAGAAGCTCCCGCCGCGCCGGCGCAGCGGGTCGCGTCGGCGTAGCCAGGTTCCGGGGTCCACTGGCCTTCGTCAGAAGGCTGTGGCTTCGCAAATGGGCTGCACTTTAAGGCCTGAATTTGCAACTCTGGACCCCGCAACAAGTGCGGGGTGACACGAGTATGGATTATAGGTCCAAGCTATACCTGCCGCGTCATTGCGAGCGTAGCGTGGCAATCCAGAGTCACGAACACAGGCTTTTCCGTGTGGTTCTGGATTGCCACGCTACGCTCGCAATGACGCAGAGTGATGTCGTTATCTCGCAACACACAGCCTAGCCGGCCAACGTAGAATCGGCCTATGCTGTGGGAATGACATGCCATATCAAAGCGGTGCATGGGTTCCCGTGCCAATTTCAGGGTGAGAAGGATATTCCCTTCGCTGGCTATGACTGGTGCCGCTTTCATCTGCCGTTACAGGACGACAAAGGCAACCGCAGTCCAAAGATGACAGGCAAAGACGGATGGAATAAAGATGGCTCGGAAATAGAGGCCTTTACTGGTGGAGTGCAGCAGAGACTTTGCCAGTCAATGGATAATGAACTAGCCGATTTACGCGGTCTCGCATTTCCACCGGAATTCGATTTCCGTATTTTTTTCTTTGACGGAAAGCGTCCTGTCAATTTCAGCCGTGCAACTTTTGGTGACGGCGCTGACTTCGGCGGAGTGACGTTTGAGGACTGCGTTGACTTTAGTGGCGCAATATTCGGTAACGGTGTCAACTTCAGTAAGGCGATTTTCGGAAAACAAGCGAATTTTACGGACGCGATTTTTAAAGAAAAGGTTGATTTCACAGAGGCAATATTTGGAGATACCGCCGATTTCTTAAATACAATCTTTGGGAGAGGGACGAATTTCCTTCAAGCGACTTTCAATGGTACTGCGGATTTTTCCACCGACAAGAGCCACAATTTAGAGTCGGATTTGGCATTTCGCTTTATGGTTTTCCGTAAAGCGCACTTTAAGGGGTCCGCGATTTTTGAAAATCGCATTTTTGCCACGAGTACGCTATTTGACGAAGCGATATTCGAAAGTATGGCCCAGTTCCATGGCTGCAAATTTCACCAGGGTATGTTGTTTCACCAAGCGACCTTCCAAAAAACCAAAGGTCAGAATAATACCCAAACAGCAGAATTAGAGCAGTGCTATCGCACCCTGAAACTGGGGATGGAAACCTTGCGGGCACGCAACGAGGAAGCATATTTTTTTGCCAAGGAAATGGAGTGCCGCCGTAATCGTGGCGATGTGCCGCGCTTCGAACGCCTCGCTGCCACCCTGTATAAACATTTATCCGATTACGGGCAAAGCATATGGACGCCACTGACGTGGCTTGGTGGTGTCACCGTAGCTTTGGGTTTCATTTATTTTTATTTCTTGTGGGCTATGTCCTGTCCTTTGCCAGAACATATTTGGGGTGGCGCTCCAAAGGTCAAATCAATTGTTGCGTTTACCTTTGAACAGATGTTGCGTCCGTTTGGCGCATGGATGAAAGATTCAATCGGCATCAAATTAAACCTGTTTCAACAGGGCGATCTTCTCATCCCCATCCTCGCATCGCTGCAATCGCTTGCAACCATTGCATTTCTAACGCTCTTCCTGCTCGCTCTGCGGCGGCGCTTTAAGATGGATTGAGTTGGCCGTCATTTCACCCACAATGTCATGCCCCGGACCCAGCCTTCGCCAAGGCTATGATATGCAGGCAAGCCGGGGCATTCTGATCTTCTCCCTCTCCCCTTGCGGGAGAGGGTTGGGGTGAGGGGGCTGGCGCGCAAGAAAGGGCTTTATTTTACGCGCATAAATGCGCGCGCCCCTCATCCTGGCCTTCTCCCACACTTGCCAAGCCGGAGCCTTCTGGCGAAGGCTGGAGGGGAGAAGGAAAAGAAAATCGTCATTGCCCTATTTCCGCTTGTATTTCGTCTTGCGGGTGCCCGGCTTGCCCGCAGTCGAGCGGGCTTTTGCCCTGGGGTGTGCGCCATCGGCCACCGCGCCATCGATGGCGGATTGGCGGGCCAGCGGATCGTCGGCGACGGCCAGTTCAACCGCCTGCAGGCGGTGGATTTCGTCGCGCAGTCTGGCGGCCTCCTCAAATTCCAGATCGCCTGCCGCCGCGCGCATCTGTTTTTCGAGTTCCGCCAGATGCGTCTTCAGATTGCCGCCGATCAGGTGCGCCACATCCTCCGCGCCGGTGGCCACATTGAAATGGTCCCGCTCATACACGCTGGCCAGAATGTCGCCGATATTTTT
>CAYGGT010000143.1:0-2508 GCA_964349475.1 uncultured Rhodospirillaceae bacterium
CCCTTGACGGTGACGTCACGCCCATCGACGATCAATCGAGCGCCTTCCGTCACGCCGGGTTTGACGTAGCCGCGGACTTTTTCGCGATGCTGCCCGGTGATCAGCGGGCCCATGTCCGCCGTCTTGTCCGTGCCGGCGCCGATTTTCAGCGCTTTAATCTGCGGCGTCAGTTTTTCCACCAGCGCGTCGGCGACGGCGTCGCCCACGGCGACCGCGACGGAAATTGCCATGCAGCGTTCCCCCGCCGAGCCGAAGGCGGCGCCCATCAGCGCGCCTGTCGCCTCGGCGATATCGGCGTCCGGCATGACGATCATATGGTTTTTGGCGCCGCCGAGGGCCTGCACGCGCTTGCCGTTTGCCGTGCCGGTTTTATAAATATACTCCGCCACCGGCGTTGACCCCACAAAGCTGAGCGCGCGGATATCGGGATGCGCGAGCAGAACATCCACCGCTTCCTTGTCGCCGTGGACGACATTGAACACGCCATCGGGCAGCCCCGCTTCCGTCAGCAGCTGTGCCATGAAACCGGCGGCGGAAGGATCACGCTCCGACGGTTTCAGGATAAAGCAGTTGCCGCACGCGATCGCAATCGGAAACATCCACATCGGCACCATGGCCGGAAAATTGAACGGCGTGATGCCGGCGACGACGCCAAGCGGCTGGCGCAACGAATAACTGTCAACGCCGGTGCCGACGCTGTCGGAGTATTCTCCCTTGAGAAAGCTGGGGATGCCGGTCGCGTATTCGACAATCTCGATGCCCCGCTGCACTTCGCCTTCCGCGTCTGTTTGTATCTTGCCGTGCTCGGTCGATACAATCCGCGCCAGGTCGGCGGCATTTTTATTGAGCAGCTCCAGAAACCGGAACATGACCCGCGCCCGGCGCATCGGCGGCACCTCCGCCCAGCTCTCGAAAGCCTTCCCGGCCCTGGCGACGATGGCGTTGATTTCATCAACGGTCTGGAACGAAACGCGGCTCACCACCATCCCGGTTGCGGGATTATAAACGTCGCCATATTTGAGAGTGGTTTTCATGGGATATCTCCGAAACTGGGTGCAACCTTATTATATTCAATCCGGCCGTGGGTTTTAAACAAATAATCTGTTATTTTATCCAATATCCTCATAAACAACCTTCTTGCCGCCTTTTTTATCCGTCAGCTTCTGGCTCAGCGATGCTTCAAGGAAGGCGTCGAGGTCGCCGTCGAGAACGCCCTGGGTATCCGATGTTTCAAGCCCGGTGCGGAGATCTTTCACCAGCTGATAGGGATGCAGCACATATGACCTGATCTGGTGCCCGAAGCCGATATCGGTTTTCTCTCCCTCTTTCTGGTCTTTCAGCGCCTGCTGCGCCTGCATTTCGCGGTCATAGAGTTTTGCTTTCAGCATTTTCATCGCCTCGGCGCGGTTCTGGTGCTGGGAACGCTGGTTCTGGCAGGCGGCGACGATGCCCGTCGGCAGGTGGGTGAGGCGCACGGCGCTGTCTGTTTTGTTGACGTGCTGACCGCCGGCGCCGCCGGAGCGGTACGTATCGACGCGCAAATCTTTATCTTCGACTTTGATATCGATGTTTTCATCCACCACCGGCGTGACGGCGACGGAACAAAAACTCGTATGCCGCCTGGCGTTGGAATCGAACGGCGATATGCGCACCAGGCGATGCACGCCCGATTCCGATTTCAGCCAGCCGTAGGCGTTTTCGCCGCTGATTTCAAGGATGGCGTTTTTCAGCCCCGCCACCTCGGCGTCCTGCTTGTCCATCAGGGAAATGCGAAAGCCTTTTTTGTCCGCCCAGCGCATGTACATGCGAAAGACCATGCCGGCCCAGTCGCAGGCTTCCGTGCCGCCGGCGCCGGCGTTGACTTGCAGATACGCGTCGTTCGCATCCAGCTCCCCGGATAAAAGACTCGCCATGCCGCGCCGGGCGACGTCGTTTTTAAGGGAGAGAAGATTTTTTTCCGCTTCCGTGACAATAGACGCATCGCCTTCACTCTCGCCAAGGTCGATCAGGCCGATGCTGTCGTCCATGGCGGTTTGCAGGGATTTGACGGCGGCGATCTGGGTTTCGAGGCGGGTGCGTTCCTTGAGGATTTTTTGCGCGCGTTCCTGGTTCGCCCAAAGCGCCGGGTCTTCCGCCAGAGCGTTCAGTTCCGCCAGCCGGTGGAGGGCGCGATCCCAGTCAAAGATGCCTCCTCAGCAGTTCCAGCGAGGACTTGATGTCGCTCACCGCTGCCTGGATTTCAGATTTCATTTTAAAACTTTCCTATGAACGCCATTACCCTATTTTTCTTTGACCGCAGAGTCAATGTCACCTCGGTCTATGGAGTCAATATGAAAACTCTCAATGTTCTTGCAGTTTTTACCCGCGATCACTAGTGTTGGCCCTCAATTGTGCCGTTCCAGTACATACCTTGCGGAGAGGTGGCCGAGCGGTTGAAGGCGCTCGCCTGGAAAGCGGGTATTCTGTAACAGGAATCGTGAGTTCGAATCTCATCCTCTCCGCCATTAC
>CAYGGT010000144.1:0-2488 GCA_964349475.1 uncultured Rhodospirillaceae bacterium
GCGCAACACCCCGCCAAACAAAAGCGCAAACCGCCGGGCCTTTGACGTGTGCGGAGGCCGTGCCGCGTCGCGCTGCCGGGATGACATGAACGAGAAGGCCTCTGGATGGTTTTAAATTCGGCTATCATGATTCAAATCCCATGACTCCCCGCTGCGACGTCATTGTCATCGGCGCCGGCGCTGCCGGCATGATGAGCGCGATTGAGGCCGGCAAGCGCGGCAGAAACGTGCTCCTGCTCGACCATGCCGCGGCGCCGGGGGAAAAGATCCGCATTTCCGGCGGCGGGCGGTGCAATTTCACCAATATCCATACCGCTCCGAAAAATTTTATCTCTCAGAATCCGCACTTCTGCAAGTCGGCGCTCAGCCGCTACACGCCGCAAGACTTTATCAAACTGGTCGAGAGCCATCACATCGCCTGGCACGAAAAGACGCTCGGACAGCTCTTTTGCGACTCCTCCGCCAAAGACATTATCCGCATGCTGCTGGATGAACTGGCCCGCGCCCAGGTCCGGCTGGAGCTTGAAACCAGCGTCCGGTCCGTCAACAAAACTGCTGATGGCTTCACCCTCGAAACAAACAAGGGCGCTTTCTCCGCCGTCTCCCTCGTGATCGCCACCGGCGGCCCGTCGATTCCAAAAATGGGCGCCACCGGCTTTGGCTACGAAATCGCGAAGCAATTCGGCCTGCCCGTGATAACGCCGCAGGCAGCACTTGTCCCGCTCACGTTCGACGAACAACTGCTCGGCATGACCAAAACCCTCTCCGGCTTGTCGGTTGACCCGGTGGAAGTCACCTGCGGCGCCACGACCTTCCGCGAAGCGTTGCTGTTCACGCACCGGGGATTGAGCGGCCCCGCCATCCTGCAAATTTCATCTTATTGGGAGGAAGGCCTGGAAATATTCATTCACTTTCTGCCAGGCATCGATATGTTTGAAAAGCTGAAACAGCTGCGCCAGGACAGCCCCAGAATTCTTCTCCACACGGCGCTCGCGCAGTTTCTCCCCAAACGGCTGGCGGAGATGCTGGCCCTGCAATCCGGTCACGACCTGCCGCTCGCGGATTTATCCGACCAGAAACTGAAAACCGTCGCCGGTACGCTCCAGCACTGGCGCATCATCCCCCGCGGCACGGAAGGCTTTCGGACGGCGGAAGTCACCCGTGGCGGCGTCGCCACCGATGCGCTGTCTTCTAAAACCTTTGAATCAACAACGATGCCGGGGCTTTACTTTGTCGGCGAGGCACTCGATGTCACGGGCCACCTTGGCGGCTATAACTTTCAATGGGCCTGGGCATCGGGGTGGTGTGCGGGTCAATACGTTTAGCCGTTCTCCAGCTCCGTATCCCAATAAAGATAGTCGTTCCAGCTTTCATGCAGGAAGTTGGGCGGGTAAGCGCGGCCGTTGACTTGCAGTTGCAGGTTGGTCGGCTGGTACGGCGGGCGGATCGGGAACATCCTGCATTCCGAAGATAAATAATTGCCTTTCAGCAGGTTGCATTCCTGGCAAGCGGTCAGGATATTTTCCCAGGTCGTCGTGCCGCCGCGCGATTTGGGGATCAGGTGGTCGAAAGTCAGCTCATGAGTCTTGTGCAGTTCGCCGCAATACTGGCACATCCACCGGTCGCGTAAAAAAACGTTAAACCGCGTAAAAGCGGGCCGCGATTTGGGCTGTATGTATTCCTTGAGCGCAATCACGCTCGGCACTTTCATTTGAAAACTGGGGGAATGGATCACGGCGTCATATTCGGACACGATATTGACGCGGTCCAGAAACACAGCCTTCACCGCATCCTGCCAGGACCACAACGAGAGAGGAAAATAACTCAATGGCCTGTAGTCCGCATTCAGGACCAGAGTTGGACAGCTATCGAGGTGGGCATACACCTTGGGATACCCCTTTCTTACCCTTATTGTAACACGAAATTCGTTACCAAATCACCCTAAAAAGACGTCAACCGCTTGTATTCACAGATGATTTCCCTATTTATCAAAGGCTTCTTTCATGAACTCAACGCCCCGTGCAAGGCCAAACGGGTCGATACCATGCCCCAGGCCGGGCCGCAAAACGGTTTCCACTGTAAAACCTGCCGCGGCAAAACCCTGCTGCACACCCTCTAAACACGACGGCGGAACGACGGTATCCGCTGCGCCATGAATAGCCAGTACCGGCGGTTTGACAATACCAGGCGCCGTCAGGCTCTTGGCATCGACGAGTAACCCGGAATAGCCAATGATCCCGGCGCAGGCTTTCCGGCGGCGCGGCATGGCGTACATCGCCATCATCGCCCCCTGAGAAAATCCGGCGACAGCCAGGCGGCTTTCGTCCACGCCCCATTGCTCCAGTTGCGCGTCGATAAAAGCATCCAGCGCCGCTGCCGGTTTCTGGATGACGGCCGCACGCTCGAACACTTTTGTATCAATGCCATCGGCGGCCCGGATCGAAAACCACTGGAATCCGCTGGCCCATTGTTCGCAAACATCCGGCGC
>CAYGGT010000145.1:0-2486 GCA_964349475.1 uncultured Rhodospirillaceae bacterium
TACGTGTCCGTAATGGTCTTCGATCATCTTGACCGATGTTCCCATCTGTTTTGCGAGGAAATACACGTCAACCCCCTCTGTCAGTCGGAAGGTTGCGTATGTATGACGGAAACAGTAGGTGCTCCGGCGGCTGCCGGATGAACTCATTTGAAGCTCTGATTCGATTAGGAGTCTTTCAATCAATGAGTGGTAAAGCGTCTTCGCCTCTTTGCCTTCATCTGTTGTGAATACAAAGTCATCTGGCTTTGTCGCTTTGCTGATTTCTTTGATGCGTTCAAAGTATGTCGCCACATTGCTAGCGGCGACAAGGTTTCTGTGCTTTCCCTTGCCGCGCACGGCCACGCGCACAAATTGTCTATCGTGCTTGTCCGTCTGAATGTCCACGTCCCGCCAGCGCAGGTTCTTAGCCTCAGACGGCCTCATGCCTGTGTTGCACATGATAAGGACGAAGTTATAGGCAACTGTCCTATACCACTCGTTATAATCTCCCCGCGCTTCTTTAATCCACTTGCGGGCGAATGTATGAAGCTGACGATATTCCTGCGGCGTAAATTCTTCACGCCGCGCTTTGCTTAAAGGGAGCTTTCCTTTGAAAACCTGACTTTCGCGGATGTATTGCTTGCTGGCAGCATAGGCCATGATGGATTTCAGAGTGGCCATTTCGCTGCGGATTGTTCCGTCGCTGACTTTCCCGCCGGAACGTCCTTCACCATTCCTCTGCCGCCAGACGGGATATTCCTGCCAACGGTCTTGGCCGATGAGGGTGATTTGATGCTTGCCTAAGAAGCGGTTTAGCTGTGTTTTGATATGTGATTCCTGCACGCGCCAACGGTGATGCGTGATCTGCCCCACCTCGGCGCGGCCTTTTTCTTTATCGGAATATTCCTGCGCCACTTGCGCGAAAGTGCGGTTAAACACGGGCATTTCGTGCTTAACCTTGAAATGCAGTTCCATTTCCTGACTGAATGCGGCTTTCGTCGCGGCTGTTTCGTCCGTTGTTTTGAGGCAAATCGTTTTATACCGATTCGCCCCCTGCCTCCGTTCCTTCGGAATTGCCATCCGGCAATACCACATCGGGTGGTGCTTCACGTCGGTACGGCGGAAAATAATCAGGCCGTCCTTGAGGATTTTTGTGTCGGTCTGGAAGCCCATGAAAACCTCAAATCTGTGTACAATCTGTGTACAGAGGCCATGCTAACTGCTTGAAAAACTTGAGGCCGTGTACACCCTGTGTACACCATTATAAAATAAAATATCTTTAAATGTCAAATAGTTAAAGGAATACTCTCACCACATAAACGTATTGATATGATGCCATGGTCGGACCCTCTTGCCGTTACTGGGTTAAAAACAGGGAATTTCTACCTTTTTAAGTCAAAAAAGGCAAGTTTCCGTCAGGTGCGTTTTCGGAGGGTCTAGCGGAACAAAACCGCGAAATAGAGCACGGCAACGGCAACGGCGGCATAGCCGATGTATTTCTCCTGTCTGGTGAACCAGCCGACCAGGGATTTTGTTTCGCTCATGATAGCCTCATTGACTTTGCCCGCACATTTGGCGGAAAGACGGTCGAAGGAATAGGGCAGGGCCATGACGATCAGGAAGACGTGGGCTGCAAAGCCGATGAACAGTTCCATCGGGTCGCGCGCCATGATCATGGAGAGAAGCCCCGCACCCAGACCGTAGAGAACGCCCCAGAAAGATAGCGTCTCGATATTGGCGCTGATTTTCGCCACGACATCTTCCATGAATTTCGGTTTCGAGGCCATGGACTTGCTCAAGTACAGCATGGTGAAAGCCACCAGAAAAGCGAGACTGATCAAACCGATGATAGCCATGACAAATACCTCTTTCGTGAAAGAACAAACCGGGCTTCAGGATAGCGTATCGGCGGCCCTCTTACCAAGAGGCAATGGCGCTTTTACTGCGATGTTGCCTTGATTTGCTGTAATAAGATCTGGGCATGCTGCCTGTCCTTAGGGTCGGGCGCGCGGGCGATATAGTTTTCCAGCGCCTCGATCGACTGGCTTTTCTGGCCCAGTTTGGCATAAAGAATGCCTTTGTCGAACAGGGTGCGATATTCCTTGGGTGCGAAAGTTTCGATGGCACCCACCACGACCAGCGCCATGCCGTATTCCTCGGCTTCGATCAGGCGCTTTTTCAGATTATTCTCGAGTCGGATCAGGATGGCACGGCGGCTGACAGCGTCATAATAGTTATGAGAAAGTTCGGCCTCCTTGCCGATGATGGACTTCAACAGTAGGCGCAATTCCGCCGCGTTCATCTCGCGTAAGGATTTGAAGGGGTCGAGGATGATTCTTTCGGAGCCTTCTTCCATACGCACCAGAAAATGCCCGGGGAAGTTGAGGCCGTCTATCTTCCACCCTTGAGCTTCGGCCAGAACGATGGAGAGAATGCCAAGAGAGATCGGCAGACCCTTTCTTCTTTCGATGACGCGGATAAGGTTGACGTTCTGGATGTCGTCATAG
>CAYGGT010000146.1:0-2484 GCA_964349475.1 uncultured Rhodospirillaceae bacterium
GCAGACAATCTGCGAACGCCACAGTAGATCAATCAAAATTTATGTCAACATGCTGTTATCATAATGATTTTACACTGTTTTTTGCCTTCCCCGCCAAAAACCGCTACAACTTGACGCATGAAAAAAACTCTCAAGATTGGCACACGCGGCAGTCCGCTGGCCTTGGCGCAGACGGAAATTTTTGTGACGGCGCTGCGGGAAAAACATCCGGGGCTGGTGCCTGAGGTTGTGGCGATCACGACCACCGGCGACCGCATTCAGGACCGCGCGCTGTCGGACTCCGGCGGCAAGGGGCTTTTCACCAAAGAGATTGAAGAAGCGCTGCTGGCCGGGACGATTGATTGCGCGGTGCATTCCATGAAAGACATGCCGACCCTGCTGCCGGAAGGGCTGGAAATTTCCTGCCTGCTGCCGCGCGAAGACCCGCGCGATGCGTTTTTTTCTTTGCAGGCGGCAACGCCAGACGACTTGGCGCAGGGCGCGCTGATCGGCACCGCCAGCTTGCGGCGGCAGGCGATTCTGCTGGCGCGGCGGCCGGATTTGCGAATGACGCTTTTGCGCGGCAACGTCGGCACGCGGCTGAAAAAACTTGAAGCCGGCGATGTCGATGCGACGATACTGGCAGTCGCAGGGCTGAACCGGCTGGGACAGGGGCATCTTGTGAAACACATTCTGGAGCCGGAAGTGATGCTGCCGGCGGTGGCGCAAGGTGCCGTCGGCATTGAAACGCGCACCCGCGACGGCGATATCCAGGCGCTGCTGGCGGCGGTGCATTGTCCGGTCACGGCATTGCGCGTCACGGCCGAGCGGGCGTTTCTGGGCGTGATGGACGGTTCCTGCAGAACGCCGCTGGCGGCGCTGATGAGCATCCCCGACCCTTATCAGCGCGCGCGTTTCGACGTGCTGGTCGCGCGTCCCGATGGCAACGATGTCAAAAAAGCTTCTTATGTGATGCGTGTTTCCGACATTTACGAGGCGCGGCGCCTGGGCGAACACGCCGGGCAAGAGCTGAAAGCGCAACTGCCGCCGGGGTATCTGGCAGTTTAGGGCGTGACCTAGATTTTACCTTTGCCATAAAATTATAACTCGATTTCCAGCCCGGCCAAGGGGTAAAAACTGATCCAATCCCTTTGTTTCCACGTAGAACCTTCATAAAATGACCTTTCTTTTAGGGTCAAGAGGGTGTAGTTTCTGAGCGAAACCACCTATTAAAGCTGAAAGGGAAGATGATGAGCAAAATTATCGGTATTGACCTTGGAACCACAAACTCCTGCGTTTCCATCATGGAGGGCAGTAAAGCGCGCGTTATAGAAAACTCGGAGGGTGCGCGCACGACGCCTTCAATGGTGGCTTTCGGCAAAGACGGCGAACGACTCGTCGGCCAGCCCGCCAAGCGTCAGGCAGTGACCAACCCCGACAAGACGCTTTATGCGATCAAGCGCCTGATGGGCCGCCGCTTCAACGACGCCGAGGTTAAAAAAATGCGCGAGAAAGCGCCCTTTAAAATCATCGAGGGCGACAACGGCGACGCCTGGGTCGAGATCGACGGCGAGAAATTCGCGCCGTCGCAAATCAGCGCCATGATCTTGCAGAAAATGAAAGAAACCGCCGAAAATTTCCTTGGCGAAAAAGTGACCAAGGCGGTCATCACCGTCCCCGCCTATTTCAACGACAGCCAGCGCCAGGCGACCAAAGACGCCGGAAAAATCGCAGGTCTTGAGGTGCTGCGCATCATCAACGAACCGACGGCGGCGGCGCTCGCCTATGGTCTCGACAAAAAAAACACCGGCACCATCGCGGTCTATGACCTTGGCGGCGGCACTTTCGACGTTTCCGTCCTTGAAATCGGCGACGGCGTGTTTGAGGTTAAATCCACCAACGGCGATACGTTCCTGGGCGGCGAAGATTTTGACGCACGCATCATCGACTTTCTGGCCGAAGAATTCAAAAAAGAAAATACCGTTGACCTGCGCAAGGACAAGCTGGCGCTGCAACGCCTGAAAGAAGGCGCGGAGAAAGCGAAGATCGAGCTTTCCACCGCCACGCAGACGGAGGTGAACCTGCCCTTCATCACGGCCGACCAGAACGGGCCAAAACACCTGAACGTCAAGCTTTCCCGCGCCAAGCTGGAACAGCTGGTCGGCGACCTGATCGAAAAAACGCTCGAACCCTGCAAGGCGGCGATCCGCGACGCGGGCGTCAAGGCGTCCGACATTGATGAAGTCATCCTCGTCGGCGGCATGACCCGCATGCCCAAGGTCATCGAGCTGGTGAAAGGCTTCTTCGGCAAGGAGCCGCACCGCGGCGTCAACCCGGATGAAGTGGTCGCCGACGGCGCCGCCATCCAGGGCGGCGTGCTGGCCGGCGACGTGAAAGACGTCTTGCTGCTGGATGTCACGCCGTTGTCGCTTGGCATCGAAACGCTGGGCGGCGTGTTTACGCGGCTCATCGACCGCAACACGACCATTCCTACCAAGAAATCGC
>CAYGGT010000147.1:0-2464 GCA_964349475.1 uncultured Rhodospirillaceae bacterium
TCGTTCGCCAGGTTGCTGAACCGCGTGAACTCGCCTTCGAATTGCAGCCGGACCGTGCCGATGGGGCCGTGGCGCTGCTTGGCGATGATGCATTCGGCGACATTGTGGTTTTCTTCCATGCGTTTTTGCCAGTCGGCGTAGCGCTGGTTGAATTTGTCGTCGGATTCTTCGGGCTTGCGGCCCGGTTCGTCGCGTTCCAGATAATATTCGTCGCGGTAGACGAACATGACAACGTCGGCGTCCTGTTCGATGGAGCCGGACTCGCGCAGGTCCGACAGCTGCGGGCGCTTGTTGTCGCGCTGCTCCAGCGAACGGTTCAGCTGCGACAGCGCCAGCACCGGCACTTCGAGTTCCTTGGCGAGGGCTTTCAGTCCTCTGGTGATTTCGGAGACTTCCTGCACGCGGTTGTCCTGGTTGCTGCGCCCGCCGCCCTGAATCAGCTGCAGGTAGTCAATCACCACCATGCCCAGTTTATGCTGCCGTTGCAGGCGCCGCGCGCGGGTGCGGATGGCGCTGACGGTCAGGGCCGCCGTGTCGTCGATGAACAGGGGAATCTGCGACAGCGTCTGGCTGGCTTCGACGAATTTGTGAAAATCGGTGTCGCGGACTTCCCCACGGCGGATTTTGTCCGAAGGCACCTGCGACAGGTCGGCGAGAATCCGCGTTGCGAGCTGTTCCGCGGACATCTCCAGCGAGAAAAATCCGACAACGGCGCCTTCCTTGGCGTGATGCTGGATATAGGCCCGCGCCGCGTTGAAAGCGATGTTGGTGGCCAGCGCCGTCTTGCCCATCGACGGCCGTCCGGCAAGAATGATCAGGTCGGAGCGCTGCAACCCGCCGAGTTTTTTATCAAGATCGACCAGCCCCGTCGTCACGCCCGTCACCAGACCTTCGCGCTGGTAAGCGATCTGTGCCTGGTTGATGGCACGGGTCAGGGATTCACGAAAAGCGACAAAGCCGCCCTTATAATCGCCGGCCGTCGCCAGGTTGAACAGGCGCTTTTCTGCCTCCTCGATCTGCTGCTGCGCGGTGCTGTCGATATCGTGGGCGTAGGCATCGTTCACGACATCTTCGCCCATGGCGATCAGGGCGCGGCGCAGATGCAATTCGTAAACGGTGCGGCCGTAATCGGGCGTGTTCGCCACGCTGATGATGCTGGCGGCCAGGTCCAGCAGGTACTGCCCGCCGCCCAGATGCGACAGGTCAGCGTCTTTTTCAAAAAAATTCTTGAGCGTGATCGGGCTGGCATCCTGCCCGCGCTCCACGAACTTGACGACGGCGTCGTAAATGCGCCCGTGCACCGGATTGTAAAAATGCTCCGCGCGCAGAAACTCCGAGACTTTTTCCAGCGCCTTGTTGTTGACGAGCAGGGCGCCGAGCAGCGCCTGCTCGACTTCTTCGTTATGCGGCGCGGCGCGGTACGCCGGGTCTGCGCCGGAAGGGGCGTGGAGGGTCGTGATCCCGGATAATTTTACGGCGTCTGCTGTCATAGAGGAAGGATAGCAAAATAATCAGCCCGGACGAATGATTCTTGGCGGAATTTTATATCTTTCTTCGTGACGGGCGTGAAAACAAAAAAAACAGCCCGCTGTAAAGGCGGGCTGTTTTTTGAGTAAAACGGAAGTGCGTTAAGCTTCGACCGCTTCAGCCGGCTGTTCCGCCGCTGCTTGCTCCGCCGCCAGACGGGCTTTTTCTTCGGCTTCGATTTTTTTGATGGCGGCCTGGGCGAGGCTTGCAGCCTCCTCCTGCTGGTCGGTCTTGGTGATGAGGGCTTCGCCGCGCTCTTCCTGAATTTTCGCTTCCTCGGCGGAACGGGCGATGTTGATCGTCACGTTCACCATGACTTCAGGGTGCAGGTAAATTTTCACCGGGTACAGGCCGAGCAGCTTGTAGTTGCGGTCCATGCGTACCTGGGTGCGGTCAATCTTGAAGCCTTTTTCAACGACGGCTTCGGCGATGTCGCGCGCGGTGACGGAACCGTAAAGCTGGCCCGCTTCAGACGCCTGACGAATGATGGCGGCTGTCAGCTTGTCCATCTTCTTGGCGACTTTTTCGGCGTCAACCTTGCGTTTCAGGTTGTCCGTTTCCAGTACTTTTTTCTGGCCGTCGAAGTAAAGGACGTTTTCTTTCGTGGCGCGCAGCGCTTTCTGGCGCGGCAGCAGGAAGTTACGGGCGTAACCGGGCTTGACGTTCACAACGTCGCCCATCTGACCCAGGCTTTCCACACGTTCGAGCAGGATGACTTGCATTGTTCAGCACTCCTTAATGAGCAACGTAGGGCAGCAAAGCCAGGAAACGGGCGCGCTTGATTTCGCGTGCCACCTGGCGCTGTGCCTTTTGCGATACGGCCGTGATGCGGCTCGGGACGATTTTGCCGCGTTCGGAGATATAGCGGCCAAGCAGCTTGATGTCTTTATAAGTGATTTCCGGCGCGTTCTTGCCCTGAAACGGACAGGTTTTGCGG
>CAYGGT010000148.1:0-2420 GCA_964349475.1 uncultured Rhodospirillaceae bacterium
TCTAGCAGTTTGCTGAAAAACCGTGAAGTTGCAAGCTCTCTTTCATTTTTCGCTTGGCGACTTGGCGTTGTGTGGTGGCTCTCGCCGGTTCTGTGGGCTTGCGAGGGAACAGAGCGGCTGTTTGGACGGACTCCCGCCTACGCCACGATGAGTTTTGGAATGCGGATCAGATTGTAAGCGATGAGATTGAGCAAGAAGCCGGCGGCTACGCGGGCAACACTGCGATGCTTGGTCTTGCGCATCGTGCCATGCTGCTTGCCCCAGCCGAAGATGCATTCGATCATCGCGCGGCGCGATTGCGACATGGCGTAGCCGTCATGCCGGGTGGTGCGCTGGTCGATGGCGCTTTTGCGCCGCTTGCCGGTCTTGGTCGGGCTATCATTCTGCGTTACATGTGGCGTGATGTTGGCCGCGCGTAGTTTGGCGATATGGTCGGCGGTGTCATAGGCCTTGTCTTCGCCGGCCGTGATGCGGCGGCCGATCTCCTTGGCTTTGGCCTTGAGCATCGTCTCCGAGGCACGGCGCTCGGCAGTGC
The DNA here is from genome assembly GCA_964349475.1 of uncultured Rhodospirillaceae bacterium. GTDB lineage: Bacteria > Pseudomonadota > Alphaproteobacteria > Micavibrionales > UBA2020 > PALSA-926. The sequence goes on from CAYGGT010000148.1 coordinate 536, forward strand.
CATTGGCGTGTGTAACCATGCCGGCCACCGCCAGCCCATGCCGGTTCTCCATGACAGCGTGACCCATATAGAACAGTTTGGCCTCGCGCCCGGCGGCCTTGCGGTAAAGCCGGGCGTCGGGATCGGTCGTGCTGGCATGGGTGTCGTTCTTGCGCTTCTGGCCATGGAAATTGGCGCCGCCGTCATCGCCGCCGCCGCCATCCTCTTGCCAGGCCGCAGCCTTCTGGCGAAGGCTGGTGGGGCGGAAGCTCTTCTGCGAGGCCCAGGCCTCGATCAGCGTGCCGTCCACCGAAAAATGCTCGTCCGACAGCAACGGCTTGACCTGCGGATGGTTCAGAAGCTTGCTCATGAACTTCGAAAACACCTCGCCATCCTGCAGCCGGTCGCGGTTCTTCGTGAAGCTGCTCGGGTCCCAGACCGGATCATCGGGCGATAAGCCTACGAACCAGCGGTACAAGAGATTGTAATCCAATTGCTCCATCAACTGCCGTTCCGAGCGAATGCCGTAGAACACCTGCAGCAGCAACGCGCTCAACAATTGCTCGGGAGGGATCGAGGGGCGGCCTTCGCTCGCATAGAGCCTAGAAAGGCTACGGTTCAGCTCGCGCAGCACGTCACGCACAAGCTCTCGAACCTTTCTCAGCGGATGATTCCTCGGCACACGCGCTTCCGGCGAGATATACGAAAACAGCCCACCCTGATCCAGAAATGCGCCCCGCATGAAAGCCTCCGCTGATTCGTGATAAAAGATTGAATCAGAAAGCTCTCGTTATGACGAGGGGGTTTTCAGCAGACTGCTAGACCCTACGTCCTCAGAAACCTTCCCGTGATCATTGGTACACTTTCAGCATAGGCACCAGTCGTGCGCACACAGCGGCACTTCTTATAACAAAAGAAAACAAAATTGCAGTCCATCTCAATATTAATTCGGAAGATGCGAAAAGCCTTTTTAATGAACTTATCAAACAAAAAGACGATATCGAGATAATAATTGGTTCTCCATTAGATTGGAGAGAAATGCCAGATAAGAAGTCTTCGCGCATCGTGCTCTTTAATTCTGTTGATCCCTACGATGAGAAAAGTTGGACAGAACAATTTGCTTGGCTGCAAAACAATCTTGAGAAGTTTGATAAAGCTTTTCGTCCTCTTTTTGCAAATAAGATTGAAGGTTAGCGTTCCTCAGGCTGCGGGCAGTTCTGCTTCCAGCGGTTTCTCTTTCCGGAAACGGCTGACACCCAGGATGCTGAAGCCGATGACGTTACCCTGCGCATCCAAACGCTCCATCACGGCGTCATGCGCTGTTTCTTTTTCATAACCCGCTGCATCGGAAAAGCGGACTTCCAGAAAGTCGGCTTCGGCGTCGAACCATAATTTTATCCGCTTTAGCATTTGTCTTCTGCCCTCTACCCTGTATTTTCTGTCATTGCGAGGCGCGAAGCGCCGTGGCAATCCAGAAGTCACAAACGAAAGCTTTTCCCTATGACTCCTGGATTGCTTCGCCTTCGGCTCGCAATGACGATTCTGTCCTCCATCACACACTCACCACTTTCCCCGGGTTCATCAGATTATGCGGATCGAGCGCCAGTTTGATGGCGCGCATGACGCTGACCGCCTCGCCATGCTCGGCCTGCATGAAAGCGAGCTTGCCATAGCCGATGCCATGTTCGCCGGTGCAGGTGCCATCCATGGCCAGCGCGCGCAGAATGAGGCGTTCGTTGAACGCCTTGCAGCGCGCCACTTCCTCCGGATTGTCCGGGTCAAAAATCAGCAGCGTGTGGAAATTGCCATCGCCGACATGGCCGATAATCGGCGCTTCGATGCCGCTGGCGTTCAGATCGCGTTTGGTTTCTTCGATGCATTCGGCCAGGCGCGAAATCGGCACGCA
>CAYGGT010000149.1:0-2369 GCA_964349475.1 uncultured Rhodospirillaceae bacterium
CGCGGATCGACTTCGCCCGTTTTCAGGGCGTCACGCATCATTACCCACTGGCTGTCGTTTGGGTTTCCGCCTCGCGCCAGGATTTGTTCCGGGGAGGCCCACTGCGTCATCTTGTCGTATATTTGCTTAGATCCGCCATCTTCTGTGGCTCGGTCATTCCAAATCCTGCCGAACTGCGTTGCCGCGTTGTTCGCCGATACGCCGTAATTGCGTGCTGCGATATCGGGGTCGCCTAAAGGCAAATTCATCGCGTTGTACGAGTTTCGTGCCAGTGCGTTTGCCATGTGCTAGGCTTCCTTGATGGACTTGATTGCGAACATCATTGGCGGAGTCGTGTTGTATTGGGCCATCGTTACCGCGTTGGGCTGGTGGATCGATCGCTCGACTCGTTGAGCTTCCCGGCTTGTATGCCGGCCTCGCGTAACATCGCGGGCAGAATATTGTTTTCGATGTATGCGGCCGGCACGCCTTGCTTCTGGTACTTCGCGATCTGAATAGCCAGGTGCGCTCTAATCTTTGGGCTACCCACTGCGGCAATCGCGGCTGCTATGTTTGCGCCGACACCACCGCCGACCACAGCGCCTGCCGTGACTTTTGCCGCGCTATCTAGCCCGATAATGTTCCGATTATCTATGCGTCCCGCTGCGCGTTCTATTTCCGGCTGCAATTCTATCAACGCCCCTTCGCGTGCGTTGATGTCTTTAATCTCGGGGCTGATTTTCTCTAGCTCTTTCTTCGCTGCGCGGGCCATCGCTTTTTTGGTTTCGTTTTCTGCCAGAGACGCCACGCCGCGCCGCGTATCGAAATTTATGTGCTTGTACGCATCTTGCTTGAATGCCTGCAATTCTGATGGCGTCAGCGAGTCTTTCCCGCTCTCGACCATGTATTCGTCAAAACGCTTAACGATGGCATCGATTTTTCGCAGGTCTTTAGGCGCATCGATTTTTGCGCCTCCCATGTCGCGACGAAGTTGCTTCAGTTCTCGATAGATAGCCGAACGCGGAATAGTCGCCCCCGTTGCGTCTGCGGATTTAATGAGCCCGTCTATCTTGTCGTTAAGCCCAGCAATCGTGCCCTCAATCTTGAGCGCGCCTGCCTCGCTAGGGACGATACCCTCAGTCAATGCCGTTTCGGTCAATTGCTTGCGGGTTGCCTGTGGAATGCTCGGGCGCCATTTCGCGGATGCTTCATACATCGTGCGCGGAAGCGACTCGGGCAGCATCGCCGCCCCTGCCTTGGCGGTATTGGTAACGACATTAAACGGATCAATCGCCGCGCCTGCGGTCACTGCGGATTGCCCCGCGCGCTGTGCCATGCCGCCTACCTTGCCGGTCATGCCGGGAGCATTAGCAGCCATTCCGCCAAGACCGCGAACCAATCCGCCGCCCGCCATCAGCACAGACGATGCATCGGCCATGACGCCGACCGGATCGCGCATGACGGTCTCCTTGAAGTTATCAAGGGAACCGTAGCGATCCATGATGAACTTGCCGGCCTGATCTGCGTATATCTCCGCATCCTGTTCGCCGGGGATGGCTTTCTCTGCCACGCCTAACGCGAGATTCCCCACAGCCTTAGCCGTCTTTATCGGATGAATAAAAGGCTGCGCCATAGCCACGGCATAGTTCTTTAAGCTGATGGGAATGTTCCCGACCATTTCACTCGCTGAAAAATCGACGGGCTGATCTACCTTGGCGCCGCCGTATTCTTCCCACGGCATCACAGCCGCTGGTTTCTCGACTTTAGATTGAGCGGCGTATTCCTCCCACGGCATCATTTGACTGGCCTCCACCGCGACGGGTCTGTCGCGTCACCGCCCATGAACTGATGGCCATTTCTAACCATGCCGACTTTTGGCTCCGGCAACCCTTGGGGCGTTTCTACCTTCGGCGGTTCGAGGTTAAGCCCCTTGGTGTAATCGATGATGACCTTGGTCGGGACAATTCCAGACTCGCCAGCAATGCGAGACATCTCATCGCGATAGGATTTATGAGTATCGAGCTGAGCATTCATAATCCCATGCGCGGTGTTGATAAAATCAGCACGTTGAGCCGGCGCAAGTCGCTCGCCCTTCAAAAGTCGATTCCATGTGTTCTGTACTTGTTCAGGGACTCCGGTGGCATTTTGAGCCGTGGCGTATTCCGTCTCTCGCACCACGGAATTCGGGTCGAACATTTTCATGATGCTGTAGACCATCGCCATGTCGCCCGCCGCTGATGGTTTCGCGGCAGATTGTGATACGCGCTTGTATGCGTCTCTGACCGTAACAAAGTCTTTTGACCCGGCCGCGAACTCCCTACGCAAGCCGGCCTCATTAGCAAGCGTTGCGGCTTTGGTGCCGCTCGCGGTGGCCGCGTTCTTGTCTCGGA
>CAYGGT010000150.1:0-2366 GCA_964349475.1 uncultured Rhodospirillaceae bacterium
CATGACGGACGAAGAAAGCGCGCCGCTGCTGAACTATCTGTTTGCGCATCAGGTACGGCCGGAGTTTACCTGCCGGTTCCGCTGGCGGCCGGGTTCAGTTGCTTTCTGGGACAATCGCGCGGTACAGCATAATCCGGTCAATGATTATCATGGCTTCAAGCGGGTGCTGCACCGCATTTCGCTACGCGGCACAAAACCCTATTGAGAGAGTTAGCCGATGGATATCTACCATGTGTGGTGTGAGCTGAAACCCGGCGTCAGCGATATGGAGTTCGCCAGTAATATTTCCATTTTTCTTGGGAGCTTGCGCGATCAAGGGAAAATTGCCGACTATCGGATCACACGCCGCAAGCTTGGCCTTGCGCCGCCCAGCCTGGGTGATTTTCACATCATGATCGAAACCGAAGATCTGGCGCAACTCGACGCCGCCTTCAATCATGTCGCCACCCGCGCGGGCGAAGTCGAGCACCAGCATTTTGCCGTCAATTCCATGGCGCAGAATTTACGTTTTGCGCTGTATCGCGATTTTCCGGATACGGTCCGCAAGACCGGCGAGGAGAAATTCTGATGCGTGCTTCCATTGAAATTGACGACACGCTGCTCGCCCAGGCACAGGATATAACCGGTTTGACGGATATATCAGCAGTGATTCACCAAGCGCTTAAGGCGCTGGTTGAGCGCGAGGCCGCCCGGCGGCTCGCCCGCTTGGGGGGAACTGAACCCGGCTTGAAGCCCGTGCCCCGGCGGCGACCAAAGAAGATTAAGTGATATTGGTTGACATAACCCAGCCGTCAAAACACTCGACCAGCCAAGTATTAGAACGCGATGATTTTAGGTTTGCCCAAGCCACAACCCCGGTCTGTCACCCCGGATTTATTCCGGGGTCCAGGAGTCACAAAGAAGGGCCTGAGTTTGGTACCCTGGACCCCGGAATAAATCCGGGGTGACACTGTGGTCGGGGTGATTCAACGTAAACTCACCGTGCTCTAATTCGGCCACACGCATCTAAAATTAGGCCACTCTAAGAAACCTCACCCTATCCGAGCCACGTATTAGGAAGGCGTCATACTTGGCTGCGCGCCAAGCCTCGCGTTGTGCCCGACCGGCAGCCTTTTGGTTGGCCCACCATTGTGGCCTGTCAGCGCTTACTGGCAATTTGAAACCAACAATTGCTTCGATTTCTTTGAATGTTAGCTCGAACTCACGATGTTTCTGCCGCAGCAGATAGTCGCGAAGTGGTGCATATTTCGACATTGCTCCAGCCTCCCCTAGCTTGCACCGGCTGTTGATCACCGTGAACCGAATGCCCAAATCTTTGAATAACGCAGAAGCAGAATCGAGCGCGGATTGCTGCCCGTGTGGCGCATTCACTAACCCTTATACTTAACGCTCAAAATCTCATAGCTTTTGCCGCCGCCAGGCGTGTTCACCTCAACCGTATCGCCGATTTTCTTGCCGATCAGGGCGCGGCCCAGCGGAGACGTAATGGATATGCGTCCGGCCTTTACGTCGGCCTCGATCTCGCCCACGACCTGATAGGTGATCTCGCCTTCGGTGTCTTCATCCAGCAGCTTGACGGTTGCGCCGAATTTCACATCCTTGCCGGATAGTTTGGCGACATCGATGACCTGGGCGCGGCTGATTTTGTCTTCAAGCTCCATCAACCGGCCTTCGACATAGCTCTGGCGTTCCTTGGCCGCATGATATTCGGCATTTTCCGATAAATCACCATGCTCGCGCGCAGACGAAATGGCCTTGATGATGGCGGGCCGTTCAACTGTTTTCAGATGCCGCACCTCGGTTTCAAGAGATTCGAAACCATTGGCAGTCATAGGAATTCTTTCCATGTGTCTTGCTATGCCTATAGGTTAACGCGTGTATTGCCCCATCCAGCGTCACGCTGACAAAGGACGGGCCATGCAGCTACTGAATGTAAGATTGTAAGGGGTTAACTTCAAGCGCCCCGGCGCGCGAGGCCTCAAGTCCTTTGACAACCGCTCTTATTCCGGCCGCTGTCGTATAGTAAGGCACCTTGGACATTAGCGCACTTTGCCGGATGGAGAAAGAATCGGCAATCGCCTGCGCCCCCTCGGTGGTATTAAACACCAGTTGCACATCGCCGTTCTTGATGGCGTCGGCAATATGCGGCTGGCCTTCCAGCACCTTATTGATGCGTGTGACCTGTAGCCCCGCCTGTTCCAGATAGGTGGCGGTGCCGCCGGTTGCTATCAGTTTGAAACCCAGTTCCTGCAGGGTGCGGGCCGCCGCAAGAATTGCGGGCTTGTCCCGATCCTTGACCGAGAAAAAGGCCGTTCCGGTTTCGGGGAAGGTTGATCCGCTGGCGATCTGGCTTTTGGCAAAGGCGC
>CAYGGT010000151.1:0-2333 GCA_964349475.1 uncultured Rhodospirillaceae bacterium
GTTATGTATAGCAGACTCTACTTTCTTTTGGCTCAATTTATTGGGAGGGGGTCAAAAAAACATCTCTGCCGACGAGGAACCTGAAAGACTTTTGTGGTCAGAGGAAGATGTACGAAAAGCCCTTTTGCAATAAAACCCTTGACATGCAGAGTAATATTTCTATTATTCTGGAAGTATGGATATAGAAAAAGCTGTCATTGCCTTTGATGCCCTGTCGCAGGAAACGCGCTTGAAAGCGTTTCGCCTATTGGTCGAACACGGCACGGCGGGCGCTCCGGCAGGCGTTTTGAGCGAAAAACTAGGCGTTCCTGCCAACACCTTATCGTTTCACCTCTCGCACATGAGCAACGCTGGACTTGTTCTGTCGCGCCGCGAAGGACGTTCCATCATCTACAGCGCGAATTTCGAGTTTTTCTCGGGGCTTATACGGTACATGGTAGAAGACTGCTGCAATGTCGAGTTTGCCAATATCCGCCAGAATAAGAAAAAAGGCTGTAGCGTCATCGAGCTTTCCAACTGCTGCGCCCCTGCCAAAAAGGAGAAAAAATCATGAAACTTTCTGATGTCAAGGAAGCCTTGGGCAAAGTCTCTGGCGTGAATTTCAAACTGCCGGACGGATCATCTGTGCCACAACACTTCCATGTGACGGAAGTGGGCTTGGTCACGCGCCACTTTATTGACTGCGGCGGGGTCGAGCGCAAGGAAGCTGTCGTCAACTTCCAGCTCTGGAAAGCGGGCGATTACGACCACCGCCTTGCGCCGCAAAAGTTTCTCCGCATTCTCGACATTTCCAAGAAAGTAATCGGCGATGCAGACGGATTCGATATTGAAGTGGAATACCAGCAAGGCACTATCGGAAAATTTGGCCTCTCTTTTGATGGCAAGGACTTTATCCTGACGACGAAGCAAACGGCCTGTCTCGCGCAGGACGCTTGCGGCATCCCGCCGGAGAAACTGCCAACCAAGGTTGAAACATCCTCCTGCTGTTCTTCTGGGGGGTGCTGTTCGTGAAAATCCTTGTTCTCTGCACGGGCAATTCCTGCCGTTCCATCATCGGCGAAGCCCTGTTCAACCATCTGGGGCAAGGCCGCGTGACGGCGTTCAGCGCGGGAAGCAAGCCCACGGGCTCTATTCATCCCAAAAGCCTTGAGTTACTGCAATCCAAAGGCATTTCCACCTCTGGCCTACGTAGCAAGTCATGGGATGGGTTCGATAACGTGCAATTCAATGCCGTAATTACTGTCTGCGACAACGCGGCGGGCGAGACTTGCCCTATCTTCTTCGGCTCACCCGTCAAGGCGCACTGGGGTGTTCCAGACCCAGCCCATGTGACAGGCACAGGTACGGAAATTGCGGCAGCGTTTGAGGCCGCTTACAAAACGCTTGAGGCGCGTATCAAAGCATTTCTCCATCTTCCTGACAACTTGCCGAAGGACGAACTGGCAAAGCATCTCCGCAAAATAGGGGAAAGTGTGAGATGAGTGGCGGTTTCCCACTCTCAAAACGGCTTATCGCGGAGGGTGCGGGAACGACATTTCTGCTCATGGCGGTGGTCGGCTCCGGCATCATGGGCGAGCGGCTGGCGGCGGGAAACGCTGCCATAGTCCTTCTTGCCAATAGCACCGCCACGGGATGTACCCTTGCTGTTCTCATCCAGATATTTGCGCCGATTTCAGGGGCGCACTTCAATCCCGCCGTGACACTATGTATGGCGATACAGAAGAGAATCGCCAAGACCGAGGCTCTTGCCTATATCGGCGTCCAGGTCATATCCGCTGTCTGTGGCGTGATGTTGGCACATATAATGTTTGGCGAACCACTGCTTTCTGCCTCCGAAAAAATCCGCACAGGCGGCGGACAATGGATAAGTGAGTTTATTGCCACCTTCGGGCTTCTTATGGTGATTTCCGGATGCATGAAAAATATCCCCACCGCCACACCGTGGGCGGTCGCCACCTATATCACGGCGGCCTATTGGTTCACAGCCTCAACGTCCTTCGCTAACCCCGCCGTGACAATTGCACGGGCGTTTACCAATACTTTTGCGGGTATCAGACCTGAGGATGTATTTCCATTCATTCTTGCGCAGATAGCAGGGGCGGTTGTTGCAATGTTATTTACGAATTTCTTTACAAAAAAATGATTATTGCGGCGTTCGCCGCCATAGCTTATGCGGGCGACTAACCATGTGCGCCCGCATAGTTCTCTTCACTATCTGACGCCGATGGAATTTATCGCTGCCAGAGGCAGCATGGAATTTGTTGCCACAAAAAAATCCGCCGGGGTTAACCCCGGCGGATTTTTTTGTGGCAACAAATTCCATGCTGCCTCTG
>CAYGGT010000152.1:0-2239 GCA_964349475.1 uncultured Rhodospirillaceae bacterium
AACGTAATGGGGTATACCGTCAAATAAGGTGGGTGGAATCTGGATTGCCCCGGATTCGCCAAATTGTTCAGGCCCAAAAATTGCATATGGGCTTGAAGGGTTATAGGCAGTGTCGGTGCGGGAAGAGAAATCCAGTTTGGCAAGGTCGACACCTTTTTGAAGCATATTTGTTACGGCGGTTCTAACGCCAGCTGCATGTTGAAACAACCTTGTAACATTAAGGTTAGCCTCTGTTTTTTCTTTTGCCCTCTGTAGGGCCTCCTGTCGATTATTGTGCCGTGCTGCGTTCATGGGTACCGACAAACAGATCGCGGCAATGAGGCTTGCGACAAGCGCGCTTTTCCATTTTAAGGATAGGGTTGACCAAAACAGCGAGCGCTGCGAAAACAACATCAGCCCGCAGGCCAGAGACAAAAGGACGAATTGTTCTTTTTCAAGTCCGCCAGCAACAGTTTCGCCCTGACACCTAGCAAAACTGCAGAAAACCCATTTTCCCTGAATCGCCAGCAGGAGAGACGTAAAGTTCAGCCAGAAGATGGCTTTTGGCCATTTGACCTTTCTTAAGAAGATGCACGCAATATTTAAAATTACAGTAAGGGAGATAACTGAGGAGATAATCCCCCCAAGAAAAACTTCGAATTCTTTATGGGTGTGTGTGATGCCGATGAGAACCAGAACAGGCGCAACTAAGCCAAATATGAAGGCATGGAGAACCAGCAGGCTTCCGAATGTGACCAGACTGAATAGTGCAGCGAGGACAAAAGAAAATCCTCTAGATGTGTCGCTTGCGTAAGTGCAGGTAAGGGCGACGCAGGATGCCAAGAGTGCCATGGCGTATAGAGGGAAGGTATGAAAGCTTCCTAAGGAAAAATTCCATTCACTGACCGGATGGGCAAGTGCGTAATTAATCGCCCTTGCAATGAACACTGACAGAAAGAAAGCTATAAAGGCATTAAAAGCCAGATTAAAAAATCTGACAACCTGATAAAAAATGGAGGCTTGTAAGCTTGAATTCGTATCCGGTTTTGCAGCAAGCAGGCCAAGGTTCAATCCCGGCAAAACGAGCAGTGCCATCATGGACAGGCCGCTTCTCGGTCCTGTAGCGCCTGAGGTGACTGCTGAAATGGCCCACGGTATAACAAGGAGCAAGAGAATTACATTCAGGGCAACTGCGACCTTTTTCAATGGGGTATCCATAAAGGAGGATAAATTTTGAAAATGCATTCTGTATCTCTAAATGGGATTTGCCACCCCACATCCTACCAAAAAATCAGGAAGCCCGTATAGCGGAAAGGCGTCACGCCGCCGCTTGCGTTTTCGTATTCTCTGCGCGGGAGATCCAGCCGCCACCAAGGGTGCGGTTGCCAATGTAGCAGACGGCGGCCTGTCCTGCGGCGACGCCGAAGGCGGGTTGTTTCAGCACTACGCGGTCGGCATAGAGCGTGGCTTGCAGGGGGGCTTGGGCCGAGCGCAGCTTGACCTCGACATCCACGCCGCCTGCGGGAATATCGCACAGCCAGTTGGCATCCTTTACAAACACGGTATCGCGGGCAAGGGCTTCATACGGCCCCACCAGCACCTGATTTTTTTCAGGCCGCAGGCCGACCACGAACAGCGGCGAATTGTTTTCGGTGTGTCCGCCGCCGATGCCGATGCCGCGCCGCTGGCCCACGGTGTAATTGATGATGCCGTCATGCTGGCCCAGCACGCGCCCGTCGATATGCACGATGTCGCCCGCGTTTAAGGCGTCCGGCCTGAATTTGGCGACGACTTTGGCATAGGAGCCACCCGGCACAAAACAAATATCCTGACTGTCTGGCTTCTCCGCGACGATCAGGCCAAGGCGTTCCGCATGTTTGCGGGTGATGTCCTTCGTCCAGCCGCCCAGCGGAAAGCGCAGGAAATCCAGCTGTTCCTGCGTCGTGGTGAAAAGGAAATAGCTCTGGTCTTTTCCGGGATCGACGGCGCGGTGCAGTTCAGCGCCGTGTTCGCCCATGATGCGCTGCACGTAATGGCCCGTCGCCATGCAGTCGGCGCCGAGGTCTTTGGCGGTCTGCAGCAGGTCCTTGAATTTCACATTCTGGTTGCAGCGCACGCAGGGGATGGGCGTTTCGCCGCGCATGTAGCTGTCGACGAAATCCACAATCACGTTGTCCTGAAAACGGCTCTGGTAATTCAGCACGTAATGCTCGAAGCCCATGCTTTCCGCCACGCGCTTGGCGTCGTGAATGTCCTGACC
>CAYGGT010000153.1:0-2213 GCA_964349475.1 uncultured Rhodospirillaceae bacterium
TCTCTGAACTGAAATTCCAGGCGGATATGGGCCTGCTGCTGACCTTCATGTTTATTGTGAACATGGTTGGCGCAATTACTCTGCTGCCCGCGATGGTTGCCGCGCTGGAATATCTCTGGCCGCTGAAGCGCAAGCCGCTGACCGAAGAAGAAGCGCGCGCCATTTCGCGGATGCATTAAGCGTCACAATAAAAAAGGCCCCGGAATTTTCGGGGCCTTTTTTATTGTCCGGCGTTTAGCCTTTGAGCAGTTTGAACACCCGGCCTGTACCGTCATTGACGCTTTCATAAGTCACATGCTTGCTGAAATCGCTGATCCTGTCCCAATTGGCGGCCACATCATCGGCGCTCACCGCACCGGGGATCAGCATGCCTTCGGCCTCGATGGTTTTTACGGCGGCGAAGAAACCGGCGCCTGCTGTGATGATGGCGCCGGTTGGCGCATCCTCGCTCAGCATGAACAGCACGGCGGGGGTCACCAGTTCCGGCTTCAGGGCCTCAAGCGCCTGGGGCGGCATGATGGATTCGGTCATGCGCGTGGCGGCAATCGGCGCCAGCGTGTTGACCTTGATATTATATTTGAAAGACTTCGATCCCTGGCGCGATGGCTAAGGCTAAGCGGGCGCGAACCTCTTCGCAAAAGGCCAAAAGGGGACGCTATCCTTTGTTTTCGCCGTCCGTTTTCCTGGGCCTTCCCTGCGGCTTAAACGCCAGGCTTCTGCCGGCAATTTTTTCGATTTTACGAATAAAATTCTCCGAACCGCAGGGCAGCCCCTTGTCCGCATTCCGGCGCAATATTTCCATCTTTGCCGGCTCGTCGGGCGCAGCCAGCCAGGCCGGCCAGTCACCCATCGCATCGAACTGCCTGCGCCACTGTTTTTGCCGCGTCAAAAGCGGATCATCCCGCAGCCCGCAATGCGCGGCCGCGCTGGACCACGCATAGTTCCAGGCCTTGCGCACCAGCCGCGCGCGCACCGGGTTGCGCTCCACATAACGGATCGCCGCCCACAGATAGTCTTCATCCAGCGCCGAGGAAAAATAACGTCCCTGCCAGACATGCCCGCACCAGCCCCGCGCACGGTTGAGACGCTGCGCATAACGCATATGCAATGGTTTGAGCACCTGCTGCAATCCCGCTTCGTCAGACGGCACGGCGACAAGGTGTATGTGGTTGGACATCAGGCAATAAGCGAGAATTTCCACACCATGTTTTTGGGCGTACTGCCCAAGCCACGACAGATAGGCCTGGCGGTCTTCATCCGTAAAAAACACATCCTCACGCCGGTTGCCCCGCTGCGTGATGTGGTGCGGCAGATTGGCGATTACGCTTCTGGCAAGCCTGGGCATCCGCGCAGCCTAACAGGTTCTGCCGATTTGGAAAACAAAAAAGGGTAGCGTCCCCTTTATTCCCTTTATTCCCTTATTCCGCGAATGTCAGCGGTAGTGCAGACAATCACCCCGCAGTTTCGGCCATTCTGGAAACGAACGGGAGCTTGACAAGTTATGGTGAAAACACCATAATAGCCGAATGCAGAACTCTATCAAACCCGTTTCCTGGATCGGTTCTAGTTACAAAGACTTCCGGGCATTGCCCGATCCGGTGCAGGACGCGATGGGCTTTGCGCTGTATCAGGCGCAGGTTGGCGGCAAGGGCGTTAATGCGAAACCGCTCAGGGGCTTCGGCGGGGCGGGCGTGCTGGAGATCGTTACTGATCATGCGAGCGACACATATCGCGCAATATACACAGTGAAATTCGCGACGGCGATTTATGTTCTGCACGCCTTTCAGAAGAAATCGAAGACCGGTGCTAAAACGCCCGCCGAAGATATGGAATTGATCGCCCGAAGATTAAAAGCGGCTGAGGCCGATTACAGAATGCTGATGGAGAAAGGAAAAAAATCATGACCAAAGTGTCTGAAAGCAGCGTGAAACGCGGTACACGGAACATCTTTGCCGATCTCGGGTTTGCCGACGCCGAAACGCATCTGCTTAAAGCTGGCCTGGTGAACCAGATTCAGGAAATTGTCACCGCGCGCGGGCTTACGCAAACTGCGGCGGGCAAGCATCTTGGGATCAGTCAGCCTGATGTGTCGCGGCTGCTCAAAGGCCAATTCCGGGATGTGTCTGTTGAACGCCTGATGCGCCTGCTGACCCGGCTCGGCTGTGATGTCGATATCGTCATCCGCGACCACGGCAAAAAATCCGCGCCGCGCG
>CAYGGT010000154.1:0-2163 GCA_964349475.1 uncultured Rhodospirillaceae bacterium
ACAGAATGTGGGCGGCCTGATCATCGGCCTGCCCATGAATATGGACGCCAGCGAAGGGCCGCGCGCCCAATCGGTGCGGCAGTTCGCCCGCAACCTGCTCAAGCGCTTTCACCTTCCCATCGTGCTGTGGGACGAACGCCTGTCCACCATGGCCGTCACCCGGGTGCTAATCGACGCCGACGCCAGCCGCGCGCGCCGCGCCGAGCTGGTCGATAAAATGGCCGCCGCCTATATTTTGCAGGGCGCGCTGGACCGCATGGCGGCGCGATAAACGGGGTACAAGATAAATGGCTTGGTTCTTATTCATTGACGAAAGTGGGCACGATAAAGGGGCATCCCCCTATGAGGTTCTAGCCGGGATCGCCATTCAAGATCGAGATATATGGGATCTGATTAATGCCCTACATGACGCGGAAATCAAGAATTTTGGGCGGCGTTATAGCTTTGGCCCCGCCGAGCTAAAGGGAAAGAAACTCCTGAAAAAGAAAGTATTTGGCCACTCAACTTTGAACACGATTATCAAGCCCGAGGAAATTCCCCCTTTAGCAAAAGCAGCATTGGACGACGGCGCATCTGCCGGCGTACGGCATTTGAAGGCGCTCGCCTTAGCGAAGCTCGCATATGTTAAAGATGTTTTTGACATTTGCAGCCGCTTCAAATGCAAGGCCTTCGCCAGCATCGTGGAAACCGACGCGCTGCCAACAGCGGCTGGCGGTTTGCGAAAAGATTATGGCTATCTGTTCGAAAGATTTTTTTACTTTCTTGAAGATCAAAAACCTCAAGAGCACGGTATTATCGTGTTTGACGAGCTTGAGAAATCCAAGAGTCATATTCTGATCGGACAAACCCACGCATATTTTAAGAAAACAGCCACCGGCAAGCACCGGTCCAGCCTGATTGTTCCAGAACCGTTTTTCGTCCACAGCGATTTAACGACCGGCATCCAGATTGCCGATTTGATCGCTTATTGTGTGTCATGGGGTTTTCGCCGTTTGTCCCAGATGACCAAACCAGCCCGTCCGGAACTGGCGCCATTCTGCGATCAGATTGCCAATCTTCGATATAGGGCGACAAGGGAAAGACAGGGAAATCCAAACTTCGAAATCTGGAGCTTCACCCATATCAACGATCTTCGCACACAAAATGAGCGGGATTTGGGGCAATAAAAAAGGCAATGAACCGCTTGCGCGCCCCAAAGCCTCCAAAATCAATATATTCCATGGCGTCTTATTTTTCCATTAAATTCCGCCGCGTTCCCAATAGAACAAAAAATCTGCTATTTCAGTCACTTAACTGTATGTGATATTAGACACCGAAATCCATGGCCAAGGCTGGAAAACAACGCTAACCGGCGGTCGCCGCCTATATTCTGCAGGGCGCGCTGGATCGGATGGCGGCGGGGTGAAGATGAGCCGGAATATCGTTATGACAGCGCGGCGGCTTGGTATGGACGCCCTGCATATGCTGCGCTGTTTTATTGCGCATCATTGTCTGACCAGCGCCGCATCGCTCAGCTTTACCAGTCTGCTGGCGATTGTGCCGCTGGCGGCGATTGCGATAGCTATTTTATCCGCCTTTCCGGTTTTTGAAGGTGTAGGAGATACGCTCACGGGATTTGTCCTCAAAAATTTTACCCCAAACGCCAATGCCGCCATTCAGGAAACTTTTCGTAGCTTCGTTGTAAATGCTGACAATCTGACAGGGGTTGGCATCCTGTTTCTGATTTTCACGTCGCTCATGCTGCTGTATGAAATCGAGATAACTTTCAGTCAGATATGGCAGGTTCCGGAAAAGCGCACCCTGATGACGCGCATGACCATTTTCTGGACGGTCATATCGCTGGGTCCGATTCTGCTTGGGCTGGGTCTTTCGGTTTCCGCGCCGTATTTTGCGGGTGTTCTGACAGGTGATGGCGCGGCGGCGCAGTCGATTGGATTGCTGGCGTATTTACTGCCCGTCACATTGGAAATTGCCGGGTTTGGTTTACTGTATATGGCGCTGCCGAATGTGCGCGTCAGAATTAGCCATGCGTTGCTGGGCGGTGTCATCGCCGGGCTGCTATTCGAAGCGCTGAAATTCGGCTTTGGCATTTATATCCGGAATTTTGCCGCCTATGACGCCATCTATGGCGCGCTGTCGGCGCTGCCGGTATTTCTGATCTGG
>CAYGGT010000155.1:0-2142 GCA_964349475.1 uncultured Rhodospirillaceae bacterium
AATTACGTCAAGAAGGTCGTTTTCCCCCTGGAAGTCCTGCCGTGGGTGGCGATGGGGGCAACGCTGTTCCATGCGGGAATCAGCCTGATCGTCCTGTTGCTGGTGCAATTGATATTGAGCAGCAGTCTTCCCTGGACCGCCTTATTGCTGCCCCTGATCGTCCTGCCGCTGGTGCTGGTCAGCATGGGTTTCGCCTGGTTCCTCGCCGCGACGGGGGTGTTTGTCCGGGATATCGCCCAAACGACGGGGATTCTGACCACTGTGCTGATGTTTCTCGCGCCGGTTTTCTACCCGGTATCCGCTTTGCCGCAGGAGTATCAAGGCTTGCTGAAACTCAATCCGCTCACCTTCATCATCGAGGAAGCCAGACAAGTACTGATCTGGGGCAGGATGCCGGATTGGGAAGGGCTGGGCAGCTATTTCGCGGTTAGCCTGATCCTTGCCTGGATGGGGTTCTGGTGGTTCCAGAAAACCCGCAAAGGGTTCGCCGATGTCCTCTGAAGATTTGAAAATCGCCCCCGCCGATGTCGTCTGGCACGGCGGACACGTTCAGCCGGAGGAGCGCAGCCGCCTGCTCGGCCAGCAGCCCCTGACCGTCTGGCTCACCGGCCTGAGCGCATCCGGCAAATCGACCCTGGCATTTGCGCTGGAACGCGACCTGGTGGAGATGGGCCATGCCTGTTATGTGCTCGACGGAGATAACGTCCGCCATGGCCTGAACAGCAATCTGGGCTTCTCGCACGCAGACCGAACCGAGAACATCCGCCGCATCGCCGAGGTGGCGCGCTTGATGAATGACGCCGGGCTGATCGTTATTACCGCATTCATCTCGCCTTATCGGGCTGATCGCCAGTTGGCGCGCGAAATTATCGGAATGGAACGATTTGTCGAGATATATGTCAGCACACCCATAACGACCTGCGAAGCGCGTGACCCCAAGGGCATGTACAGGCGGGCCAGAGAGGGCGCAATACAGGGGTTCACGGGGGTAGGCGCGCCGTATGAACCGCCCGAGTTTCCCGCCATGAAGTTAGACACCTCGATCGACAGCCTGCCTGAATGCGTACGCAAGGTGTTGTCCGAACTGGTCGGTAGGATTGCCTTTTCTGCGGGAGGCAATGTCGATGCCGCATGACTTTACCCTGGAAGGCCATCAACGCATGCAGCACTGCATCAACAATATCGAGAAAGTTGTCGGGCAATGGGTTTGACGGATAAAAAAAGAATAATCGTCGTCCTGGGGATGCACCGCAGTGGCACCAGTGCCATCACGCGAAGCCTGACAGCATTGGGAGTGGAACTTGGCGACCGGCTTATGCCCGCCAAGCCAGATAACGAAAAAGGGTTCTGGGAAGACCTGGACCTCTATGCGTTGAACATCGAATTGCTGCATGCGCTGGGGCATGAATGGAATACTCATGTACCCATCGACCCACAAGAGTTGATGGATGATCGATTGTCATTCCTCAAATTGAAGGCTGTTGAGCTGCTTCGGAGAAAAACGCAGGATACGCCGATCTGGGGAATCAAGGACCCACGCATGTCGAGGTTGCTTCCGTTCTGGAAGAGTGTCTTCGCGAGCATGGGTTTTCAGGTTAGCTACCTCCTCGTGGTGCGTCACCCCACGAGTGTGGCAAGCTCGCTCAAAAAAAGAAATGGCCTTGAACCGGAGAAAAGTTACTATCTTTGGCTGGATCACACTGTTCACAGTGTGATCGAAACAGCAGACTGCAATCGGATTGTGGTGGACTACGATCTGTTTATGGATCATCCCGAGGAACAATTGTCGCGTATTGCCAAAGGTCTTGACTTGCCCGTTGGAGAAAAGTGGCCCCAAGGTCTCTATGAGTTGAAACGGGATTTTCTGGATACTGAACTACGACACACCCGTTTCAGGGAGGAAGACCTGCGTCTTGACCCATCTGCTCCTCCTCAGGTTATCGACGTTTATGCCCTGTTGCGGAATTTGGCTACCGATGAATTACAGTTAAAGTCCCCCGAAGTTCAGAAGGCATTCATGGGATGGGCGCATGATCTACAGGAAATAACACCTGCTCTGCGCTACATGACGCTGCTAGAAAAAAAGAATTTTGACCTCGGCAGGGTTATCGCAGATCGAGACAACCAGTTGACCCTCCTAGG
>CAYGGT010000156.1:0-2108 GCA_964349475.1 uncultured Rhodospirillaceae bacterium
CTGTCACACAGAAAATGTCGCAGAAGGAGATCCGGGGCGTCTTCCGTGAAACCACCGACCTATTGTTTGAAAGCCTGCCTTGTGCGGGTATCTGCCTGGGAGACATTTCCCTGCTGAAGATAAAAAACTTCTTGCAGGAATCCGGCGCTTCATTCAGGGTAGACAAAGCGAACCTGGAAACAATTCTTGGCAGCATCGGGGCTGTCAGCAAAGGGCATATTAATAACGCTGGAGCCATGATGTTCGCGGCGGACATAGGCCGCTTTATCCCTTACTGCGAGATTATCCTTTGTGCGTTCAAGGGAACAACAAAAAAACACATCTATGACCGCAAAGACGTACGCGACAGTCTTCCGGTTCAGATGAAAGAGGCAATGGAGTTCGTTAAAAAGCATATTAACATCCGCCTGACTTCCGATTTGGGACACCCTAACCTCTAAACACCGCCCGATTGACAATCTGTTGCTCCTCCGTCATCTTAAGGGCAACCTGCTTTTCCTCGCCTGTATCCTGATCTCTATATGTCAGCGAATACATTGTATGCGTAAGTTCAGCTGCCCGTTTCGAGCTCATCCCGCTGTTGATAGCGGCCAAAAGCAACTCCAGCTCCTTGTAAATCGTGTAGGCCACGAACGCAACGCAAATATGCGCCTCTATTCTCCGCCGCAGGCGGTGGAAGACCGGCCTTACCCGCAGGTCGGTCTTGGAAATGCGGAAGGCACGCTCTATCTGCCATAGGTGCTTGTAGTTTTCAATTATGTCTGACGATGACAGTAGCGTGTTGCTCAGATAACCTTTCAGGCCGTCCCACCGTTCATCCTCTTTTATCTTCTCTTCGTTCAGCGCGACAGTCGCCTCGCCGGTTATCGTCAGGAATTTGTTGTAGCCGCGCTTATTGATATGCTCCTTGGTAAGACGGGCGGTTTTAAGTTGCGTCTTAAGTTTACGCAACCCCTTCTCCCGGTTGGCCGCATCTTTTTTCGCACGCGCAACGGAATAGCCGACCACCAGCCGCACCCCGTCCGGTTTCTGAATTACAAAGGTGTCGCCGTCATTCATCCCGCGCCGTTTCCCCAAAACTTCACGCTGTATCCCGGCTTCTTCGTTTTTCAGGCGCGCTCCGATTATGAACCGATACTTTTCCGCCGACAGGTTTTGCAAATTCTGATTTGACAGAAGACCTGCGTCGGCCACAACCACAGGCTTCTCAAAACCGTACTTGCGCTGGATGTTTGCCAGGAACGGCAGCAGCGTCTTGCCCTCAAAAGTGTTGCCCTCGAAAACATCGTACCCGATCGGCAAACCCCGCTCGCCCACCAGCAGGCCAAGCATGATTTGCGGATGCTGAAACTTGCCGTCCTTGCTGAAACCGATCTTGCGGAAGTCGTCCTCGTCCTCGGCTTCAAAATACAGCGTGGTCATGTCATAAAACACTACGCTGATCTTCCCAAGCCGCCGCTTGCTGTATTCATAGGCCACGGCCTCGGCCTGCCCCTTATACCTGCTGGCCAGCCTATCCAGGAACAGGTAAATCTCGTCCACGGATTTCTCTATGCCGCGGTAGCGGCACAGGTAATCTACAGTCTTCAATTTGCTTACGGGATACGCGAGGCGGGCTATTGTAACATGACGGAACATCTCGTCGGGGATTACATTGAAGCCAATTCGGTCGAATAATGTTCCAAAAATCAGCTCCGGGCCGATTGTGTGTATCTGCGAGCTGTTCAAGGAGGCAACAAAGGCGTCTATCACCTGCCCCTCGTGACTGGCGACAGGAAGTAGATAAGGCTGAGGCGGCAGGAGGGATTTGATGTACTGCCTTCCCTGTATTACCAAGCGTTCTATTTCACCAGCGTCGCTGGATGAGCCGATGCTCCGGACAACTTTGTAGCCGTTGTCCTTCTGGATCACCTGTACGCTTATGGTGCCGCTTTTGTTGCGCTTTTTCCGGACAAACATCCCTATATTTTACCATCGGGACACCCAAACCCAAAAGGACTCTCGTCGAGAGAGGTGGTAAATTTTAGGGCAACTCGGAAGTCAGGAAAAAGGTGCCAGCCTCCTTTTTAAAAGAAAAAGCCGCGCTTGGGGCGCGGCTCTCTCTTTGG
>CAYGGT010000157.1:0-2089 GCA_964349475.1 uncultured Rhodospirillaceae bacterium
GGCACCCTGGTAATACTCGCCGGACTTAAGCCCGTTGATGATCTTTTCGGCGGCAATCTTTGCCACCACATCGACGGACTGATTATTTTCCTTGGAAATGCGCATGTATTCCTGACGGCGTTTTTGGTTGACCTCGTCAACAAGCGCCTTGGCTTCGGGCGTCTGCTTCAAAACCGCCGCATACCCGTCGGATTTTTCGCCCACAACCCCGGAAGCGCGCGCCGCATGCAGGTCAAGGGCAAAGGCCGGAAAAGCTGCCAATAGCCCGAGAAGAACGATCACACTCAGTAGTTTGCGTTTCATGCTACACCTCCGTTAGAATATGTCTTTATTTTTAGAGATTGCCTGCTGCACATCTTTGGCGATTTCGATTTTGACATGCTGCTCTATCTTCACATTCAGATTGATTTCGATGGGCTTGTCGGGCGCCTGCAGCTTGACCGTCGGCGTGCACGCCGAAACCAGAAGCGCCGCCAGAAGAAATATACCTGTATTTTTCATTTGAAATCCTGTTTCAGCATTGTTTCCGGTGACGCCAGGAATAAGACATTCTGCCTGATGTAATCTAGCACATCTCCCACCAACCGCACGTTCAATTTAACAGGCCTCCCCTGATACATGTCCGGATTATTTCCTGCCAGGGAAACCACGAGGGTCATTTCGCCCCCTGGGTCGTTCTGAACGGCAATCGAGAGGTCCTGATAGTGAAAGTTCCTGAGGATTGCGCGCACCACGGCCACTTGTTCGTTATCACCGGGTATGGCGTCCGCGGGCAGGGTCATGACGCCCCCGCCATCGGCTTGCAGCGCGCCTGCCCCGAAAGAAAAGGTGCCGTCCCGACTGATCTCCAACGGCAAATGGCCGGAGACAGTTCCCGTGGCGGAAACCCGCTTCCCTGTCAGCGTTTGCAGCAGCGCGTCCGTGGAAATTTTCTGCATTTGCAATACCAGTTTTACCGGCTGGCGGGTGGCCAGAGGAACCGTCACGTCTCGTGTGGCCAGTGTGCCGCCTTTCCAGGGTATTGCAGCATAGGCCAGCGTGAATTTGGCGTTCTGTTTTGCAAGCGGATAATCGACGCTAAACGCGGCGCGATAGGCGTTGTCCGGACTTTTAATCTGGCCGGACAAAGTGAAAGCCCCGCCGCCGAACGCCACCTTGCCGCTGCCTGCCATCGCCGGCAGAACGACAGACCCCGCTTCCACGCGTAAATCGTGAAGCCGCCAGTCTCCCGCGCGATTTTTTGTGTCAACATCTGCTTTCGCGGCAGCAGCTTTCAACCCGCCTTGCGTATAGTGCAGATTATCCGCCTCCAGAGAAAATTCGTGTTTTTGCAGCGAATAGCCGACCGCAAGATTTTTTAACGTGACGTTCTGGCTGCCGCCGATCGTGATGTCCTGAAGCGTGGCTCCCCGCATGTTTATATCAGAGAGCGTCAACTGCGCGGGCGCAAACCCCCTTGCTTCCACCATCGCTTCCAGCCCGCTTTCGATCAGGGGCTTCCAGGGAAGAAACGCGAAGGCCAGCCACGACAGACCGACAACACCGCTTACCGCCGACAATATTTTATAACGCCGCTTCATAACCGGTATTTATAGCAGAAAAACCCCTCCCCGCCCCCCGGATGAAAATAGTTTTCGGGAGGTCTGGGGTGGAAGGCCGTGCTGTCGGGGTTGTTTTGAAAATAATTCTAGATATGGTTATCGACAACGGAATTTTATCAAATATTCCGCGTTTCTCAAGGGCATGGGGTGAAAAATGGGGTGGTTCCATGATACAAAGAAACGCTGAGCTCCTCTTTTAACGCGCAATCGATATTACCGTATTTTTTTTCTGTTTTGAACGCGGCTGTCTTTTGAAACTCAAAGAATCCAAAATCGCCGTTTTCCTGCACGTTGTACAATTCAAATGTCGCCACACCCGGATCGGCGGCGGAATCTTTAAACGCTCTCTTTGCTTTTAACAGGTAAAGCGTTTTTAGACTGTTGCCGGCTTATCAGAAAATTACAAAACTGCATAATAAGCAAGAAGCCTCCGAGAGCCATTGCAGGACCCATTTTACCACCCAGTACAAACACTACAAAGAAAGGTA
>CAYGGT010000158.1:0-2084 GCA_964349475.1 uncultured Rhodospirillaceae bacterium
GTCCTATACAGCTCTCTCAACCACCAACATAAAAAGGAAAGTATAATGAAAATGAAATATGCACTGATGGCACTGGCGCTCGTTTCAATGATATCGACGGCGGCAGTCGCAGAAGACGCGCCCGCGCAAGAAGGGGACAGAAAAGCCGCGATAGAACAGAAATTCGAGGCGCGCAAGGCAGAAATGGGACAGAAACTTGAAGAACACAAAGCGAAAGCAGAACAGAGGCTCGAAGAGCACCAAGCAGAGCGGGCAGAAAAATTTGCAGAGCACAAAGCGGAAAGACTGAAGCACATGGGCGAACGCATCGCCGCAATGCAGAAAAGACAAGCCTGCGTTCAGGCTGCTGCGGACTTCAAAGCCATGAAAGCCTGCATGCCCGACCGCATGAAAAAACACGGCAAATCCGGAACGGATTCCCGTGCACCGGAAAAAGATTCTGACGCTGAATAACGAGCGCCGTTTCCAAATAAAAAACACCCGCCCTTCAAAAGGCGGGTGTTTTTGCATCGACTATAAAAAATTACTGCATCATCGTCTTGACTGGCTTGTTAACCACAGGTGTGACCTCAGTGATATAATAATCGGTACTCGACGTGCACGGATTCTTCAGCATAACCTGGTTGTAATGCAGCTTCACACGAGAACCGCTTTCCTGCGCTGCCTGTAACTTTTCTACAATCGCAAGATCAGTTACAGAGAATGAAAAAACGTTGGAAGATGACCGGTTGCCTTTCGCATCCGTTTTACTGACAAATCCGTCTGTCGCCAGCTCGCCTTCCCACGATTTACAAACAACTCCTTTGTAGGAAAGTTTGGTGACGTTGCCCGCACGGTCTCCATCGGAATACGTCACGCCGCAACCGGCAAGACCGGCAGCCATGGCAACACCGACAACAGCCCGATTAAATATTTGACGATAATTTTTCATTTTTAATTACTCCATTTTATGGTTACTATAAGGACAATCGCTCGTTTATATCCGCTTCTTAAATATATGTCAAATATAAAAAATCACATTAACAACTAAAGTGATATACATCTTGAAAGTGTTTTAGCGGCATAATAAACATAAGCAATGAAATCCAACACTGTCCACATCATCGGCGCCGGCATGGCAGGGTCGGAAGCGGCTTGGCAGCTCGCCAATATGGGCTGCAAAGTCATTCTGCACGAAATGCGCCCCATTCGCGGCACGGACGCCCACCAGACGGATAAATGCGCGGAGCTGGTATGCTCGAACTCTTTCCGTTCGGACGACGCGGAATATAACGCGGTCGGGTTGCTGCATGAAGAAATGCGCCGCGCCGGGTCGTTGATCATGCGTTGCGGAGATGCGACGAAGGTTCCGGCGGGGTCGGCGCTCGCCGTTGACCGCGAAGCATTTTCGGAAACGGTCACGCAAGCATTACACGCCCATCCGAATATCACGGTGGAGCGCGGCGAAATCGCAGGACTGCCGCCGGAAGAATGGGGAAGCGTGATTGTCGCGACCGGTCCCCTGACCTCACCCGCGCTCGCCGAAGCGGTCAAGCAACTGACCCATGAAGATCATCTCGCGTTCTTTGATGCAATTGCGCCGATTGTCTTCAGAGAAAGCATCGACATGTCGAAGGCATGGTTCCAATCGCGCTATGATAAAGGCGAAGGCAAAGACTACCTCAATTGCCCGATGGACAAGCCGCAATACGAAACCTTCATCGCCGCGCTGATCGCCGGCGAAAAAACTGATTTCAAGACGTGGGAAAAAAACACGCCCTATTTCGAAGGCTGCCTGCCGATTGAAGTAATGGCGGAGCGCGGCGTCGATACGCTCCGCTGGGGGCCGATGAAGCCGGTCGGGCTCACCAACCCTCATAACCCCACAGTCAAATCACATGCCGTTGTGCAACTGCGGCAGGATAATGCACTGGGCACTTTGTTCAACATCGTCGGCTTTCAGACCAAGCTGAAATATGCCGAGCAGACCCGCGTATTCCGCATGATCCCCGGCCTCGAAAACGCCGAATTCGCCAGACTCGGCGGCATTCACCGCAACACCTTCCTCAACAGCCCGCGCCTGCTGGATGCGACGCTGAAATTAA
>CAYGGT010000159.1:0-2058 GCA_964349475.1 uncultured Rhodospirillaceae bacterium
AAACTAAAGTGTTGAATTTATTCAATCGTTTCAACAGGATGAGGCGTGGTTTTAAAAACATCGGCCAAATTTCTTTGCATCTCATCCCAGGAGCGTTCATCCGCGTCCTTGTTATACGCAACCGGTATGTTGAATTTTTTTCCTATTTCCGTCGCATCGGGGTTGGTAAAGGCATGGGTCGCGCCGGGGTAGTCGATGGATCTGAAATCAGCTTTGGCGGCGGTCATTTCATTGATGAAATCCTGTTTCTCTTTGTCGGAGACAAGCGGATCGGCGCCGCCGTTCAGCACCAGCAAGCGGGCTTTCACGTCCCCGGCCTGCGCCGGCATTGTGGTGGCGAGGCCGCCGTGAAAACTGACGACGCTTTTTACATCTGTTCCGGCGCGGGCAAGCTCCAGCGCCGCGGCGCCGCCGAAACAATAGCCGATGACGCCGATATTCGCCTTGTCGACTTTTTCCTGTGACGTTAAAACGTTCAGTCCCGCGCGCGCGCGGCTCCGCATCAGATTGCGGTCGTCATAGAAGGGCTTGGACAGTTTTTGCGCGGCGTCCGGCGCTTCGGCTTTGACGCCGGTGCCGTACATGTCGAGCGCGAAGGCGACATAGCCGAGCTTCGCCAGCATTTCCGCCCGCATCCGCGCGTAATTGTTGTGTCCCCACCATTCGTGAATGACAAGAACGCCGGGCGCCGGAGAGGGCGCGGCATCATCATAAGCAAGATAGCCTGTCAGGCTGACACTGCCGTCTTGATAGGGAATTTCTTTGGTGACGATGGCGGCTTGCGCGGGGGAAGCTGCGAGCAGCATCAAAATGAGGAGTAATTGTTTCATGGCGCAGTTTCCTTTATTGGCACAGTTGACGCATTTTGATCCTACACCGCCACCCCGAACAAGTCATACTCATCCGAACGGGTTATTTTGACGTTGATGATGTCGCCCTGTTTCAGGTCTTTGCCGGTGACGTGCACCGCGCCGTCGATTTCCGGCGCGTCGGCGGAGGATCGGCCGATGTAACCATTTTCCGTCTTTTCATCAACAATCACCGGCACGGTTCTGCCGACTTTGGCCTTGAGCCGCGCGGCGCTGATGACCTGCTGCACCTGCATGAAGCGGTGCCAGCGTTCTTCCTTGACGGCTTCGGGAACGGCGGGTTGAATTTCGTTGGCCGGGGCGCCGGCGACGGGTTCGTATTTGAAGCAACCGACGCGGTCGAGCTGGGCCTCTTTCATCCATTGCAAAAGGAATTCAAAATCTTCATCTGTCTCGCCGGGGAAACCGACAATGAAGGTGGAGCGGATGGTCAGGTCCGGGCACATCTTCCGCCAGTTCTGGATGCGCTCCAGGGTTTTTTCCTGATGCGCGGGGCGTTTCATGTTCTTCAGCACGTTCGGGCTGGCGTGCTGGAAGGGGATGTCGATATAAGGCAGGACTTTGCCCTCGTTCATCAAGGCAAATACTTCATCAACATGCGGATAAGGGTAAACGTAGTGCAGCCGCACCCAGATGCCCAACTCCCCCAATTCGCGGCAGAGGTCGATGAATTTTGTGCGGATGACGCGGTTTTTCCACGGATAGGCCTGGTACTTGCTGTCGATGCCGTAGGCGCTTGTGTCCTGCGAGATGACCAGGATTTCCTTGACGCCCGCTTTGACCAGGCGTTCGGCCTCGGACAGCACCTGGATGATCGGGCGGCTGACCAGATCGCCGCGCAGTTTCGGGATGATGCAGAAGGTGCAGCGGTTGTTGCAGCCCTCGGAGATTTTCAGGTAAGCATAGTGGCGCGGCGTCAGCTTGATGCCCTGCGGCGGCACAAGATCGACGTAAGGATCATGAATGGGCGGTGCTGCCTTGTGCACGGCGCCGACCACCGCTTCGTACTGGTGCGGCCCCGTGACGGCGAGCACTTTCGGATAGGTCTTCATGATAATTTCGGGTTCCGCGCCCATGCAACCGGTGACGATAACCTTGCCGTTGGCGTCCATCGCCTCGCCGATGGCTTCGAGAGATTCTTTTTTCGCGCTGTCAAGAAAACCGCAGGTGTTGACAATCACCACATCCG
>CAYGGT010000160.1:0-2054 GCA_964349475.1 uncultured Rhodospirillaceae bacterium
ATTAAAGTGATCGCGCTGATGCTGAAAAAAGGGGCGGATATTTTTGCAGCCAATGACGATGGACGGACCCCTTATCATGAGACCCACGCCCGTCCTGATATTGCGAAGCTCTTTGAGAAGCATGTGCGCCCAGCCACCAAAAAACCGCGGAAAAGCGGGCCGGCAGCCGGGTAGCCATAGCCGAATCAAAAATATCCAGGCGTTTCACCACCCCGGACTTGTTCATTGTGACACAGGGTCGCGATCTGCTGGAATGACAGGTTGAGAACGAACGTATTTCTTACGCCCCGCCGCCCACGGCCTTTCCCCGCGTTCGGCGTGGACGGTGCGCACGGTGACGCTGCCATCGTCCTCGAAATAAAGCGCGTGCGCTCCTTTGTATCTCAGATCCATTTTATCCAGCACCAGCATGGGTTTTCGGCAGAGGGCATGTTTGATATACAAATCGCTGATGACGATATCCGCCTCAGCACAATCGCGTTCCAGCGCCGTATGCTCCTTGACGAATGAAATCGTCCGGTTCTTGTACCGGTAAAGGCAGGCTTCGTCGTCGCAAAAAACCGGCGCGTCTTTTTCAATCCAGAAATCATGGCCCGGCTCCGCTTCCCGCTCGATCCATGCTTGCCGCGCGAATTTTTCCGATCGGGCGGAAGAAATCCAGAGAATGCCCTTGTCGCCGCGGACGGCGAAGAGCTTGCCTTCTTCGAGTATCAGAATATCCGCGCGCGGCGTCAGCGGGGTCAAAATCATGCCCGCCAGGATCGGCACAATACCCAGCCAGCGGAGCTTGTCCTGCCACAGGCAAATCCACAATCCGCCAAGGCATATCATGACCAGCACCCCCATCGGCCAGGCATCGGCATGATAAACGGCATAGGGCCAGCGCGACACCATTTCCGCCGTCTTGAGGATGACGAGGACGCTGGCTTCCGCCACCATCAGCGGGACTTTTTCCAGCCCCAGCGGTATCAGCAAAGCGCCGGTGATCGCGGCGGGGATGGTCACGAAAGAGGACATCGGCACCGCGATCAGATTGGAAACAAGGCCCGGAAACAGCGGCGTCCGCAAAAAATGATAAAGCGCGAAAGCCGCCGTCGCCAGCGTTGCCACCAGCGTCGTCGCCAGAGAGGCCAGCACATAAAGCCCTGCCGTGGTATACCATCTCCGGTCTTCATAGCCCCGGCTCCACCAGGCGCGAGTCGATTCATAAAAGGCGATCAGTGCCGTCACCGCCGCAAATGAAAGCTGAAAGCCCGCGCCGAACAGGCTCTCCGGCTGAAATAATAAAATGACCGCCGCGCTGAAGGCCGCCAGCCGCAGGGTGAAAGGATCACGGTCGAGCATGATCGCGATCATCACCACGCAAACCATGATGACGGAACGCTCCGCGGACACGGAATCCCCGATCAGCATCATATAAAAAATTGCACCGCACATGGCGATAAAGGCGGTTATTTTTTTGATCGGATAGCGCAGCGCAATATAGGGGATCGACGCCAGCAGCGCCCGCACGACAAAAAAGAAAAATGCCGTCACCATCGTGACCTGCATCCCTGAAACAGCCAGCAGATGCGCGATGCCGGCGGCGCGGACGACTTCGTATGTTTCCTTTGAAATATCCCGATCCTCCCCGTCCAGCAGAGCCAGAGTGATCCCAGCCGCGTCGCTGTTGCCCATGCTCGCCTTGATATGCGTGCGCAGATACCGCCGCAGGGATTCAAAAAAGAACCCCCGGCTTTTGGCGGCGATCACCTCCACATCGGCGATGGCAAACCCCGTCGCGCCGATTTCTTCAAAAAAAGCGTGACGCTGAAAATCATAGGCTCCCGGCAGCACCGGCGGCGACAGAGGCAGCAGCATCGCTTTCACACGCACGATATCTCCGGCGGCAGGCGGCAGATTATTCTTTTTTAATTTGATGCGTACCTTCTCCGGCATCGGATTTTGCGGCAGGTATTTCTCTGTGTCGTAATGCAAACGATCCATGACAACACGAAATCCTTCCGGCAAAGCCTCCACCGCCGCCACCCGCCCCTCCAGCACAAGAGGATAGG
>CAYGGT010000161.1:0-2013 GCA_964349475.1 uncultured Rhodospirillaceae bacterium
CACCACTATCGGCCGGTCGGTGTGCGCCTTTAGTGTTGCCAATGTCTCGCTTACCCAGCGCGCGGAATCAAAGCCGTGCAGGCTGGCGAAGGTTTGCCCCGGTGCGCACACCAGAACGCTGCTGCCGCTGCGCCGCCAGGGGAGCATGGGTTTCCCCAGGCGCTCCCAGCGCTGGGGGCTGGCGTTGCCTTTGCCGTCGTGCTGGAAGGCGTTGAGGGTAATCCGATAATAGCCGTGGTAATGCCCGGGTCTGAAATATCCATTGTCAGCGTAGTACCAGTCACGCCACTCTGCGATTGCTTGATCGAGCAGCGGCTTGAGTCCGCGTAGTTGACCGTAAAAAAACGCGGGGCCGGGCTGCAAACGCGCGGGCAGCGTAACGATCTGGTGCCCGCCGCCTTCGGCAAAGGCGCGGCATATCGTGAGACTGTGAATGTGGCCGCTGGTGTAGCAGTTCACTTTTTCCCCAACACTTTTTGCAACGCTTGAGAGACCATCGACCGGGTGATCGACTCCATTGCCGCGGCGCAGTGCGGGCAACCACTGCGCACACCGCATCCGAGCGGCCACTCTTCGCTTTCCACAAACAGGTCCGCCTGGCCGGCATAGCCGGTTACGCGCGGGCCGATGAAGCCTCCACGTATCACCACCGCTGGCACACCGAGCGCGGCGGCGCAGTGGTGCAACCCACCTTCTGGCGAGACAAGGGCGATGGCGCCGGATAGCGCGCCGGCTGCTTCGCGGACGTTGCGGGTGAATACTCGCCGCACGCCGCGCAATTCGCGCTGGACACCGGCACCCAATTGCACGAGGCTGTAACCATTGATCCGAAGCTTTGTGGCTAGCTCCTGCCAACGTTTGTGCCCCCAATCTTTTGTCTGAGCTGCGCCGGTTTTGAGGTTCGGCTCAATCACCACACAGTCTTTCGTTTCGCGCGCGAGCGCTTGCTCTGCCTTGGTGAGCACGATTTCGCCTGGCTCGCAGTGGTATTCGCGCCAGTGATAACGCTCGCGCGTGGTGCGCGTGTAATCGATATAGGGGCGATGGCCGGA
Organism: uncultured Rhodospirillaceae bacterium; assembly: GCA_964349475.1. Lineage (GTDB taxonomy): Bacteria > Pseudomonadota > Alphaproteobacteria > Micavibrionales > UBA2020 > PALSA-926. The sequence goes on from CAYGGT010000161.1 coordinate 1,053, forward strand.
ATAATTTTCGAGCCATTGCACATCACACGCTTCACCTGGCACGGCAAATCGCGGGTTGTGGTTCCAGATTTCATGCCAGCGCGCGCCGCCGCGTTTATCGCGCACCGCTATTTTGCGGGGGTCAGTGCGCTGCATTTCGCGCGCTTGTGCGGTGGCGATCAATTCGTCACCCCATCCCACAAAACGCCACCGGTCGTTTGCACAAATGCTCGAAGGGCGTGCCCGCTGCGATTTCGTCAACGTGCCATTGCGCCCAGGCGAGGCTTTGAAACGCCCGCCAGCGCGCGCTGGCGTAACACTCGGGGGCGATATCGATATCCTCAATCTTGCCGGTGCTGCCCTTGGCGATCCACCAGGGGGATTCACACACCACGGGGATGCCTTCGACCAGGGCATCCACTCCTGCGCTGGATGACCAGATGACTACGGCCCAGGCGTTTTGTAAATCCTGCGCCAGCGGTTTCTTGGGCGCATCGTTGCCGGGGTGCGGGCGTATCCTTATTTCGCGCGCGGTGAGTTTTTTGAGCCGCTTTGCTACGTCTTGCGCCCAGTTCGGCGGCATGGCCAAGCCGGGCATGCCGAATGATCGGTTCGGGCACACGAGAATGTGCTCACCGGTTTGGCGCCAGGGTTTTAACTCAATTCCCAGCGACGCGAATCTTTCGGGGCCGCCGACATACCAAAATCCACTGCCGTTGTGACCACCTTGCGCGAGGGCATAGCGACGGCGGTTGTTCCGGTCTACGCCGAGATAGCCGTTCTCGGCCACCAGCACGACGCCCCCGGCTTTTTCAAAGCGGCAGGCGGTATCGTGCGTTTCGGCGTACCTATTCCACAGCACGAGCACGTCGCCCGGCTGAACATCGCGCGGCGCGCCGGACTGGACATCGTAACCAGCGGCCTTTAACCCACGCGTGAAGGCTTCGCGGCGATAGACTGGATCAGAGCGGAGTTGGCAAAA
>CAYGGT010000162.1:0-2005 GCA_964349475.1 uncultured Rhodospirillaceae bacterium
GGCCTGGGGCGTTCCGATTGCAATTTTCGTCAACAAAAAAACCGAAGAACCGCTGAAAGACGAAAAAGTTCTCAAGCGCATTTATGATATTTTCGAAAAAGAAGGCAGCGATGCCTGGTTCATCCGTCCGCCGCAGGATTTTCTGGGCGACGATTACGCGGCCGACGATTTTGAGCAGGTGAAAAACATCATCGACGTCTGGTTCGAGTCCGGCTCGACGCAGGGCTTCGTGCTGGAACAAAGGCCGGAGCTGCGTTTTCCGGCGGATCTGTATCTCGAGGGCTCCGACCAGCATCGCGGCTGGTTTCAGTCGTCGCTGCTTGTGGGCTGCGGCACGCGGGGGCAGGCACCCTACAAGGCGGTGCTGACGCACGGGTTCTTGCTCGACGAAAAAGGCTACAAGATGTCGAAGTCGCAGGGCAACGTGACCTCGCCGATGAAACTGTCGGAAGTGTACGGCGCGGATATTCTGCGCCTGTGGGTGACGGGGTCGGATTATACCGAAGACATTAAATTCGGCGAAAGCATTTTAAAAGGCCATGTCGATATCTATCGCCGCATCCGCGGGACTTTCTGTTACTTGCTCGGCAGCTTGGGCGTGTTTGAAAAAGTTGACTATGCGGCATTGTCCGACCTCGACCGCTGGGTGTTGCACAAGCTGCACGAAGTGGATGGCATTGTGCGCGAGAGCGTCAATCATTTTGATTTCCTCCGCATGGTCACGGCGGTGCATAATTTCTGCGCCCGCGAACTGTCGGCCTTTTACTTCGACGTCTGCAAGGACACGCTGTACTGCGAAGCGCGGAACAGCGTCAAACGCCGCGCCGTGCTGACCGTGCTGGATGCGGTGTTCAATCACCTTGTGCACTGGCTGGCGCCGGTTTTGTGTTTTACGGCGGAAGAAGCCTGGCTTTCCTATAAAGGAAAGACGCTCGATGACCTGGAAGAAAGCATTCATCTCAGCACGCTGCCGGCAGCGCCGCGTGAATGGTGCAATCCAGCGCTTGATGCACAATGGCAGAAAATTCTGGCCGTGCGAAGCGTCGTCACGGCAGCTTTGGAAATCAAGCGCGCGGAGAAAATAATTGGCGCTTCCTTAGAAGCGTCCCCCAGGATTTATGTGACGGGAGAGCCGGGGGCAGCTTCTGCATTGGCGCAAATTCTGAAAACGATTAACCTGGCCGATGTCTGCATTACCTCCGGGGTTCACCTGACGGAAGGCGCCGCGCCGGACGGCGCTTTCACGCTGACCGATGTCGCTGGCCTGGGCGTGGTGGTTGAAAAAGCCGCCGGCGCCAAGTGCGAACGCTGCTGGAAATACACGGCCGATGTGGGCAAAGATACGCAGCACCCTTCCGTCTGCGCCCGTTGCGCCGGGGTCGTGCGGCAAGAAGTAAAATCGGCGGCGGCTTAGATCATGATCCATCGAAAAACGGCTTAACCCCAGGGCCGCGCGGGGGCGGCATCGACCGTCGGCGCCGGCGTGCCGGTCATGCCGGAGATTGCCCGCACGCGATCTTCGACGGAGGGGTGGGTTTTGAACATTCCCATGAAATCGTGGCTGTTCTCGATGCACATCTGTTGCACTTCGCTCGGCATTTCAGGCACGGCGTCATGGCCGGAAATGCGCAGCAGCGCCTTCATCATCGCTTCGGGTTTTTTGGTCAGATCGACCGATCCGGCGTCGGCGAGGTATTCGCGTTTTCGGGACAGGGCGAAGCGGATCGCAATCGCGCAGACGTAACCGATCAGCAGAACGGCGAGCGCAATCAGCATGATGGCGATATGGCCGCCGCCTTTTTTATTGCCGCGGCCGCCGCCATGCACCAGCGCGCGGAAGAGCATCTGCGAAAAAAAACTGATCATGCCGACAAAGACCACGGCGATGATCAGCAGCCGCACGTCGCCGTTCAGGATGTGGGTCAGTTCATGGGCGATGACGGATTCCAGTTCGTCGTCGGGCAAAGTTTCGACAAGGCCGCGCGTCAGCACGATGCGGTAGCTG
>CAYGGT010000163.1:0-1959 GCA_964349475.1 uncultured Rhodospirillaceae bacterium
AAACCGTTGCGGACAGGATCAAATATGATGTCTGCGCCGAATTCATTGTCTACAAACGCGAAAACAATCTGAACCAGCGGGAACTGGCGCAGAAACTTGAAATCAGCGAAGCGTTGGTCAGCAAAATTCTGCGCTATCAGTTTGCCGAATTCACGATTGACCGCCTGCTCCGCTATCTCGAAAAACTCGAGATAAAATATGAGTTCAGAAGGGTGGCTTAGGCGGGATTAAAATGACGCAAATGTTGACTGGCCAGAAAGCAAAAGCTGTCACGTCAATATCTGAGCTAACCCCTTCCTCCTCAGGGATCCCTTCCCCTACTCCACGCTCTTCAACTTAATCAGGTGCTTCATAAAAGAAGAAGTGATCTCGAAAATGAACTCGATCTCAGCTTCGATGACCGCATCGTCGTGCTTCACGTAGTTGTTCTGATATTTTCCGTAATAATCGACCAGCTTAACGAACATGTTGGCGAGTTCCTTAGACCCGCCATGGCCCGTGATGTACGCGCCGATAAGACTGATCTGGTTTTCAAGCGATTTCTCGTTCGAGAATACCTCACAGAGAAGCTTCTCCAACGCGAGCCGGAGGTCATCAAGCAGATTGCGGAGGAAGACACCATGTTCATATTTTGCAATGGCATTGATATAAAGGGACTGTGCACCCGGATAGGCGTCCAGCCAGTGCCGCGTCTCCTCGATCAATGTCTCGTTGATCTCGGATGTACCATGGTTCTGTGCAAGATGTTGGTAGCGCGTGATAAGCCGAAGCTTCAGTTGCTTTCGGTCCTTGCTCGGAATTCCTGGAAAGGATCGGTGGTCGCACAACTCCTTAATAATCCGATATTGTTGTTCCGGACTAAACGCCATCAGGTTTTCATACAGGGCTGTGCGCTTGTTGGGCGCATCGTATGGGTAAATTGGATGGGGGATATTTACTTGATACTCTTCCGCATAGATGGCAGTTTCCTTGACTATAGCGCTGCCACTCAGACCTGAATTAGTATCAGCGAGAATGTTTGCCGCATAGGAGATGAAAGTGCGCGGTATTCCCCAGTCAAGCATCTTTCACCCTAATATTGAAAATCGGCGCACCTTGACACCACGTTGGCTAAGCGGCTCCAGCAAGACCTAAAGGCTGCATCTTGTGGTGGCCGCGAACCGTGCAAGGGTTTAAGCAGAGGGGCAAGTTTCGATGTTCTCCTATTACCTCTCAAGCCGCCTTCCGTACGCGCCCCGGAACCTTGGTAATGCGTAATTCAACCCGCTGATCGAGCGCGTTCAGTATGCGCACCAGACGCTCGATGCTGAAACGCCCCAGTTTGACATTCCGAATATTCACAATATCCGTATGCGCGACGCCGGCAACCTTGCCTGCCGCGCGCGTGGTCAGTTTGCGCTTGTTCAGAGCGGCGATGATGGCGGCGGCCAGATCGGCCTTCATCAACTGCGCATCCGCGTCTGGAATACCCAAATCCCGGAACACATTGTCGCTGCCTTTTTTTAACTCAAGTTTCCCGGTCATTTCAGTTGCTCCCGTAACAGCTTCAAGCGGTGCCTGATCCGGTCAATATCTTCCTTGGGCGTCTTAATGCCCTGTTTTGATTTTTTCTTGAAAGCATCCACCACCCAAATATCGTCGCCAATTTTCACCGCATATATTGCCCGGTAGGCGTCGCTAAAATACGGCAGGGCAATTTCAAAAACGCCACTTCCCAAACCCGTCATGGGTTTGGCGATATCGGCTTTTTCTCCCTGCAAGGCCAACTGCAGGGCGGCCGCCATGCGCAATGGCGCCACGGGCGGGAATTTCCGGAACTGCTTTTCAGCCGCCCCTATCCAGGAGATTTGTCTGCTCACATCGTGACGGTAGCAATACTGCTACCAAATGTCAAGCGGCCAAATCCGGGGTCAAGTCTTGACATGGCAGTTCTACCGCCCCCTTATCAAGCTCCACCCC
>CAYGGT010000164.1:0-1954 GCA_964349475.1 uncultured Rhodospirillaceae bacterium
GCGCCCAGGCAGGCAGCCCTTCCATGGAGTCGAGTGACGCACCGGCAAACCGGTCCGGGATACGGCTGGCGAGTATATTTGGCGCACCCGATTTTTCGATAGTGGGCATACGTTACCACGCGCTGATTTTAGGGGATTGATGAATAAAACGAATAGCGGGGTTTTATGAAGCGACCTCTTCCAATGACTTGCCCTTTGCCTCCGATAACAGCATCAGAATGACGGGGATCGCTAAAAGAGGCGTCACGGAAAGCACCGCGACCGCTGTGCCAACCGAGCCAAGCCATAGAGATAAAGCGCCAACCGCGCCTGGCGCCAACACCATTCCAGTGCGTCCCAGAAGGTTATTCACAACCGCGTTGCCGGTTGCGCGTATTTCGGTAGGAAATATTTCGCTGGTAATTGTAGCAGAGATCCCCCACATGGCCTGCGTAGCCATAAGAACACAGTAGGATGCTATTATAATGGCTGGTGATTGCGTCAAAAAGCATGTCATGGCGCTGATCGTGCCAACGGTAAAGTAAGCACAGATAGTAAACCGCCGTCCTGCAAAGTCGATCATCGGGCCCGCTAATATATTACCGATTATTGCAAACACGAATCCCATCGAAAGGGTGGATGCAACTTGCGACGCATCCCATCCCCGCTCATTGGTAACGTAATATGTAAAGAAAAACAGGCTGCTGGCGCTCCACGCATTCACCGCGAACCAGATACTCGTGCCGGTGAGCATGCGGCGCCGGTATTTCGGCTGAAATATCGTCAACATCTCCCTGTAACTGGATAGTATCGACGGACGCATTTCGCCGGTGGGGCGCAGATATCGCTGCCAACGCCGGGTTTCCTGGAATCTTCTCCAATAAATCAGCAATACCGGCGCCACCGCGCCGCCCAGAAGATAAAGCCCCCGCCAGCCGAACTCAGATTTGACGACAAGCGGATAAATCATCGCACCGGCAATGCCGCCAATGATGGCAATGCCAAACACAAGCGTCACCGCCGCGCCGCGGTATTTTGATGGCATCTCTTCGGTAAGAATAATCGCTGCCACACCGATTTCGGTTACCATGAACAGCCGGGCTATGAATTGGTAGGCGACAAAATCGTAAAGACCAATTGAAAACGCGGTAAGCACAGTGAATATTGTGTAGCCGGTGACGGCGGTTAAAAATATCGTGCGCCGGCCAAAGCGGTCAGCAAGGCTAACCAGCGCGAAAGCCATCACGGTGCCGATGCTGATTACGCCCACGGCATAACCCAGCACATCCGAACTTGCGTTGAACTCCTTGCCAATATGCGGCAGGGAAAGGCTTACAATCAGAACGTCGTAGCCTTCAAACATTGTGCAAAAGCAAACAAAAAAAAGCAGATGAGCCAGATATCCGGGAGCATGCGTCACATCTGCGTCTGTCGTTCCGGAAGCGCGTTCAGTCTCAGCCATTTTCCATGGTCCTAATTATTATGTGCAGTCATAGACAGCGTTTCGAACGTAGGCGTCATACGCGAGAATCATCGTTCAAGATGAGCGCAAGAGCCGTCCGTAAGTTTTAGTGTCTGTTTCGGATTGTTTGAACCGCTCCCTCTCCTTGTCATTGCCCGGCTTGTCCGGGCAATCCAGAGTCGGCACGGCCTTTGTTTGGCGCGCTGGATGCCCCGGACAAGCCGGGGCATGACAGTTTGTTGGGTGTAGCAAGAAAAAACCCTGCATGATTCCATTTGCACGAAACAGGCTTTGAGCCAGGTGAGACCGAACTACCGCTATTTTGCACTTGCCAGTTCTTTCCCGACCTGTTTTTCGATGATCGTGCCCTTGAAGAAATCGGGATTGGGGCCGGCATAAAGCTGGACTGAATTGCCATAGGCGAAGGTGCGGAAGTCTTCGGGGCTGATCAGTCCGTTCTCGACCATCTCATACGCTTCCGCCGTTGCATGGGTCATGTCGGTAACGTCCCAG
>CAYGGT010000165.1:0-747 GCA_964349475.1 uncultured Rhodospirillaceae bacterium
TCGCACGCCTTGCGGCGGCGCAGGCGTCCGTCAAAAAATAAAGCAGCCCTACAAATCCCGCACGTAAAAATATACCGGATCAAGCCAGCCGAGCACGGCTACCGCCAGCATCGCCCCCAAGGGGGCCAGAACGACGAAAATAAAGAACCTTATGATCGTCAGTTGCCGGTTGCGCCTGGCATCGGCAAGCGGCTTGTTCCTGACTATGCTGCGGAAGAACAGGATACCCGGCACAAGAAAAACAGGGTAAACCAACAGCAAGGTCAGGACGCAGGGACGAAGCTCAAGCGACATGCGGCAGGCTCCTTGAAATCTTCACGAATGCATAAAGGCCAAGGGCGCTCAGAGCTTGAAGTTGCCCTTCGGCATGGCCTTTTTGACACGCGCCTTGGTATCGGGCAACTGATTCTGGTTCGCAGCGCCGGCGGTCGGATAGGCATTCTTAACCGCAGCTTCGATATCCGTATCGGGCGTGATGCCGGCAGCGATCAGGCTGTCTTGCACCGCCGTCAGGACGGCTTTGAGGTTGCCGCGGAATTCCGCCGATTTGGCGGGGTTCTGCAGGTTGAAGGAGTTGTCGCGCAGAACCGTCGCAATGACGTCCTTGGCGAAATCGATGCCGTTGAACGCTGTGCCCGCAACGTCTTCGGAGTTCAGTTTTACCGAGAGCTCTGTCAGGAACGCCTTGATGTTTTCCGGCGTTGCTTTGCGGGTCATCTCGTAAATCGCCACCGGCATCGCTTCTTT
>CAYGGT010000165.1:757-1921 GCA_964349475.1 uncultured Rhodospirillaceae bacterium
GGGAACCGCTGGGCGCGTTCGATGCGCTTTTGTACTTGCGCTTCTTCCGACATCCGGAGACCCTGACGCACTTCTTCTTCCAGGTTGCCCGTGCCGCCGGTTGCGATCAGCGTCATGACTCTTTCAAGACGATCAGGCATCACGCTGTAAAGGCCTTTGACGAAGGCGACACTTTCATCTTCGGTCATATCCTTGATGAGGGCTTTTGATTTCTTGATTTCTTCCGCTGCCTTCTCCACATCAGTCGCCGACGCGCTGAAGCCTTTGTTGACTTCCGCCTCGATCTGCTGGAAGGAGACCGACTGGATTTTCGCGCTGATGTCCGCGATCTTGTCATCCAGCTCACCGTTCTGCAGGGCATCGGAGAGACCCTGTATGCTGCCTTCGATCTGCATGCCGAGCATGATACGCATCATGGGGTTGTCCATTTTGCCGATCTGCATCATGACCAGCGGGCCGTACGCCGCGATCAGTTCTTTAAGGGATTTGCCTTCAAGGCCCCGTCTCTCAAAAAAGCCGTCATCGCCACCGAAGTCACCGCCAAAACCGCCGTTGCTGCCGTTGTTGAAAATATCTTTCATCACACTCTCCATGAATTGACGCGAACTCCCACAATGAAGCCCGCTCAGTTGCCTGTTTTATGTAGCATTAGAAATTGTTATGATCAATCGTATCTTTTATAAAAAATATTTTTGCCCATAATCTATATTTCCTAAGACCAAGAGTAAGAAGCGTTGTTATGTTGCCTTTTACTGTATCCGCTCTTTCTGGCGTAAATGTCAATTTCTAACCACAGTCCCGAAAATATCTAAACCACTTCTGTACGTCGATGAGGAAGGGCTTTTCCATGGTTGCTACCTGTGCATAACCTGTGTAACTTTATACTATTAACCCCTTGATTCTGCATGGGCTGGATAGGGGTTGTTTACAGGTATGGTAACGTAAATATCGTTAAATATCAGTAAATTAAGCAAAGCCCTCCATCCCGGCGACAAGCCGGGATCCAGAGTTTTTTAGAACCAGATACCATTCATACGGCTCTGGATTCTGGCCTTTGCCGGAATGATAATCAAGAAAGAAAGGTTTTATAAAAATGCAAAACCACCACATCGCCCTCCAGAATTTCAAGATCGGCAACGACCTGCCCTTCGTGCTGATGGCAGG
>CAYGGT010000166.1:0-1921 GCA_964349475.1 uncultured Rhodospirillaceae bacterium
GCACCAACACCGCCGACAATCAGCCATCCGAGCGGCCCGGTAAAAAGAAATCCGATTAACGCCCCCCAAAAAGCGCCGTTCCAGGCTCCTGCACTCGTCAAATTGACGGATTGCGTCAGCTTGATCTTGCCGTCATCACGGCGATGCGCGATAACGGCATCTTCCAGATCAATCAGATATTCGCTTTCAAGGCCACGCAGTTTGCGTAGCGCCTTCTCAGCGCCATCCTCATCATGTTTGAATATAATCGCTACGAGTGTATTCATGGCTTTCTCCTTCATCTCGTGTTAAGCAAGAACTTTTTTACAGAAAATTTCCTTATCTTCAGAGCCAACAGCAACCAACGCTTCCGGCAGGAAAATGGCGCCATCCTCAATGGCCGTCTTAAGAACCTTTTCCGCCTGATCCCTGAACATGGCGTGGTTATGACCCCACATCTTGAGATCGGCGAAGACATAGGGCGGCGCGTTGACAGGCGCGCCTATCTTGCCGACCAGCACAACCGTGGCGTCGCTGACTCCTGGTATTTCCTCGGTCAGTTTGCGCGCCAGAGCCTGCGCGGCGAGGCTGTATATCCTGCCGACATGGGTTTTCGAGTTCTTGCCCGCCCAGGCTTCCATCGTCTGGGGCCGCATGAAGGAAATCAGACCGTTCACGCGATTACCGCGCCCGACCTGTCCGCTGTCGCCGCTCTCACAGGACAGGCCCGTGACGGTCAGGTACAGCCCGTCCGCCCCGCGCGCCGGATCGTCCAGCGCGTTCAGGGTCAGGGAAATATGATGATGAGGATATTTTTCTCGCAGAAACGCGAGAACATTATTCTGTATGGCGGTTTTCTTTTCTTCGTAACCGGCAACACCGGCAATAAACCTGTCCACCATCGCGCAGGCAACCGTGAAATCCATGTTTTTACCCTGCCTGACGGCCATGACTTTGATATCCTCGCCGGTTTCAGGATGGCGGGCCTTAAAGGCGGGCGCGTTCATATATTCCTCGACAGCCAGAGTCATGGACTCCAGATCGCTCGGCGGCCAATGTCCCACGCCCACGGACGTATCGTTCGACACGGCGCGATCCTCGACGCCGTTCAGAACCGCCGCGCCCGGCCTGACCTCGTTCTTCCAGACCAGATTTTTACCCAGCCGCAGGAAGCGGAGATTATCGGACAGCCATGATGAGATTGAGTCTTCGATAACAGCGTCGAGATCGAAACGCATCCCGTCCGCCGCTGCTATGGCCTGACCGCCCAGATAGAATTTAACCGGCTCTATAATCTTGCCGCCGCCGAAACGCGGCGCGGCCACACCGCCAACCAGCAGGGCTTTGTCCACGTTGTAATGCAGCACCTGTCCGCATTCCTTCAGATAGTATTGCGCCAGATCGCGCGAAATCCGTTCCGCCAGCAGATCGCAGACCGTGTCGGGATGGCCGCGCCCCTTCCTTTCGACCACCTCGAAAGGCGCATCGTTCATGCCGGGGCTGTGATCTGTCAGAACCTCGAAATGCATTTTCAATCCGTCGCCATGTTGCAGCACATCTCTTCTTTCGGCAGCAGAGCGGGAGTGCGTTTACGCTCCACCGCATCTCCGATGATTCCAACCACCGTTTTTCCCTGTGGTCGTGAAACGCGACTCCATACTGGCGTTTCCTGGAAAAGCCTCAATGTTTCCCTTTGCGTCTGTTTTTGTACGGCCTGCATAGGCTTCTCCTTAAATTATTAGTATTAACAACGTGTTAACAGGCTGACCAGTTCCATGGTACAGATTTCCCGACATAGGGTATTTGACATTTATCAAACCGGGCCGACAGGCAAAGAAAAGGCGTCTTACTGAGGAAAGCGCATGTTTTTAATATCAAGATGTCTGTAATTGCATTTGACATTTATCAAATCATTACATGGGCGCTTTCCCTAGACTGAAAG
>CAYGGT010000167.1:0-1913 GCA_964349475.1 uncultured Rhodospirillaceae bacterium
AGAAAAAAGGCCCCATACGGGGCCCCTGGTCGGATTCAGTATTTGAATATGGCGGGCCACGGACGATGAAGATGGGTACTACATTTACGTGTATTAGTTCTGATTTGATCTGACACCGCTCCCATTTCAGCGAACTGAAAATGGGAGCGGCACATCTCTTGAATGAGATGATGGTTGTCTGTTTTGATGGTGGTGCACACCAACCACAAAACGAGGACACCACAATGTTGAACACTACCGACAAAATCATCAAACACAAGACTGGGCTGCTCAATCTGGCCGAAGAACTGGGCAATGTCTCGAAAGCCTGTCAGATCATGGGCATGTCGCGGGACACGTTCTACCGGTATAAATCAGCCGTCGGCGAAGGCGGTGTTGAAGCGCTGTTCGAGCGCACGCGTCGCAAGCCCAATCTGGCGAACCGGGTAGATGAGAGCACCGAACAGGCGGTTGTCACATCGGCTATTCATGCACTAACATCTAAGCGCCCGCTACTCCACAGAAAAAGCCAACTATTAGTACTGTTAGCGGTGTTAGATACATAGCAGCGTTTCTCTGGCTGTAACGTATCGGGGCAACCAACGGTCGGAGTCCCGTTCCATGCCGTGCTGACAGGCTTCAAGATCGGACCCTCTCGCGCAAAAATTTCTAAAAATTTTTTTCCACGCGCAGATTGGCGTATTATTTCCCTGCGCCGAAAGATTGGCAGGGTGGAAATTATCCAATCCGGCTGACAAGCGAATGAGGAAGAAATGGCCCGGCACCGCTCACGTGTCTGTCTTGAAAACGGACTGAAACTTGATCTCTACCGGCTAGCCAAGCAGGGGTTTGTTAGGCCCGGCTATACGACCGGCGAAAACTTTATCCGCTGGAGCTACGTCTGCACAGATGAGGAGATAGCAAGCGGGGTCATCACTGCGGGTATGGAGCATGCTCAAGATGGCTGGATGCGTGTGCAGCTTGGGAAGCTTGATCAGTCGATTACCCTGCGGGCGGTGCCAAGGCATTTTGGCGGGCGGCAATGGTATTTCATATGCCCGGATACGGGGCGGCGGGTTTCTGTATTATGGTACCCGACGGGCGCGCGCCACTTTGCCAGCCGCCACGCATGGCGGGGACAGGTTGCCTATAAATCACAATTCGAGACGCCCGAGGATCGGGCCCATCGGGGGCAGAGCAAGATCATGGCGCGGCTGACCGGGAACACTGGATCCACTGACTGGAATTTTCCAGAAAAGCCAAAATGGATGCGCTGGCACACTTATAACCGGCATGTTGAAAAATTCGAGGCCTATGATGAAATGCTCGACAATGTCATGTTAAGATTTGCTCAAAAAATGTGCCGTTAGACAACAGATTTCGATTGCTGCGCTTGCCTTCAGGCGATGAAAACTACAGCGACGTAGGGCGTTTATCATGAACGTGAGACCGCCTGGAATGTAAGGCCTTGCCAAGCCCTGCCCTGAAGGGTGCGGACTGCCGCTCACAGATAGACCTGTGCCGTCATCTGGTGCACAGTGGCGGAAATAGAAAAGGCAAGGAATCGGGGAATATCATGGCGCGAGGGCGCTCCAACAATACGGCTTCCGGCAGCGGTGACACGAAATCAGCCAAGGCCAAGGCTAACGGCAATGGCGGCAATTTGGGGTTTGAGGCTGATCTTTTCAAGGCCGCCGACAAGCTGCGCGGCAATATGGAGCCGTCGGACTATAAGCATGTTGCGCTCGGCCTGATCTTCCTCAAGCATATTTCCGACAGCTTCGAAGCGAAACGCGCCGCACTGCTCGCCGATTATCCGGACGGCGCGGAAGACGAGGACGAGTACAAGGCCGAAAACGTCTTCTGGGTGCCGCAGGTGGCGCGCTGGCCGCACCTTCAGGCGAACGCGAAGCAACCCAAGATCGGCAAGCTGA
>CAYGGT010000168.1:0-1906 GCA_964349475.1 uncultured Rhodospirillaceae bacterium
GCCGGCGGTGACGGCGGCGCGGCAGGGCCTGGCGGTGACGTCGCCTGCGGCAATAACTTCCTGAACGACAAGCCCTGCGACAATCAGTAAGGGTTGGATGAGGGCGTAAAGTTCACGGCCACTGGATGTATTTCCAGTGGCCGTCACTTTTTCGGCAAGGAGATGAACGTCATGAATGATGCCGTTACCATCACAGAATTCGATACTGCCATGAAGAGGCTGGGTTTAAGCAGCGCGGTAAAAAAAATCGCGCTGGCGGTTTCTGGCGGTGGCGACAGCCTGGCCCTGACGCTGCTGATGCAGGATTGGGCGAAAACCACAGGCGCCGACCTGCTGGCCCTGACGGTGGATCACAAGCTGCGCGCGGGCTCGACGCGTGAAGCGGAAAAAGTGCAAGCGATGCTGCAGGCGCGGGGCATTGCCCATGAGATTCTTGTCTGGGCAGAAGATAAGCCGATCACCTCTCTGCCGGAAAAAGCGCGGGCGGCGCGGTATAAACTGCTGCACCAGGCTTGCCGTGACCGCGGCTTCCCTTTTCTGGCGGTCGCGCATAACGCCGAAGATCAGATCGAGACGTTTTGGATGCGGCTGGCGCATGGCAGCGGCCTTGACGGTCTTTCTGCAATGGCGCCGGTACGCGAAATGAATGACGTGACCGTGATCCGCCCGCTGCTGGGTTTCTCCCGTGAACGGTTACGCGCCACTTGCGCGCATCATCAGCTGGCGTGGGTTGAAGATCCGTCGAATCTCGATAAAAAATACCTGCGCGTCAAGTTGCGGCAATTCGAAGATTTGCTGGCCGGCGAAGGCCTGACTCCGGCGCGGCTGGCGCAGACAGTACAAAAACTGAGCGATGCCGGCGCGGCGTTACAGGTCATGACTTCCCGCGCCTTCGCAGAATGCGTTCTGTTGCACGCCGAGGGCTACGCCACTTTAAAAACGGAATCCTGGAAAAACTTTCCGCGCGAGATTCAACGCCGTGTCCTCGCGCAGGTTTTGCTAAAGGTATCCCCGCAAGACTATCCTGCCGGATTTGAACTGCTCGAACAGACGCGTCTTGATCTTCTGGCGCCGTCGTTTGCTGGAAAAACTCTCTTTGGCTGTGAGATGATAGGGGAAGAAAATGTCATCCTGATCCTCCGCGAAGCGGCGGCGGCAGAAGGCCATGCGCCGGCAAAGGAATGCCAAATCTGGGACAACCGGTTTGCCGTTTCCGGTTTTGACGCCGAATCACTTTGTATCGGGATATTGGGGGAAGCCGGGTTTCTGGAATTAAGGAAAAATAACCCCTCTTTGCCGGCGATGGACAAGCTTCATTTTAAGGTAAAAAAGGTGCTTCCTGCAGTATGGCAGGGTGAAAATCTTCTGGCTGTACCACATATTAACTATTACAGCCCATTCTGTCCTTCGGGCGTGAAAACAGGACGGATATTGTTTAGTGTCTAAGTGCTACAATCAGAACGTATTTTTTCCACGAAAGGCACGGCAGTGAGCAAAAACCAGAACGACGATAAAAGCGGTCATAATCCATTCAACAAGAATCTGCTGGTCTGGCTGGTGATTGCGCTGCTGCTGGCAGGCGTGTTCAACATGTTCGGGCAGGATCGGCCGGCGCTGATGGGCGGACAGGCTGTGGCGTATAGCGACTTTATCGCTGATGTGGATAAGAAAGAAGTTTCCGAAGTCGTCATCGCCAATGACCAGATCCGCGGTCGTTACAACGACGGGCGCGTTTTCGTCACTTATATACCGACCGGCGCCGACGTGGTGGCGCGGATCGAAGGCAAAGGCGTGCGCGTCAGCGGCGCGCCTGATAAAAGCGATCAGCCGACATTTTTCAGCGTGCTGCTCTCGTGGTTCCCGATGCTGCTGCTGATCGGCGTGTGGATTTTCTTCATGCGCCAGA
>CAYGGT010000169.1:0-1888 GCA_964349475.1 uncultured Rhodospirillaceae bacterium
GGCCATGGCGGCTTTGCGGCCCATTTTGGCGGTCAGGACGCCAAGCGCATATCCGCCGACATGCCACAGCGGATGCAGCGCGGTCGGACGAATCTGGCGGCTGACTATTTCTTTGTTAAAAAAGTCGAGATGCGCCTGTTCTTGTTCCGCCATTTCTTGGATGACGGGATCTTTGCCGAGAACGGCGAGCTGGCCTTCATAAATGCGTTTTGCGCCGTATTCTCCCGCGTGATCGACACGGATCATGCCGTCGATACTATCGGAGACGTTGTCGCCGGGAAGGGAGCGTGTCAGTTTACGCGCCATTGCTTTTTCTCAATTGATAAATCACGGTGCAGCCGAGCGCCAGCGACAGGGCGACATTATATCCGGCCATGGAAATGCCGAACAGCGTCCATGCCGGTTTATCGCAGCGCACGATTGCCTGCTGCGTGATGGAGCGGCGCAGTTCTTCAAGCGAGGCATTTTCCGGCAAAATATCGCCGCCGCAAGCGGACAGCCCCTTCCACCAGCCATACTCGACCCCGGCGTGAAATCCGGCAATGCCGGCCCCGGCAAAAAACACCAGCGCCGAGAAAAATAGCAATAAAGCCGTCAGCCGCGGATACCTGTACGTTGCCAGCAACGCCAGCCCGCCGAACACAATATTCAAGGAGTAGGGAACACGCTGGTACAGACAGAGAATACAGGGCTTTAAGCCAAAACTATATTGACTGATATAGGCGATAGCCAGTATCACCACGCTGATACCGGCAATGGCGGCTGCAAGATGCCGGTGATTTTGAAAGTATTCGAGCAGCCTGTTCATAGCAGGTATTTTAAGCCGATAAACCCGCTGATCAAGAGAACAAAAAAGAATATTGTCAAAAGGCCCATATATTTTTCAATAAACAATTTAATCGGCGCGCCAAATTTCCAGAGCAGCGCCGCCACCAGATAAAAACGCATGCCGCGCCCGGCAAGCGACGCAATGAAAAACAAAAACAGGTCCATATGCGTGACGCCGCTGGCAATGGTAATCATCTTATAGGGCATCGGCGTCAGCCCCGCCGCGAAGACAATCCATCCGCCCCATTCATTGTAGTGTCCCCGAAAGGCGATGAACTGCTCCCCCAGGCCATAAAAATCGACGATCGGTTGACCGATGCTTGCAAACAGAAAATAACCAATGCCATAGCCGAACACCCCGCCCAGCGCCGAACTGACCGTGCAGATCAGAGCATAGCGAAAGGATTTTTCACGATGGGCAAGACACATTGGGATCAATGTCATATCAGGCGGAAACGGAAAAAATGAACTCTCAATAAACGACAGCCCCGCCAGCCACCAGGCTGCATGCTTATGCGCCGCGACGCGTAACATCCAGTTATATAAAGATTTTATGTGTTTCATCATGGTCGCAAAGATCTAGCACATTGACACCGGCAATACAATGCCATAACATTGTCGTATTAAGTGTCCGTTTTAAAAGTTCTTGAATCAAAAGAATCAGTTGTGATTCAATGAGGCAGCCGAAAGGATGCCTTTAGTGGACAGCCAAGAACCGCCCAAGATACAACCGTGACAAGCTAAGATATGCGCTACCATCGGCAGAAAACACGTTATCAAGCTCTGTCACTAGTTCGGCGGCAAACTGTCTCTTTAGGTTTTCTGAAATTTTTAGCTTATCCCCGATGGCGTCGGCGATTTTTTCTTTTGGCAGAGGTGCTTTTGTGGGCCGTTTCTTTGGCATGTATGCGCACCCATCATATTTTTACTGGTACACGGGATGGTACACGGTTGAGTTTTCTAAGATCAGCAGGTTGATGGGGATCAACCTAAGTCATTGAAAAGAATGGTCGGACTGAAAGGATTTGAACCTTCGACCCCTTGCACCCCATGCAAGTGC
>CAYGGT010000170.1:0-1869 GCA_964349475.1 uncultured Rhodospirillaceae bacterium
AGAGCATGAGCGAGGCCGTTGATCTGTCGCACGGGGCCACATTTGAGCATGGCTTTCCCCACACATTTTTCAAAAAACTGCGCGATGAGCAGCCTATTTACTGGCATGAACCAACACAATATTCCCCCGGCGGCGAGGGCTTCTGGGTCATCAGCCGCTATGAGGATTGCGTCAAGGTGATGCGCGATCCCGCCACCTTTTCGTCCGACAAGGTGCCGCCCCGCAAGGGTGGCGGCACGTCCCTGCTTGACGAACCCTATGCGGGGTTGGCCATGAACAATGCCGACGATCCGCAGCATAAGCGCCTGCGCGGCCTGGTCAGCCAGGGTTTCACGCCGCGCGCCATCGCCGACATGGAGGTGGATCTGCGCCGCCGCGCCAAACTGATTCTGGAAAAAATTCCCAATCCTGACAAGTGCGAATTCATGAGCGAGGTCGCCCGTGAATTGCCGTTACAGGCGATCTGCACCATTCTTGGCGTTCCGGAAGAAGACCGGGTGCAATTGTCCGACTGGATCGATCACGGCCTGATGGTGCAAAGCGAGGGCGTTATCAGCCGGGAATATCTGCTGCTGATTCAGGATTATGGAAAAAACCTCATCGAGCGGAAACGCGAAAAGCCTACAGATGATATCCTTTCCGCTATCATTCATGCGAAGATGGATGATCCGCAGGAAAAGCCCCTGACCCCATTGGAATTGATCAACTTTTTCCTGCTGCTGTTTCCCGCAGGCGCGGAAACCACCCGCAGCGCCATTGGCGGCGCCATGCTGGCCTTTATCGAAAACCCGGATCAGTTGGCGAAATTACGCGCCAATCCCGGACTGATGCCCAATGCGGTGGAAGAAATTGTCCGCTGGACCACGCCGTCCATCTATAAGCGCCGTACCGTCACCTGCGACACCGAAATCGCCGGAGGAAAAATCAAGGCGGGCCAGAAGCTTAGCTACTGGGAAATGTCCGCCAACCGCGACGAACGCATGTTCAAAGACCCGTTCAAGTTTGATATCAGCCGCGACCCCAACCCGCATGTGGGCTTCGGCACCGGCATTCATATCTGCCTGGGCATCGCGCTGGCGCGCATGGAAATAAAGATCATGTTCGAGGAAATACTGGCGCGTTTCAATAATTTTGAGTTGCTGGCCCCGCCATTATGGATGCCAAACAACCGCCTGCACGGGGTTCGGGAATTAAAGCTGCGGATTGCATGAACGCCAGCTAACGCTTGCTCAGCAGGCATAGAATTCATATCGAAAGCCAAATGATCGCGGAAGGATCACAATGCGAACGATAACGCCAAAACCTGAGAGTGATGCAAGGTGAACTTTGACGATTACGAAAAAACATACCATTCAGTCTACGCCGAACTAGCCAAAACGGTCAGGTTCATCCTGGAGAAGGCAATTGAGGCGGCAGCAGATGTTGTTCCACGCCCGCAACCAATACAGTGTCGCGCCAAAACGCCGGACAGTCTTAAGGATAAACTGAAGGCGAGAAAACTTGTTGATTTGAATAGCCCCGTGTTTTCTAGACACCGTGCTGTTTCATTTTTTGCTTCTGTTCGAAGTCGACCGGTGACAGCATTCCAAGCACAGCCCTTGCCGGGTAAAGTCTTGGCATCAAGGAAGTCGATGCCTGAAGATGCAGGTGCCAATAAAGGCATTTGGCTGGTAAGCTTTATGGACTATGATCTCGGCTATATCGATCTGGAGCAACGTACCCTGCAACCAATAGACAGCCCCTTCGGCCCGGGGGTGTCACCTATCTGTTAGGTACATTCTGTTACCCATGTGTCCGGGCCGGACCTTTGATCTGTGGCGTGCCCGGCAGGATTCGAACCTGCGACCCCAAGCTTAGAAGGCTTGTGCT
>CAYGGT010000171.1:0-1845 GCA_964349475.1 uncultured Rhodospirillaceae bacterium
CGCGGGCTGAGCGATCCCATCACCACGGCGGCCCCGCCGCGCTGACGGCGGATCAATTCGGCAATGCCATAAACAGCATCGGTGGAAAACGCGACAATGGCCGAACGGCGCGGCATGCGGCTAAGCTTGTTTGAGCCTGCATAATGCAATTGTGAAAAACGCGGCCGGGAAATAAACTGCACCCCGGGCAGAAGCTGCCGCAGCAGGGGGCGCATGGTTTCGGCCCCCAGAAACATGGTTTCGCGCCGTCCGCGCGCATTCAGCAGCCGGTCCGTGAAAATATGCCCGCGTTCCGCATCGGCGCAAAGCTGGATTTCATCGACCGCCAGAAATTCGGTTTCGATGCTGACCGGCATGGATTCGACGGTGCAGACATAATAGGACGGACGCGGCGGCATGATTTTTTCTTCGCCGGTAATCAGCGCCACACAGGCCGCCCCGCGCATGCGCACCACCCGGTCATAGATTTCGCGCGCCAGCAGCCGCAGCGGCAGGCCGATCATGCCGCTGGCATGGCCCAGCATGCGCTCCACCGCCAGATGGGTCTTGCCGGTATTGGTGGGGCCCAGCACCGCCGTGACCTCGCCACGCTCAGTGGCGCGGGCATAAGGCTGAAACCGGTTGCGGGGCTGAATGTTCATGGCGCAGACAGTGCCGTGCGGCGGGTCGGTCCGCAATCCGAAAATTGCCAATTTATGTCAGAACCAGGTAGCGTCAGGCAGAGGCTAACAAATATGTACACAACCCACCCATATGCCGGAACCAAACTGGAACAAGCCAAGCCCGAATCGGCAAACTCGCATCCTTCGTGATTCGTTCACGCACTAAATGTAGTAGTCCATTAACAGTAAACACCAATTCACTGATTTGGTGAAGCACCATTTTAATTAATTTTTTGTGATGATGAAATTTTGCAGGCAAAGCAGGCAAAGCAAGAATCAGGCGCAAATGAAATGAATGAATCCGGTGACAGATGCATAGCCGTTGAAAGAGATTAACAAACCCCACGTCATTTGGCCATGTGCTGGAACCTAACTGGAACAGGTCAAGTCCGAATCGGCAAATGCAGCGTCTTCGCGATTCGTTCACGCACTAAATATAGTAGCCACTTATACACAAAAAACTATCCGCCGGTTTCATCAAGCGGTTGGGCCTGTGAGCGGGGCCGTTTTTCTGTTCGTACTGACAACCTTACCCACCACATCACTGCGAGCGAAGCGCGGCAGTCCAGAGTCCCTTGGGAAAGCCTGAGTTTATAACTCCGGATTGCCACGGAGCTTACGCTCTTCGCAAAGACGGCGGGGGTAGGATGGATAAATAAGATCAAAGATTCAGTTAGTGTTTCGAAATAATTAGTTTAACTTAAGACGATCTGGGGTCGCACCCCACAAAAATAAAAAGACGCCCGAGGAAACCGATGAACGACATGTCAAACGGCATCGCAAAAATGCGCGCCCGTGGCCAGGGGCTGGTCGGTGACGTGATCGGTACGCCCAGGGCGCGGATGGTGCTGTTGGGCGGCGTGGGCCTGATCGCATTGCTGGTGATTGGAAGCTGGCTGTATGGGCGCTATTCCCATGTCT
Organism: uncultured Rhodospirillaceae bacterium; assembly: GCA_964349475.1. Lineage (GTDB taxonomy): Bacteria > Pseudomonadota > Alphaproteobacteria > Micavibrionales > UBA2020 > PALSA-926. Next base: position 1,584 of record CAYGGT010000171.1, read on the forward strand.
ATGTGCAGGATTCCAGGCTTTCCTCCACCATGGTGTCGGTCAGCAGCCGTGCGGCGGGCTGGATCACCAATTTCCCCGCAAAGGAAGGCGCGACCGTTCAGAAAGGCGATCTGCTGATTGAAATTGATCCGCGTGAAGCCACGCTCATGCTGGCGGAAATGGATGCAGGCCTGGAAGCGGTGCGCGCGGAAAAAGCCGCGCTGACCATCAGCCGCGATCAGGCGGATAGCCGCACCAAAAGCCAGTTTGACATGGCGCAGGC
>CAYGGT010000172.1:0-1838 GCA_964349475.1 uncultured Rhodospirillaceae bacterium
ACAAGAAAAAGGAACTTTGTTTGCTTTTTGTTTTAGGCTCTTTTTACCCCCTCCGCCAAAGGCAGAACGAGGGGCCAAAGAGATATATAGAACGATCCCGCCCCTTGTCAAATCAGGCTAAAAAGCCAGTATTTCAGGGCTTGCCAGGCATGGGACGGCCCAAAGTCTGCTCCTGCGCCTCGCGCTGCTCGCGCTCAATGGCAACGATGGCTTGGGCAATATTGGCAATAGCAGAACGATTTTCAATTGTGGGGTTAAACGGATAGCTGCTGCCGCTATAGGTTGAGTCATCGTATTCGGGATGCTTCTTCACAGCCTCATCAAACTGCTCCCAGAGCACATTCTTTAATTGTTCCAGATCACGCGTCATGTAATTGATATCCTTAAATTTTAAGACTTACCCGGCAATCTCATGCCGTTTTTTCGCGCTTCCAGCTCATCCTCGGCAAGCTCAATGGCAACAATTGCCTTAGCCGTTTCTGCCATGGCTTGCCTGTAGAGTGCCCGCGCATCGCTGTTTATTCCGTATGGAGCGGCAGAATTCGCCGCCGCCGCATTAAACGAGTCGTACAGTTCTTTTTTCAGCTCTTCCAAATTTTGTGCCATGTCCTTGCCTCTCCATATTCTGGATTGCAACATAACACACGTATATTATTTATGTCAATAAATATTCTGGAAACTATTATTATCTTACTGATTTATAAAGCTAAATTGAACAAACGCCGCCCTCAAGAACACGCCCTACCTTCGATTCGATAGAACGGTTGAGTCCAGCGGAAACGAAACGCCCCGCCTCGGCCACCTTCCCTAGATCGACTCCGGTTTCGATGCCCATGCCGTGGAGCATGTAAAGCACATCTTCCGTGGCGACGTTGCCGCTGGCACCCCGTGCATAAGGGCAGCCGCCCAGACCCGCCGTCGCGCTGTCGATCACAGAGATACCTTTTTCTAGCGCGATCAATATGTTTACCAGTGCCTGTCCATAGGTATCATGAAAATGCACGGCCAAAGCATTGACAGGGATATATTTTAGAACGGCATCCAGCATCTGCGCCGTTTTAACAGGCGTGCCGGTGCCGATGGTGTCTCCCAAGGAAATCTCGTAACAGCCTATGTCAAAAAGACTTTTTGCTACCTTGGCCACGGCCTCGGTCGCGATCTCGCCCTCATACGGGCAGCCCAGAACACACGACACATAGCCGCGCACTTTCATGCCGCGTTTTTTGGCTTCGTCGATGACCGGCTTGAAACGCTCCAGACTTTCGGCGATAGGGCAATTAATGTTTTTCTGGCAGAAGCTCTCTGAAGCCGCTGTAAAAACAGAAATTTCTTTGACGCCAGAGAAAACTGCCGCTTCCATGCCCTTCATGTTCGGTACCAGCACGGGATAGGAAACGCCGGGCGCCTTTTGAATGGCGGCATAGACCTTGTCCGTGTCCGCCATCTGCGGCACCCACTTGGGCGACACGAAAGCCCCCGCCTCGATGGTCTTCAGGCCCGTTTCCGAAAGTTTATTAATGAAAGAAACCTTCGTTTCTACGGAAACGACCGATTTTTCGTTCTGCAGCCCATCACGCGGGCCGACTTCGACGATACGGACGGATTTGGGGTAGAGGGATGTCATATTTTACTGCTTTTCCTGTTTTGTCATTCCGATCGCAGCGAGGAATCTTGTTACATGCTGATAGCATTGGTCTTCACCCAATCTTCGGACCATCGGCTGAGAGAAAATCCGGATTTTTTTGCATCCCTGGCTAGCCAGGGATGCAAGTTTCGCAAATCAAGCAGTGTTATACTCGCACCGCCAGCTCTCGATTTTCGTTCTAGCATCATTCAGG
>CAYGGT010000173.1:0-1835 GCA_964349475.1 uncultured Rhodospirillaceae bacterium
ATATATAATTATATGAAATCATTCATATTTTTTGAATTTCATCGCACTTAAGCGCAGAGTAAAGTACTAGGTAGCACATCAGGCATCGAAGAAATTTGTTGGTATTATTGTTGGTATCGATACCCGCGTGTTGGTATTATGCCGTTAGGCAGGAGGATTTCCCTTATGTCGCTAACGGATATGAAATGCCGGACACCAAAGCTGGCCCGGCGCTTAGAAAACTCTCGGATGGGGGCGGGCTTCAACTATGGGTTCAGCCAACGGGCGCACGACTGGTTGCCCAGAAGTTTAGGAGGGGTGCAAGAGGTGGCCATGAATGAAGCTCTGTACGAAACCGTTGAAGCAATAAACGGTAAGAGAGTGACGCGCTTGAGGTCGTCTCTATTTTATTGGGGTGGCCTATTAAGTATCGGCGTCGGAATATATCTTATATCAGAAGGAATAATGTTTGGTGGGTTTCTCGTTCTTACCTTGTGTCCTTTCCTTTTATTGTATCCGTTTGTCAGGTTTTTCATCGGGGGCAAGGACAGCGTTGGTGGAGTGATCGCCACGGCTGTGGTCGAGGAAGTCCTGAAACACAAAATTGAAAACGCGCTCACAAATAAGGGCAAGCGGCGTAGACGCTATTGACGGTCTTTCAAATCGGCACATCCAGCGAATGGACTTGCCCGGTGAAAGTGGAGAGCGTTTTGTTTGTTCATGCAGCCTCGGCCTCGAAGTGGCAAGGGCTTTTATAGCCGAGGGCGGAGTGGCACCGGACGGTATTATAGAAGCCGTCGATATAATGTCCAATGGCGGTTGTGGCCTGGCTGCGCGATTGCTAGCTTGTCCGCCATATCAGTTCGGATTTAATGGTCTTGAACACGGTTTCCACCATCGCATTATCATGGCAATTGCCTTTGCCGCTCATGGAGATGGCGCATCCATGGTCAGCCCGGAGCTTCTGGTAGTCGCCGGAACAATATTGGCTTCCTCGGTCGGGTTCTGTGTCATCAAAATTTATGCATCCGCCGCGCAGAATGCGTCAGCCAATTCGCTGACAGGCTTACTTGACTTTTTGCTCAAAATATGACCAGACTTGGTCTGATCATATCATTTACCGGAGAGCCCCATGGGCGCCATCAATATTTATGAAGCCAAAACCCGTCTGTCCCAGCTTGTCGACCAGGCGGCGCGGGGCGAGGATGTGGTGATTGCGCGCAATGGCAAGCCGGTGGCGCGGCTGACCCGCCTGAAACATGACAAACCCAAGATAAAACTGGGCGTTCTGAAGGGCAAAATCACTGTGGTTGAAGATTTCGATGCGCCCCTGCCCGAAGATATTCTTGCAGGCTTCGATCCCGGATGAACCGCCTGCTGCTCGATACGCAGATTTTCATCTGGGCTGTTATGGATAGCCACAGGCTTGGCCCCTCGGCCCGCAAGATGCTGAACGAGGCCGAACAGGTTTATGTCTCTGCCGTATCGATCTGGGAAATCGCCATCAAGGCGCGGCTGGGCAAAATCAATGCCGACACGCAGGAAATGCTGCGGGCGATCAGCGATAGCGGCTTTGCCGAGCTTGCCGTCAGCGCCCATCATGCCGCAGGCGTTGAACGGCTGGAACTGCACCATCAGGATCCATTCGACCGGCTGCTGGTGGCGCAAGCCATGGCCGAGCCGCTGCGCCTTCTCACCGCCGATCCGCTTCTTGAAAAATACAGTGATCTGGTGACGCGGATTTAGGCCGGCCGCGATCCTGTCGCATCAAGGCGGCGCTTGGCTTCGGCCAGCACTTCGTCGGGCAGCGGGCCTTTTTGCACCGCCGCCAGATTATCTTTCAGATGCTCCGGATT
>CAYGGT010000174.1:0-1833 GCA_964349475.1 uncultured Rhodospirillaceae bacterium
CCCCGTAACAGAGACGGATATCACAGCCGGGTAACTATTTTTTTAAGGAAACTGATTAATTGGGTGTTAACGTGCCCGCCGTCACGCTGCCGATGGGCAGTTACATCGGCATCACTACCTGGATTCCTTCGTATGCCGTAACAAACCGGATAAACTTTCATGGATATGCTTTCCCTTGCCATGCTTGCCTTTCTGGTGGCGATTCTGGCGCTTAACCTGCGTATTGTCTTCTGGCCCAGGGCGGCGCATGGCGCCGCAGAACTGAACCCGGTTCTTGATAGGCTTCAGTCAATCAAGGGTGACGTTGAGCGGCTGGACCGTGTCGTCCGTGAGGATGGAGAACAAGCACGAACCGGCGCCGATGATCGCGGTCGTTTATTGCGCGAGGAAGTGACAAAATCGCTGACCGATTCCCGGACAGAAATGTCGACGGCAATATCGGCAATTCGCACCGAGATCGTGACCGCGCTCAATAACGCCAGTCAGGAATTACGTGAATCATCCAGCGAACTATCCAAAGTTCAAAAAGAAAAACTTGATGATGTTGCTGTCAAACTGACCGGTATGACAAACACGCTGGAGACCCGTCTAGAGGCAAATAGAACGACAATTGAAACCCGCTTGGGCGAACTGCGAAATGAATCAATCGAATCTGCCAACAAGCTTCGGGAAGAGATGCAGCAATCTCTTGCCAGGATAGGGGAGGGTTTGCGTGAGGGAGCAAAGGAATCATCGGAGACGCTGCGGTTAAGCCTTGAAACCATGGTGGGAAAAATCGACCGTCTCAGCGAAACAAATTCGGTGGCACTGGACAAGCTTCGGAATGAAAATTCCGAAAAACTTGAACAGATGCGCATCACTGTTGATGAAAAGCTGCAGGGAACACTGGAAAAGCGCCTGGGAGAATCCTTTCAACTGGTTAGCGAGCGTCTTGAGGCGGTTCACAAAGGCCTTGGCGAAATGCAAACCCTTGCTACAGGCGTAGGAGATCTGAAAAAGGTCCTCACCAATGTGAAGGTCCGTGGAACCTGGGGTGAAACGCAACTTTCAAACCTTTTGCAGCAGGTTTTTTCTCCGGAGCAATATCATGTAAACCACCCTACGCGCCCAGGTTCCGCTGAACGGGTGGAATTCGCTATACGGTTTCCCGGACAAGGAGCGGAAGATCAGGAAGTGCTTCTGCCAATCGACGCCAAATTTCCGATAGCTGATTACGAACGTATAGTTGAGGCGGCGGAACGCAGTGATGCCGGCGCGGTCGAGGCGGCGTCAAGAGCTCTGGAGGTCAGGATAAAAGGCGCGGCACGGGATGTTCGCGATAAGTATATCAACCCGCCCAATACAACCGACTTCGCAATCCTCTTTCTGCCGACTGAAGGATTATATTCCGAAATCACGCGACGCGCCGGACTGTTTGATCAAATTCAGAATGAATTTCGGGTCGTAATTATGGGTCCACATAATCTCAATGCATATCTGAACGCACTCCAGATGGGCTTCCGTACGCTTGCCGTTCAGCGCCGCTCCAGCGAGGTATGGGAAATTCTTGGCAAGGTAAAGACTGAGTTCAACAAGTATGGGAACGTGCTGGACAAGGTTCAGCAAAAATTGCAGGAAGCATCGAAGAGTGTCGATGCCGTCGCTGTCCGGCATCGCGCGGTCAGCCGGTCGCTGCGTGTCGTCGCGGAACCGGCACAAATACAGTCGCAAACGCTTCTAGGATCACCTTTACTCACTGAAGTTTCAGAAAATGATGAGGATGATTAAAAGCCGTGCCGCCTTGACGATCCGCTGCGAAAACCATATGTCATGCCTGTCATGGCAGTTTTACCC
>CAYGGT010000175.1:0-1802 GCA_964349475.1 uncultured Rhodospirillaceae bacterium
ACGCAAATCCTGTCTGATCCTTCCCATCGAAAGCATCAGCGGATCGACGATAGTCCCGCTGGCCTGCTCGTAACCTTGCATGGCGAAAGCTGCGGCTGAAAGATCCGGGCAATAAGAAATCCCGTAAAAATCGGAAAGATGGTTTTCCGTGGTTTGGCAAAAGCCGAAATCGACAAGGCCCGTGACGTTATTGCGATCATCCACCAGAATATTCCTGTCGTGAAAATCGCCATGCGCAATGGCGGATTTTGCGTGCGTCTGGAAATAACGATGAATGGCCTCAAGCCGCTCGTTCAGGAAGGCATGAAAACGATCCGATACGGTAAGGGCGGGGTCTTCTCCGCTTTCAGTTTTAACGGCTTCAAGTGGAACATCTTGCTCTTCGTAAAATTTTGCGTGGCGGCGTGGAAATGTGCCATCAGCGCGCCCACCTGCTCGAAGTGGTTTTTCTTCTCCAGCGGCGTTCCTGTTTCCGCCAATGTCCACCAGCTTGCCGAACGGCCTTCAAGTTTCGTCATGCGGAGCAGGCCCAGAAAATCTCCTCTCTTTGATCCATGATTCAAAATAACAGGCTCTTGCACAAGCTTTGGCGTCGCCACGTTTCCCAGCAGCGATCCATTGAGCATTTCAAGTGTCCGCACTTCGTTTTCGAAAATTTTTCTGTCCCAGGATAGAGAGCCGAAGCGATTTCGATGGCGTACAAAAGCTTTGGTCAATGTACCGTCCCGATTGTCGATCACGATTGAGAAATAGCCGCAGCCCAGTATCTTTGCGTGGGCGGGAATGTCCGGGTATTCGCGCTTCAATTGCGTGAACAGTTTGTGGAGGCGTATTTTCATGGTCGTCGTTGCCCCCGTTCGTATCTTATGTAAATTTATATCACACAAAGGAGCGGCTTGTCAAAAATAATGTTTCTGAAATGTTCTAAATCGCGCTTGACAAAAAGAACAAATCAGGTACATTCGGACTTAGAGTTAGTCGTAGAGTGTTTGAAACAGATTCGGCCAAGGGGCTTTGCCTTAAGGCCCCTAACCATGTAGAAAAGGGAAACATCAATGTCAGTCACGCAATTGAAAGCAGGGGAAACCATGAACAATCAGGCCGCATCCGGTGATAAACGCAAGGCGCTCGACGCCGCTTTGGCACAGATCGAACGCGCTTTCGGCAAGGGCTCCATCATGAAGCTCAACGGCGAAAACAACCCGATGCAGGTGGATGTGATCTCCACGGGCTCGCTGGGCCTCGATATTGGTCTGGGCATTGGCGGGCTGCCGCGCGGGCGGATCACCGAGATTTACGGGCCGGAATCTTCGGGCAAAACGACTCTGGCGTTGCAGGTCATCGCCGAAGCGCAAAAGGCGGGCGGCACTTGCGCCATTATCGACGCCGAACATGCGCTCGATCCGTCCTACGCGAAAAAGCTGGGCGTGGACGTTGATAATCTTTTGATCTCGCAACCCGACGGCGGCGAGCAGGCGCTGGAAATCGTGGATACGCTTGTGCGTTCCAATGCCGTGGATGTTCTTGTTGTCGACTCGGTGGCGGCGCTGGTGCCGCGCGCGGAGCTCGAGGGCGAGATGGGCGATTCCCATGTGGGCTTGCAGGCCCGCTTGATGAGCCAGGCTCTGCGCAAACTCACGGGCTCCATTTCGAAATCGCGCTGCGTCGTAATTTTCATCAACCAGATACGCATGAAGATCGGCGTGATGTTCGGCTCGCCCGAAACCACGACGGGTGGCAATGCGCTCAAATTCTATGCTTCCGTGCGTCTGGATATCCGCCGCATCGGCTCGATCAAGGAT
>CAYGGT010000176.1:0-1042 GCA_964349475.1 uncultured Rhodospirillaceae bacterium
CTCATAAACAATCTTTGTGATGAAGCGCAGGAAAACCCCTTCTTGATGCAGAAATTTTGTTGGGAAATCTGCTACGACTGCGGAATCGAAAGAAAGAAGCCTCTGGGTCAGCATGAAATACCAAAAAACTACGACCTTGAAGGTATGTGTAAAAAACTTTCTTACGATGCGGGGCTGCCCATATATAAAAAACTGTCAGCGGGGCCGCAAAGCCGCAAATCCCGAGAGAAAAGGCCGTTAAAATCAGGGGGGGAGGTTGATATTTATGAGGCTACTTTGTTGGCTATTGCGGAGACCGGCCCGAAATCAACCATAAAGTATGATGAATTGAGAGATACGATGAATGGTTTGTTGATAAATATGATGCCCCAAAAGCAAGAAATTACTTCAGCGCTAAAGCAGCTTACAAAAATTTCCCGCGAAAGCGGCGCGGAATCAGCGATTGACTGGAATGATGATACAAGAGAGGTAACGGTGGCTGACCCATACTTACGATTTTATCTCAGGTGGCAAGTACGCAAAAATGCGGCATAAACAGGAAGTTCAAAATGGCAAATGAAACTTTAAAAAAACTCACAGCCCTTCGCGCACAAATGAAAGCGCAGGGGCTCGATGGATTCCTCGTTCCCCGCGCCGACGAGTACCAGAATGAATACGTGCCCGAATGCGCGGCGCGGCTGGCCTGGCTGACCGGCTTCACAGGTTCGGCGGGTATCGCCATCGTTCTTGAGAACGAAGCCGTCGCGATGAGCGACAGCCGCTACACAATCCAGCTTAAAGAGCAGGTTGATCCTGCGCTTTATCGCGTGGCTGAATTGAAAGCCGGAGCTGTATCTGACTGGCTGAAGAACAATGCGGGGATGGGCGCAAAGATCGGCTACGACCCGCGCCTGCACAGTGTGGCGCAGATCGAGGCCATGGAAGAGGCTTTGAAAGAACCTGCCATCAGGTTGATGCCGGTGTCTTCGAATCCTTTGGACACCGTCTGGACAGACCGCCCCGCTGCCCCCGCAAGCCCGGTCGAGGCGTTTCCTGAAACCAT
>CAYGGT010000176.1:1052-1796 GCA_964349475.1 uncultured Rhodospirillaceae bacterium
CGCCACCGACAAGCGCGAGGAGGTGGCCGGAAAAATCGCGGGCGACAAGGGCTTTGCCGCCATATTGACGGCGCCGGATTCCATCGCGTGGATGCTCAATATTCGCGGGCACGATATTCCGCATGTGCCGCTGGCGCTGTCTTACGCCATCATTAAGGCGGATGGCGATGTGGATTGGTTCATCGATCCGGCCCGCGTACCCGCAGCGATTGCGGCGCAACTGGGCAATCACGTGCGGCTGGCCGATCCGGCGACGCTGGAGACCGCGCTCGATGCTCTGGCTGCGGCAGCCGCGGCTGCCGCAAAACCTGTGTTTCTGGATAGCAACGCGAGCCCGGTCTGGTTTAAGCAGAGGCTGGAAAAGGCGGGCGCGAAGATAGCGCATAAGACAGATCCCTGCGTTCTGCCCCGAGCCTGCAAGACGCCCGAGGAGCAAAAAGCCATTATCGGCGCACACATCCGCGACGGCGTGGCGGTCGTGAAGTTTCTCAAATGGCTGGACGAGGAAGCGCACAAGGGCAACCTGAGCGAAATCGATGTCGAGGACAAGCTGCTCGAATTCCGCAAGCTCGATCCGGGCTTTAGGGAAACAAGTTTCGATACCATCGCCGGCTGGGCGGGCCACGGCGCCATCGTGCATTACCGCGCCACACAACAAACGAACAGCACGATCACCCCGCCGGGAATATTGCTGCTGGACAGTGGCGGGCAATATCACGAGGGGACGACCGACATCACGCGCAC
>CAYGGT010000177.1:0-1781 GCA_964349475.1 uncultured Rhodospirillaceae bacterium
TCGTCCGTCTATAACCCCAGCATGACTCTACCTGCATCGACGACAGAACCACGCGGCATGAAGGCTACGACATGTCGCAGATCTGCCGCAAGATGATCGAATGCGTCTTCGGCTGGGGAAAGCAGCACGGCACGCTGCGCAAGGCGAAACTGCGCGGCATCAAAAACGTGTCTTCCGTCTTCATGCTGAACCTCATCGGCTACAACCTCGTCCGCATCCCGAAATTGCTGGCAGGAACAGGATAAAACGGTCAAAAAACAAAAAAAAACGCCGCGATACGGCGTCAAAAACCCCGCCGCTACACGCGAAAAATCAGGCAAATATCCCAGCGAATGCCAAACCTTGACGAAAAGGCGGGTTTTTCAGCAGACTGCTAATAACTTTGATTGCTTTTTTTAATAAAAAACATCTTAAAGTAAACTATACCAAGTCGCTCTAGCCTTGCCATGGCGCTGAATACGCGCCATAGCAGCCAGCTCTCTCAAACGCACTTTCAGCGTATTTTGGTTTGCGCCTGTATGTTCCGCAATCTCTGCAATGGTTAGGCGTTCATGCTTTTTGAGCAGTTCCAAGACCTGCACGGACAGCGCAGGCAGAGCCGTATCGTCACCAGCCTTCTCTTTCTCGACTTTGGCGGCAAGGTTAGCTTTTTGCTTTTTCAGGCAACGCAGGAAAAAGCCCAGCCAAGGCTCCCAATCGGGCGCATCGGTTTTGAGTGTGGTTTGTGTGCGGCGTAGCGCCTTGTAGTACAAATCCTTGTTATCTTCGACCACGCTTTCCAGCGAAGCATAGGGCACATACACATATCCTGCGCGGAGCAGCATGAGTGTCGTGAGGATGCGCGATAGCCGCCCGTTCCCGTCCTGAAACGGGTGGATGGCTAGAAACACGACGATAAAGACCGCTACGATCAAAATCGGGTGAAGGCTATTTTCGGCAATCGCCTTATTAACCCACCGCACCAGCTCCTCCATTTCACGTGGGGTGTCAAACGGTGTGGCAGTTTCAAAGACCACGCCTATTTCTTTGCCGTGTTCGTCTATGGCGACAACGTGATTATCAAGCTTCTTGTAATCCCCCCGATGGCGCTCATCCTTGTTGCTGTGCCGCAAGAGCGTCTGGTGAAGCTGGCGGATATGATTTTCAGTGATGGTCATATCCTCATAGGCTTGGAATATCGTATCCATCGCCTCGGCATAGCCCGCCACCTCCTGCTCGTCCCGGCTCTTGAAAGAAGTTGCCGTTAAGTTGGACAGTAGGGTTTCCACCTGCATATCGGTGAGCTTCGCCCCCTCGATCCGGGTCGATGATCCGATGCTTTCAATAGTCGCCACTTTGCGGAGCTGGCGCAGCCGCTCCGGCGACAGATTTTTAAGGGCTTCCCATTTGCCCTTAAATTCGTCAATTTCGGCAATGAGCTTTAAAAGCTCTTGGGTAACGGCAATTTTGGGTTCTTGCATAACGGGCCTATGATATCCGATTTCATACCCGATTATACCCAATTATACCCGATTTCACAAGCTGAGATTTGACGCCCAAAACGTCCAGTTTGAGGATATCTGAAGGGATTGCCAAGGCCTGACCTTGGCCCAAAGCCGTGCCGGAACAAACCCTGTTCATGGAGCGGTCGAAGGTTCCAAGGGGACATGAAATGCCCCTTGGTCGATGGGTTCCACAGGGAGCGCCGAAGGCTCTCTTGGTGCGTATCCAAGCTCCCGGGCGCAATTATCGTCATCTCTGTGCTGAGGGACCATTTTACGGACAATGAAAAAAAGATTTTA
>CAYGGT010000178.1:0-1775 GCA_964349475.1 uncultured Rhodospirillaceae bacterium
AGGAAAAAAACATGTAGGCGAGCGAAAATTGCTCCACCAGGCCAGGGTTTCCGTTAGACATCCACACCGCGCCTTCAAACATCTGCTGCAGGCCGAACAACAGGGGGAGCGCCGCAAGAGGAACGAACCGGCGGTCTGTCTTGTAGGCGCGCATGATTGACGCTGCACCCGCAGGCAGGAGAATGGCGGCGGCAGCAAAGCTTACCTCTGCTGAAAAGCACATGGCGCACCCTGGTATTGACGGTTTATTCGTGAGGGTGGACTTATATACCCTGCACTGGTATCTTACACACCCTACACCGGTATTTTAGTCTTGGGGGATAAAATGACCATTGCGCTGGATACACTCAGGGGGCTACCCCTGTTTTCGGATATATCTCAGGAGGACGGCGCCCTTCTGGTCCGTAACAGCCGGATAATCAGCCTTAAGCGAGGACAGTTCCTGTTTGCGCACGGCGATAAAGTCACGCATTTTTATGTGATCTGCCGGGGCGCCATGCAAATTTTCCGGGAGACCCCGAGCGGGCGTGAGGTCACCAATGATATCCTGATTGCAGGGGATTCCATTAACGCCGATGAGGTCGTTGCCGGGCAGGCTGAGCATGCCATGAATGCGCGCGCGGTCGAAGATTGTTCGCTGCTTGAAATTCCCATTGCCTGGATGCGGAAGCAGTTCAAAGATTTCGATCATATCGCGGAAAAATTACTGGCCGGCATCGCTGACCGGCTGCATAGCGCGCAGGTAGACGTAGAACATCTTACGACCATGTCCGCTGCCCAAATGGTGGCCTGCTATCTGCAAAAACTTTGTGTGCTGTACAATCTTGATCCGCGCGGGTTTGAATTGCCTTATACCAAAGCCTTGATAGCCTCGCGCCTGCACATGGAAAAAGAAACTTTCTCACGCACCCTGCAAACATTGCGCGATCAGGGTATTACGGTCGACGGCACGCATGTTACCATCAAGGATATGCGAAAGACTGGTAATTTCGCATGCAGCGAATGTTCGGTCGCCGAAGAATGCGGGACACACCAAGCGTTGCACGAAAAGCTGGGAAAAATATCGGGCCACGGAACTTAAATTTCTTCCTGGGCGCTGACTGTTGATTTGCACCGAGAGTTGCCCCGGGAGGGGCATAAATTTCCACTGATAAGTGACCCATGTTTTGATCTTACCCCCTGGCTGTTGGGTTGGGGGACATTGGAGTGATCGACAAGGCGTTATAGAGTGTAGTCCGGCGTTGGCATTTTCGTGAGTGGATGCCGATCCGTGAGATTGAGCGGCGCACAGGATTGTCGCGCAACACGATCCGCAAGTATCTGCGCAGCGGCACTGTAGAGCCGAGGTTCAAGGTTGCCGGTCGGCCGAGCAGGCTGGACCCGTTTTCCGGGAAGTTGTCAGGCTGGCTGCGGATCGAGGCCGGCAAGTCGCGCAAGCAATGACGCACAGCCAGACAGATGCACGCCGATCTTGTGGTTCTGGGCTATGATGGCTTTTACGGGCGTGTGGTGGCCTTCGTGCGCGCATTGTCAATATCGGTTGCAAAGCCCAGCCACGACGTTGGCGTAAGATGTGGTGTCTGGCTGAGGCGTTCCGTGATTAAGTCACGATGCGGTTTCAGAATGCGCCGCCGGTGGGGTCGCGTTCGCCCAGAGCGGAGAGTATGGGCCGCGCAGCCGGTTGGCGATTTCCCAAATCTTCCCCGCGATCTCTTTGTGATTTTCGCTTAACAACTACGTCTCCAGCCTATTTTGTGTCATGGGTGTCAAAACCT
>CAYGGT010000179.1:0-1738 GCA_964349475.1 uncultured Rhodospirillaceae bacterium
TATGAGGATTCCGGCAGCTTTAGACAGCAGGGATTTATCGAGCGCCACAGCATTGCGCCTTCGGTGTCGGCCGCGCTTGGCGCAGCCACCAGGCTGCTGGTGCAAGGCGAGTTTGCCAAAGATAAGCGGATTACCGACTTTGGTATTCCTTCGTTCAACGGCCGCCCGGTGGATGTGCCCCGCGAAACATATTATGGTTCCGGCGAGGCGCGGCGCGACGATTACACCGCCACCGAGGTGGCCTCGGTTACCGCGGCAATTGATCACCGCTTCAATGAAATAGTATCGGTGCGCAACGCCACCCGTTACTACACCTATGATCTTGATCGCAACAACACCTTGCCCGGCGGCACGGTTGACACCGCCACACGGACGGTTGGCCGCAGCCGGGGTCAAGTCAGGCGGGATGAAGATGGCTATTTCAACCAGACCGACTTTACGGTCAAGAATAGCCTGGGCGGCATCAAGCAGGAATGGCTGCTGGGAATGGAATTGGGCAAGCAAAACAAATTCCAGCAGTTTGTGAGCCAGGCCAATATTGACCGGGTTTCGATTTTTAACCCGGGCGGCGTTGTTGCGCCGCCCTTATCAACGGCGGCGCGCAATAGTCCGGCGAGCCGTCCCGCAGATAGTGATTTCGAGGTGTTCGGGCTATACGCACAAGACCAGATTTCCCTGACGTCACAAATGAAGGCGCTGCTTGGCATACGTCACGACAGGTTCAAGCAGGAAACCAGAACCGCCGGTGTTTTAATCCCGCTGGCGCGTGAGGATAAAAAATTGAGCCCGCGTGCGGGCCTGGTGTGGCAGCCAACCGAAACCGCCGCCTATTACGTGTCGATCAGCAAATCGTTTCAGCCTTCGGGCGAATCCTTTGCGCTGGCTAACAATAATGCGGCAAACAGTCCCGAGAAGACGCAAAACCGCGAGATTGGCGCCAAGCTGGATTTTCTTGACGGCGCGGTTTCAACCACGCTGGCTTTGTTCAATCTGGAACGCACGAACATCAAGGTCCCCGATCCGGCCAACCTTGCGCGGCTGCTTAACGCGGGCGAACAGCGCACCAACGGCTTTGAATTCACGGTCAACGGCCAGCTGCCACAGGGCCTGGATGTTTTTGCCGGCTATGCCTATCTGGATGCCCGCATCACCAAATCCACTGCCCGCCTGGCTTCGCCGCAAACGCCGGTGGTGCAGATTCCACTTGAAGGAAACCGTCCCAGCCTGACCCCGGAACATTCCGGCTTCGCGTGGATCAACAAGCAGTTGGATGGCGGTTTCAGCGCCGGAGGCGGTTTGAATTACTCCGCGGATCGCTTTGCTTCCGCCAGCAACGCCGTGGTGCTGCCCGGCTATGTCACGGCGGATCTTGCTGTCTTTCACCGCTCGAAACTGATTGATGTGGCGCTCAATGTGAAGAATGTCACCAACAGGAAATATCTCATTTCAGGACATGGTGGTAATGACAATTTGATTACCCCCGGCGGGCCGCGCGAATTTCAGCTCACCGCGACTTACAAGTTCTAGGGGCGCCACATGCAATCGCCCATTTCTTCGCCTTCAGATATGCTTTGGCGCAAGCGCAGCCGCAGAGCGCGGTTCATCAAGTGGCTGCGAACCACCCATATGTATCTGGGCCTATGGGGCGCGGTGTTAGGTTTGCTGTTTGGCGTCACCGGAATTTTGATGAACCATCGCCATATTCTGAAAATCCCGGTTGAGAAAGCCGTGCAGACGA
>CAYGGT010000180.1:0-1733 GCA_964349475.1 uncultured Rhodospirillaceae bacterium
GATATGAATTTTACCACTCATACGACCTCGGCCACTCCCTCGGCAGTATCCGTAATGATCTGAAGTCATTTAACAAAATATACAATTTCATAAGACCGCATAAGGCGCTTGACTACCAGACTCCCATTCAGTATTATGATAAATAATGGCTCAAAAGACCTGAAAATGAGTCCAGAATAACGCGAACAATTTTATTGACATATTAAATAAAGAGGCCTACACTAGTAACTGTGACCCTTTCAACAACACAAGGTAGATGAACATGTCCATACTGTCCGGAGTTTTCAATATCTTTACCAACACCGAAGCCATGAGACGACGCGAGAAAGGACTGATGGATATGGCCCGTGAAGAAAGCAGGCCGGATATGAGGAAGGTTTCGCTTCTTCTCTCTCTCAGAGTCGATATCAATGCCCTGGACAGTGAGGGCAACACCATGCTGATCTTGGCGGCTAGAAACGGTCACATGGAGTTTGTCCAGGCTCTGATCGAAAAAGGGGCCAAGCTTGACAAGTGGAACTATAAATACAGCAGCGCGCTGGGGCAGGCGGCAGTGAGAGGCCACACGGAAATCGCCCGTCTATTGCTCGAAAAAAAGGCCACGTTTGACGAGAGAGACAAGGACGGCTACACCAATCTGACCTGGGCGGTAGTTTTTGGCCACACGGAAATCGCCCGTCTATTGATCGAAAAAGGGGCTAACATTGACCAGAAGGCCGGACCCACCACCATACTGGACTTTGCGATGGACAAGAACCACGTGGAAATCGTCAATCTATTGCTCGAAAAAGGGGCCGAGTTTGAAAAAGAGAACAGCTACATGCAGGGCGGCAGCTTGCTGACCTGGGCGGCACGGCGCGGACATACGGAGACCGTCCGCCTGCTGCTCGCCAAGGGCGCAAAGCTGATAGAAAAAGGCTCTTCAGGTGTTGAAAACCCGCTGATTGACGCGGCGAAACAGAACAATATGGAGATCGTGGAAATGCTGATCGACGCTGGCGCCTCTCCGGATTTGAAAGGGAAATGCACGGAAGACACGGCCAAGCGTGTGGCGGAAATATATCAGAAAAAGATCAAAACGGTAAGCGTCTTGCCGCACGCCAGCGACCTCGGCAGCGACATCAAAGTGTTCCCGCCGAGAGACCGGACACCGTCCAAGCCCCGGCTCTGATACCTATTCAGGCGCGGGAACCGCGTCGGGACGCCGCACCCATTTCATCAGCTTCTCGCGGATGATCGGCTCCCAAGCTGGGCTGCCACTTGTGCTTGGGAGTAAAACGACCATGCCTGGCAAGCCCTCCTTGTTTCTATGGAACCTCTGAACAAATCCATCTTTTGTCACCTTGCCGTCATGGCCAAAGGTCTGGTGGATTCCTGCGTGAAGGTCAGCATGGGGGCCGCGAGCCTGACCGTCCATGGCGGGGGGGGGCGGCATTCCTCCCGCCGGCGGATGCCGGATCGAAACGGCATCTCGACCATCGCATCGCCATGAGTTTTCTGGTGCTCGGTCTTGCGACACGCGCGCCATCGACTTCGATGCCGAAGACGAGGCGTTCCTGTTTCATCCGATACCGTTGCCCTTGTCAGAAGATGCCTTCTGATTGAACGCCGCGCTTGTTGTTTCGGATTCTATCTTGATGTCCCGCTTACGGTTAAAAAATTTCATGGGTCCTGACCCTAAACCTTCTCGACCTGCGTAAATTCCAGCTCGACCGGGGTGGACCGGCCGAAGA
>CAYGGT010000181.1:0-1720 GCA_964349475.1 uncultured Rhodospirillaceae bacterium
TTGCGAAGAAGGGCTTGAAATCGGGGTTCTGGGAGATGATGGGCTGGCGCAAAGGAAAAAAGCGGGATTTTCGTCTTCAAAAGAACTGCCTTTTAAAATCAGAAGAACCCTTCCGGCCCTGTGGCGGGGGCAAGAGCTGTGGGCCGTGCCGCATCTTGGCTACAGGCACAGGGATTGTCAGAGCGAGGGCGGCTTTTTGTCGATTCTGCTGACAGAGGGGCGTGACGGTTTCCCGCCCAGTTTCTGAAGCTGAAGCAGCGCTTCTTCCAGCACCGTCGTTTCGGCGATGTCGTCGAAATTCTTTGTTTCGACCGCTTCCGATTTCGTGTCGAGATTGTGCACGATGCGGATTCTCTCCCGCGAACGGAAATTGAAAATCTCGGTAATCCTGTAGCCGATGCCGGTATCGGTGCTGACATATGCGATTTTATCATCGGAAAGCTTTTTCCATGGCGACGGCGGCAGTATTTGAGACTGCGCGGGCGCTTTGGGAATTTCCATCACGGGTGCGGTCAGGGGATCCGGCTTTTTAGGGGGGGGCAGTATGTCCATGACGTCGCGGTAATAGTGCTTCTGCGCCAGAAAATAGGCCGTGCGGTTTTCGAAGTTTTTCTCGGCGGGGTCGGCGCCCTGTTTCAGGAGGAATGCGACCACTTCCGCGTGGCCGTACATGGCCGCGATATGCAGGGGCGTATTGCCTTCGTGGCTTTTGACTTTAAGAAATGCGGGGTGGGCTTTCACCAGCAGCTCCACGATTTCGATGGAGCCTTTTGCGGCAGCCTTGTGCAGCGCCATGCGCATGTAGTCGTTTTCCGGTGATGTGTCGGCCCCGCGCTCCATCAGGAGCTTGGCAATATCCCTGTTGCCTTTTTCGATGGCGAAAATAAGGCACGGGCCGTACCAGTCGATACGCAGGTCGGGAGAAACGCCGAGGTCCAGCAGTTTCTCAACATCCCGAACGTTGCCATCGTCGATGGCGCTCTCCATGCGGCTTTTCTTGAAAAAGACCAAACCTGACATCCTGCGGTTTTCTAAAAAGTCAGATCGAGCTTTCGACCCATTTGAAAAGCTCCGACTTCGGCAGGGCACCCACAGTCTGCGCCACCACTTGTCCGTTCTTGAAAATCATCAGGGACGGGATGGAGCGCACGCCGTATTTGGAGGGTGCATTCGGGCTTTCGTCGACGTTGATCTTGACGACTTTGATCTGGCCGCTTTTTTCGGCGGCAAGCGCGTCAATGCTGGGCAGAAGGGAACGGCAGGGGCCGCACCATTCCGCCCAGAAATCGACCAGCACGGGGCTTGTGGATTTCAGGACTTCCTGTTCAAAGTCTTTGTCTGTAACCTGCTGAGCACCCATGATTTTCCTCTGATTTTGTTGATTTTAAGGCTGCGGGCCCTTCGGAGCCGCCTTCTTGCTGATATCGTTCTCGGCGGCCAGTTGTAAAGAGTCTTTTACCAGTTTTTCCATTTCGGCCTTCGGCAAAGCGCCGACCGCGCCGATCAGGCCCTGACCGTCTTTCATGGTCACGAGCGTGGGGATGGAGCGGATCTGGAAGGCGGCGGCCAGCTGCGGGCAGGCATCGACGTCAACTTTGACGACTTTTACGGTCGCCTGGTTTTCTTCGGCGAATTTTTCCAGCGTGGGGGCCATGGCTTTGCAGGGGGCGCACCAGGTGGCGTAAAAATCGATCAGCACCAGCTTATCGGAGTTCAGGAC
>CAYGGT010000182.1:0-1713 GCA_964349475.1 uncultured Rhodospirillaceae bacterium
CTGATGAGCGGTCTTGATATCAACGATAACGCTATTGCCGACGAGTATTCTAAAATCCTTTATTGCGATTTGTACGAGAAAAATTTCACCAACGATTTTGAATGGAACAACATCCGGAGGCAGATCGTTTCGCGCGTGCTGGAAAAAAGGGAGACTTACCGGCTCAATTACGAGATATTCAGCGTCATCAAGCTGGAAAGATATGATTTCGAGAACCAGTTTTTTCCCCTGACGGCGGACACGAAAATGGTGAAGGTCGGTACTATGATCGTCTACGACAGGAGAGCCGACTATGTGCCTTATTGCGGCCAGAGCCTTCCATCACCCCTGCTGCCACCGATCATACAGCTCGGTCTTTCACAGCCTCTGACTTTTGATAAGTTCAAGATACCGATGGACGAGGCGGAGGATCTGATCGATTCTTTTGAAAGGCTGAAAATCACGGACCGCCAGCTTTATGCGCGCGTCAGAACGCGCCTGAATTTCATGGGGGAAATCGCAAAGGACAAGGGCAATGCCATGCGCGCGACCATCCGCGCCGAGATCAAGTCCATAGACCTCTTTCTCGATAAAGAGATGACGATGTTCGTCAAGAACATCGTGCTTTCCAAGCATTAGCAGTTTGCTGAAAAACCCCTGTTTTTGACGGATTTTTCTGGTTTCAGCGCATTTGAACGGGAGTTCGGACGGTATTTTCACGAGTTTCGGGATGCGACCGTCGGGATCGGCCATACTCGGGCAGCGTTCCGTCAGCGTCGTCGCCGTTTCTTCTTTTGACACGCCGTTCCCGACCGTAAAGATTCCCGCTCTCGCCGGTTTTGACGCTTACCTGCAGCTTATGGCCGGATGGAACATTCTGGTCGCCGCAGGCCTTGCTGCGGGCGTCAATCTCGATAAGACGGTGCGCGCCCGCAAGATCGGCAATGAGATATAGAAGAGGGGGCGGTTAGTTCTTCTCCGCAAACGTCACGGCGACGCCGCGCTTTTTAAAATAGGATTCCATCATCTTGCGGCCCTGCCGGTTGTTCTGCACAAGGCGGGCGGTATCCACCGTGACGCTTTTCTGGCCGCCTGCGAGCAGAGCTGCCTTCAGATATCCGATATGCGCGTCGATATCCTCGTTGTTGTTCTGCAGCGAGGCATAGACGTTTTCAAGGGCTTGTTCTACGGTCAGGGCGGGCATGATGTCTTTCTTTTTCCGGGGACAGTCTAGCGATAACAGATGCGATACGCCAGACTATTGTTGACGGCATGGGGTTTGTATTGCAAATTAGCCTTCTCTCGAAATCACCTTGTTTTCCAAGGACTTTTTATGTCCCAGCCGTATAAAAAGCACAACCCGCCGCGTCTGTCGGAGGTGTACGGGTTCCTGCGCAGCCATTTCGGCAAAACGCCGGGCATGGTTTTTGCCGCTTTTTTCTGCATGTCCCTCGCGGCGGTGGCCAATATCAGCACGCCGCTGGCCTGGGCCTGGTTCGTGAACGCGGCGGCGGATGAAATCGCCACGCGCAACCTTGAGATAATACTCTGGCCCATCCTTGCCCTCGTCAGCCTCAGCATCTTCTCGCACATCGTCACGCGCACGGCCCATTTCATCAACTGCTATACCGATACGCGGGTGCATGCCGAGATCGCGGCCGACTCCGTCCACTATGTCCATAGTTTCGAGACGGAATGGCACACGAATACTTTCGCGGGTTCGATCGTCACCGC
>CAYGGT010000183.1:0-1692 GCA_964349475.1 uncultured Rhodospirillaceae bacterium
TTTTTACTCTGTACCCTGAAAAGGCCCGAAAATGCCGAAAATAAAAGCGAAACTCACCGAAACGCAAATCAAAAATGCCAAGCCCAAGGTTGCCGCCTACAAGCTCTATGATGACGGCGGCTTGTGCCTGCTGGTACGGCCCACAGGCACGAAAGTTTGGCAGCTCCCGTACCAGATGGGCGGCAAATACAATGTCCATACCATCGGTCAATACCCGGAGATCGGCTCCGCCGAGGCCCGGCGGCTGCGTGACGACATCAAAAAGATGATTAAAGCAGGCGAAGACCCCAACAGACACAAAAAGGCTCTCCGCGCCCAAGGGCAGGAGGACACGACCTTTGAGGCGCTGGGCCGGGAGTGGCACGGCAAACAGATATGGAACAAAAAACACGCCTCGAACATCCTCCGCACCCTTGAAGCTGATGTGTTTCCCAAAATAGGGCATAAACAGATTGATCAGGTTACGGCGCAGGACATTCTCGGTATCCTGCATGACATCGAGAGCCGTGATGCCGTCGATGTCGCCAAGAGGGTGAACCAGCGATGCGTGGCGATTTTTGATTACGCCATCGCCAAGAACCTGTGCGAGTTCAACCCGGCTGTCGGGCGCACCAAGGCCCTCAAGAAACAAGAGGTTAAGCATCGACCCAGTCTGCAAGCCGCCCAGCTACCGGAATACCTGCAAAAGCTGGAAGAGTATTCCGGCGGCAAAGTTGTCCAACTGGCATTGAAGCTCCTGCTGCTGACGTTCCTGAGGCCGGGTGAGCTGCGTTGGGGGCGCTGGGATGAAATAGACGAAGCGAAGGCAGAGTGGCGTGTTTCGGCGGAGCGCATGAAGATGGAGCGCCCCCACATCATCGCCTTGTCGCGGCAGGCGCTGACGGTATTGAAGGAGCTGCGCAAGATCACCGGGAAGACCGATCTGCTGTTTCCGGGCGAGCGCGGCACGGACAGGCCGATTTCGGACGTGACCCTCCTGAAAGCCCTGAAAATCATGGGCTATGTTGGAGACAAGAAGGTCGTTCCTCACGGTATGCGGCACACGGCATCCACAATCCTGCATGAAAACGGTTTCAAATCGGAAGTTGTAGAGGCACAGATGGCCCACAAGGATAAAAACAAGGTACGCGCTGTTTATAACCACGCCATGTATCTGGAAGACCGGAAGCAGATGATGCAGTGGTGGGGGGGTTATCTTGATGCCGCCGCCGAGAACAAAAGGGCGGCACAGGAGATGGCAGCGTGACTTGGATCAAGCGTATCGACGAGTGCTTGGGAACGAGAAAGAAGTATACCCCTGAACAGCGTGATCAACTCGCCCATGTTTTGTTGCATGTCGTCCCCAAGAACATGGCATATAGGGAGATCGCCGCGCCGAAGAATGATGACGTGAAAGAAGCGCGAAAGGAACTTCAAAAGATAAACAGCCTGCTCGCTTCATTCCGAGAGCGGATCGATGCAAATCCGTTTCTTGAACTTATTGAATTTTCTGTGTCTTCTGCCTTTCAGGGGTCGGGGGGATTTGAAGATATTGAGAGATACCTCCAAGTCTTTGCTGAACATATTGAAGACACTTATGCTACCTCACAAACGCAAAGAGGGGGCGACCTTACTGCTCTGGCGATATGCCAGTCTGTTTGACCTGCCCCCCGTTTTTTAGTCCAGTTTGAAGGAGAGTCTGCTAGACATAAT
>CAYGGT010000184.1:0-1662 GCA_964349475.1 uncultured Rhodospirillaceae bacterium
GTTTTGAGCTTCCTGTCTACCGAAAGCCGCTTTTGTCGAGTCATAAATCGTTTTTTCCAGTTTGTTTTCCCAGTCGGGATTGTTTTTATAGATCTGAACAATTTTATCCGGCGCAATTTTAAACATAACAGCTAGCTTGGCGGTAATGACTTGATTGTCCTTAGTGTAAGTTTCCACGCCTTCGTAATCTCTTTGCTGTAATCCGATTTCGACTTCACGGACACTCGTCCACGGCAGTTTCCAGCTGAAGCCCTGCGGACGAAGCTGACCGGCATCTTCCGTGATCATTTTTCCAAACTGATAGTCGATGCCGCGTTCGGTTTCATCCAGCATCGTGAAGCACGACAAACCTACGCCCACCGCAACGGCTGTCGCCACCCCCCCAAATATTTGCTTAAGACTGATATTGCGCCCGTCCATGTTTTTTTCCTCCTAAAAATTGATTCTCAGCCCACGGCCAAGATGCGCACACCCTATCAATTTCCACATTAAAAGTAAATATGAAAATTTTATATCTAATTTTTTATAACAAAATCAAATAGTTAAAATGCTTGTAGATAAATCTGTTTTTATGTACATACTGCCGGCATGACACAGAATCGTCTGAAAGAAGTCGCAGAACGCTACGCCGTTGCCGTCACGCAAGAGGTCATGGAGACGATCAATCTCGGTGATCCGGACGATCCGGTGGCGCGGCAGTATTTGCCGTCGGTGGAAGAGCTGCAAACGACGCCGCAGGAAATGGATGACCCAACCGGGGATGGGGCGCATGCGCCGGTGAAAGGGATCGTGCACCGGTACCCCGACCGCGTGCTGCTGAAGCCGGTGCATGTCTGCGCGGTTTATTGCCGGTTTTGTTTCCGGCGCGAAAAAGTGGGTCCCGGCAGCGAAATGCTTTCCGCGGATGAGCTGAACATCGCGCTTGCCTATATCCGCAACACGCCGGCGGTGTGGGAAGTCATTTTGACCGGCGGCGATCCGCTGGTTTTATCGCCGCGCCGCCTTCGCGAGATCATGGATGAACTGAATGCAATTGACCATGTCAAAGTCATCCGCTTCCACACCCGCGTGCCGGTGGCCGACCCGCTGCGGGTGACGCCGGAACTGGTGGCGGCGCTTGACAGTCAAAAAGCGGTTTACGTCGTGTTGCATTGCAATCACGCGCATGAACTGACGGACAAGGTCCGCGCGGCGGCGCAGATGTTCTTGAAGGCGGGCATTCCGCTGTTGTCGCAATCGGTCTTGCTGAAAGGCGTCAATAACGATGCCAAAACGCTGGAGGATCTTTTCCGCGCCCTGACGGCGATGCGGATCAAGCCCTACTATCTGCACCACCCCGATCTGGCGCCGGGGACAGGGCATTTCCGCCTGCCGATTGAAGAGGGGCAGGCGTTAACCTCGGTGCTGCACGGGCGCATGTCCGGCATCGCCCAGCCGCGCTACGTGCTCGACATTCCGGGCGGGTTCGGCAAGGCGCCGCTGGGTGTTACCTGGCTTGAGAAAAAAGACACCGGCTATACTGTGACCGACTACACGGGCGGCACGCATGTTTATCCGCTTACTGAGGCTTGAAAAGTGTCTCGTTACCGGACATGAACTCGTCCACGGTGTCGGCGGGGGCGAATTGTGACAGGTAAGGTTCCAGCGTCGCGGGATAGAGCG
>CAYGGT010000185.1:0-1652 GCA_964349475.1 uncultured Rhodospirillaceae bacterium
TTCAGGAAATCAATATCGGCCTGACCGCCGATGTCGGCACCCTGCAACGCCTGCCCAAACTGATTGCGCCAGGCCTTGCGCGCGAGCTGTCCTATACCGGGCGGCGCATGCCCGCGATTGAGGCCAAACAATGCGGTCTGGTCAATGAGGTGTTCGCCACCCACGCCGAAATGCTGACCGGCGTCATGACTGTCGCGCGCGAAATCGCCAGCAAATCGCCGCTGGCCATTGCGGGAACCAAGGAAATGCTGAACTACGCCCGCGACCATTCCGTCGCCGACGGCCTCAACCACAACGCCACCTGGCAGGCCGGCATGTTCTATTCCCAGGACACCCGCGAGGCGATGGCCGCACGCACCGAAAAACGCGACCCGAAGTTTGAGGATATATTGCCGATTAAAGGCAGCATGGTGGATTGAGGGGGAGGATTTTTCGTCGTCTTTGCGAGGAGCGCAGCGACGTGGCAATCCAGAGTCTCACGCGAAGGCCATGCCGTATGACTCTGGATCGCCACGCTTCGCTCGCGATGACGCGGTGAGTTTGGAAATTCCGCTTATTGAACTACTGCACACCTCCAGACTTCTTCATAGTGTAATGACATCGCATCGAAGCCATCAACAATTTGTGTCAGTGTAGTCGACGAATTTTTAGCGCCATCCTTGAATGAAGCTCCGGATTGATAGCATGACTGTCGATCCACAAATACCCATCGATCATGAAGGTTACTATCAGCGCGCACCTCAATAGACATATTATTATTTTGCTGACGAAATAGTTTTATGGCCGGAACCAATTTGTCCACGTGTTTATTTGTTAGAAGCCGAACGGTGGTGTCTGAGGTAACGTGAGGTAGGTATCGTTCTACAAAATCTGCATCGAGATATGGGTCTATGAAAAACAGATCAACTTTGGCGGATTCGACGATCTTACGAATCCCTTCAAAATAATCATAAACGTTTCCCCGGTCGATCACTGACGTTAAAGGGCCAGTTGTCTCTAGGCGTAAGTTGTTAATTGCTTCGTGAATTGTAATTAGTATATTTTTTGATCCGCCATCGCTAGTGATTCCAATGTTGGAGAGGGCGCTATTAATATACGAGCCAAAAAGAATACTATGGGGCCTCCACATCTCTACAAGATTTTTTGCCCGCCCCAGCCAAGCAAGATTTTCTTGCGCGTCGCTTCCAATGCTTCTTACGGAAGGCATAGTGCGAAGCAGATCTTCAAATTCTCCCAGTAATTGCTGTGGAGTAATATTTGACATGATGAAGCATCTCCATTTCCGCGAGTTCGCATTGCCTACCTTCGTACAGAATCGTCATTATTATAATTAAAAACATACCATGAACAAATAAATCTCAAAACATGCTTCTGGTTGCGGCGCAAACCATCGCCCCGCCTCACTCTCCCAAGCGCGCTTTAATCTCCTGCAAACTCAATCTCTCCGCCTGCAATTTTTTGATCCGCGCGCAGCGGGCGATCATATCGGGCGCGAACATCTGATAGCCTGACGGCGTGATGTGGGCGGGGTGGAGCAGGCCCTGCTGCGTCCAATAGCGGATGGTGGAGACGCTTTCGCCCGCTGCTTTGGCGAGGGCGCCGATTTTCATGCGTTTGGTGGTGGCGGGCGCTTGCATCGCTTCTGGCGCTGT
>CAYGGT010000186.1:0-1628 GCA_964349475.1 uncultured Rhodospirillaceae bacterium
AGCATGACCAACGCGCCTTACATCCTCGACAAGGCGCGGGGCGGGTATCGCATGGGCCACGGCAAAATGTACGACCATATGTTTCTTGACGGCCTCGAAGACGCCTACGAAAAAGGCCAGCTGATGGGGGTTTTTGCCGACGACACAGCGCGTAAATTGCAAATCACGCGGGATGAACAGGACAAATTTGCGCTGGCGTCTCTCAGCCGCGCGCAGCGGGCGACGACCGACGGGGACTTCACGGCGGAAATCGCGGTCCTGAAAATAAAAGGCAAAACCGGCGACACGGTCATTCATGAAGACGAAAGCCCGAAAAAAGGCAAGCCGGAGAAAATCCCCACCCTGAAACCGGCCTTCACCCCCGACGGCACGGTGACGGCGGCAACGTCCAGCTCCATCTCCGACGGTGCGGCGGCGCTGGTGATGATGCGTAAATCCGAAGCGCAAAAGCGCGGGCTTAAAATTCTGGCCGAAATCCGCGCCCATGCAACCTTTGCCCAGAAACCGGCGGAATTCACCCTGGCGCCAATCGGCGCCACACGACGCGTGCTCGACAAAGCCGGCTGGAGCACGAAGGATGTCGACCTGTTCGAGATCAACGAAGCCTTTGCCGTGGTGACGCTGGCCGCCATGCGTGAGCTCAACTTGTCGCACGATAACGTCAACGTCAACGGCGGCGCCTGCGCCCTCGGACACCCGATCGGCGCTTCCGGCGCGCGGATCCTCGTGACCCTGCTGGCCGCGCTCGAAAAACGCGGTCTCAAAAAAGGCGTCGCGGCCCTGTGCATCGGCGGCGGCGAAGCCACCGCGCTGGCGGTGGAGCGGGCGGCTTAAAAAGCCCCATGAACGCAGCCGAAACGCTGAATCAAACCAATTTTTTGCTGTGCGGGAACGGCAAGTTCTGATTTATTTTTGGAATAAATTATTTTATAAAAAAATATTCCTAACCAGAAACTTCAATTCTGTTAAGTAATTTTTGGCTGTGCTTGCAACGGTGGGTTTTTGATCTGTTCAATAGCGATGATTGCCTGAGCGTTCATTGCAGCAGCTTCCATAAATTGTGCGGCCGCTTTATTGAATTCAGCGAAACCAACTGCGCTGCATGCTCTTGCTCTATCGCGTGCCATATCAAAGTCTTTGTAAAGAGCGGCTTTCAGTTCATCTAAATTACTTGTCATTGTTATCTCCCTGTTTGTGTTGACGGTTTGTTTACCATACTATATCGCAGAATATTTTATCCTCATGTACTATGCAATATATTTCTGAAAAAATAATGCCACAACATAAAAAATGTCGAATTTTCAGTACTTTAATAACTTTATTTTTTCAATTATTTTCAGAAACAGCAACCGGATCGCCCATAATACTCAACAGGATGCCAGCAGAATCATTCCAGCAATTCGTTTTATGATCTGATGTGCTGTCTTTTGATATTTTGAGAAGAAGTTTACTTGAGATGTATTCTATGAGTTATTGACTTGTATGATGGTTCCCGAGAGAAGAATCGAACTTCCTACCCCTCCCATGTCAAGGGAATGCTCTACCAGTGAGCTACTCGGGAATAATGAGCCAGTCGCGCGCTGCATGCCCGTTATGTAGCATAAACCAGAGATGGAATGCAAGCGCTC
>CAYGGT010000187.1:0-1623 GCA_964349475.1 uncultured Rhodospirillaceae bacterium
CGTATCGCCTATTCCGCAGCGCGTTTATCGTCATAGCCAGCCGAAGCTGACATCTACTAGTGTAGCACAAATTTTCCAAAAAGCCAGCCCCTTTGAAAAAAGCGGTTTTCAGGCAAAATCGCCACTTTAAAAGCCTCTTTTCCCGTCTGCGATAGAAGATTAGGATGGGGGTGTGCAAGCGTGCAGACAACAGGAGAACCCCCATGCAGCAGTACCATGACCTGATGCGCCATGTTCTCGACAAAGGCGTGCAAAAAAAGAACCGCACCGGCATCGACACGATCTCGACCTTTGGCTACCAGAACCGCTATGACCTTGCGGCGGGGTTTCCGCTGGTAACGACGAAAAAGGTGCATACCCGCTCAATCATCCACGAGCTGCTGTGGTTTTTGCAGGGCGACACCAACATAAAATATCTCAAAGACAACAAAGTTTCCATCTGGGACGACTGGGCGGATGAGAACGGCGACCTTGGGCCCGTTTACGGCCACCAGTGGCGGTCGTGGCCGGGAAGAGACGGCGCGACAATCGACCAGATCGCGCAGGTCGTCAAAGAAATAAAAGCCAACCCCGACAGCCGCCGCCTGATCGTTTCGGCCTGGAATCCGGCCGATATTCCCGCGATGGCGTTGGCGCCCTGCCACTGCCTGTTCCAGTTTTACGTCAGCGACGGCAAACTCTCCTGCCAGCTTTACCAACGCAGCGCCGATGTGTTTCTAGGCGTGCCGTTCAACATCGCCTCCTATGCGCTGCTGACGCTGATGGCAGCACAAGTGACGGGATTGAAGCCGGGCGAATTCGTGCACAGTTTCGGCGACCTGCATATCTATACCAACCATCTCGATCAAGTGAATTTGCAGCTCACAAGGCAGCCCCACGCCCTGCCGCGCATGGAACTCAACCCCTACGTGGAAGATATTTTCGCCTTCAAGGGCGAAGATTTTGAACTGATCGGCTATCAGCATCACGCCGCAATCAAAGGCGAAGTAGCCGTCTGATGAAAATCGCGCTCATCGCCGCCATGGCTGACAACGGCGTCATCGGCAAGGACAACAAGCTGCCCTGGCGGATCAGGAGCGAATGGCAATATTTCGTGCGCATGACCAGACACAAGCCCGTCATCATGGGGCGTCTGACGTTTGAATCGCTGGGTGCGCCGCTGAAAGACCGCGCCAATATCATCGTCACGCGCAACGCGGAATACGCGCGCGACGGCATCATCGTCGCGACGACGCTGGACAAGGCGCTCGACATCGCCAGAAAAATCGCCGCCGAAACAAAACAGGATGAAGTCATGATCGGCGGCGGCGCGGAAATCTATAAACTCGCCTTGCCGCTTTGCGACCGCCTGTACCTGACGGAAATCCACCTGACGCCGGACGGCGACACGGTCTTCCCCGCTTTCGACCGCGAGGACTGGACCGAAACCAAACGCGAATTCCACAAGGCGCAGGAAGGCGAGACGGCGGATTACACCATCACTGTACTGGAAAGAAAAAAGAGCTTATAATTTTTTGAAGGAGAATTTATCATGGAAAGCTGGATGATCTGGGTCGCGCTGGGCGGCATCGTTTTGCTGCTGATCGTGTTGTACAACCGCATCGTGTCGCTGGTGCAGCGGCG
>CAYGGT010000188.1:0-1618 GCA_964349475.1 uncultured Rhodospirillaceae bacterium
GCCCGCCCCGGTAAAAACCACGGCGCGTTTGCTGGCCGCCAGCAAATCCCGCAACTGATCGATGCTCATCATGCCCCCGTTAGGTGCCGGGCAAATGCTCCGCCCGGATGGTGTCCAGATAGCGGCGGGATTTTACCGCCAGGTTGGCATCCAAATCAAATGGCAAAGGTTTGCCGGCAGGTGGTTGCTAATGGAACAGGACCAGAGCAGACCAATGAAAACGTGCGCCGCCACTTTTTGTGGCTTAAATTCAAGGGACTGATCAAGACCTATTGCATAGAAGGCGCTGGGCATGAAGACAACCCGTTATTTTGAAGAGCGGGTGCTGCACAAAAGGCCTTATATTGAGCGGCGCTGGTGCATCGCGGCGCTTGAAAACCCCTTGCGGCGCGAGGTGCAGGCAAATGGACGCATCCGGCACTGGGGGCTGGTTAGAGATGCGCCGGATGGTAAACTGCGCTATATTCGGGTCGTCACGCTGGAGGACGGCGAAACCATTCTCAATGCGTTCTTTGACAGGGATTTCGAGGAGGACAAGTCATGAAGCTGCATTACTATCCCGAGACCGACAGCCTTTATATCGAGCTGAAGGCGGGGCCAGGGGTGGAGACCCGCGAAGTGGCTGAAGGGCTGAACGTCGATCTCGACGCGCTGGGCCAGGTTGTCGGCTTTGACATGGAGGGCGCATCCACCCGGTTCGATCTGACCACGCTGGAAACCATCGCCCTTCCGCTCAAGGTCATCAGTGCGGCGTGATGGTCTGGATGCCGATGGCAGTCGAGGCGGAAAAAGTGTGCGATCCTATTTTACCTTTATGAATACCCGCTATCGAGAATCTCCCAATTGTTATAATACTTTTCCCAAGTTTTTTTGTACCCCTTATGCCAAGCCCGCTCTGTCTGTTCACCGTCAAAGAAAAGGGCTCTGTGACTGGTGACTTTCTTGGGTGTTCCGTCTTTTTTCAAATTTTCATGAAATTTTTTATTACTTTCTTTTATTGCGGCATCAACTATTTTTGTCGGCAGGATGTAAAATTCTTCTGATTCTCCAAGGCAAACTCGTACAACGACAACAAAATCACCTTTATCTTTTATGTCCAAATTTTTAAACACAGTCCCGTCGCTTTTAGCCGTATATTGAACACATTCGCCACTTCTTTTAGTGTTTCCTTTGTAAGACTTTACCCGGATGCCAATTCTGTGATTTCCCTTGCTTGCAAATAAATCATAGGCGGCGGCATTCTTGGTTGAGGCGTTATAGTTGCCGACGCTCCAACCCCGCTTCAGCAGCTCCATTTCGGTTGCGAGTTCTCCGAGACGCCCAATTATTTGGGCACTTAATAAAACATTATTCGTCATCTTTCTCACTTTTCGATTTCACGAACAGGAATAAAAGGGAAGTACGCAATTTACTATTACTCCATGGTCATCGCGAGCGAAGCGTGGCGATCCAGAGGCCATAATTGCTGGCTTTACCGTGTGATTCCTGGATTGCTTCGCCTGCGGCTCGCAATGACGTGATAAATAGAGCGCTTCAAGGTGCAGGCAACTTCTCTGCTCTGGCCGCATCCAGATAGCGGCAGGTTTTGACGGACAGGTCATCGTTCAGTTCAAACGCC
>CAYGGT010000189.1:0-1561 GCA_964349475.1 uncultured Rhodospirillaceae bacterium
CATGCAGCAATTGCATAAAACGGTAAAAGTCTGTGGAAATCTTGATGAGGCGCGCCGGACAACTGAAACGCCAGCGAAAAACGTGCTTGACAGCTCCTCTTCTGAATTATGATCATAGATTACGGTAGCCATATAAAAAACCAGGGAGAGAGAGCCATGATACCTAAGGGAGCGATTTCGGCAGACTCACATGTGTCCGAGCCGCCTAACTGTTACATCGATTTTATCGATCCGAAATATCGCGCAGATGCGCCGCATATCGAAACCATGCCCGACGGGCATGACGTTTACGTCATCAAGGATCTGAAGCGCAACGTGCCGCTCGCATTGCTCGATGGAGCGGGCTGGTCGATCCCTGAACGGACGGCGCGGGTCGGCAAGATAAAATTCAAGGATACCCGCGACAGCGGCTGGAACCCAAAGGCGCGGGCAGCCGACATGGACCGTGACGGCATTGCCGCCGAGATCATCTATGCCTCGGTTGGCATGGCGCTGTGCACGCATCCGGATGCGGAATATAAGAACGCCTGCATGCAGGCCTATAACCGCTGGCTGCAACAGTTTTGCGGCGGCCTGCCGGACCGGCTGTTCGGACTGGCGATGACGGCGGTGCTGTCGGTGGACAGCGCGATAGAAGATTTCCGCCGCGCCAAGGAAATGGGCTTTGTCGGCATGATGATGCCGGGCGAACCGGTGCATGAAGATTACGATCATCCATCCTATGACGCACTGTGGGAATGCGCCAGCGATCTGGGGATGCCGATCTGCTTTCATATCCTGACTTCACGCACAGGCGGCTTTTCCCGCAAGAGCAATTCGTTCCGCGGCCATTCGATGAACGGCTTCATGACCATCATCCGCGCGGTGCAGGACGTGGTCGGCATGATGGTGCTGGGCGGCGTGTTTGAACGTTTTCCGAAACTGAAGCTGGTGGCTGCGGAAGGCGATGCGGGCTGGATGCCGCATTACATGTACCGCATGGACCATGCGGCGAAGTTCAATGTGGTGGGTGGAATCCTAAAGGGCTTGACGAAACTGCCCAGCG
Source organism: uncultured Rhodospirillaceae bacterium (assembly GCA_964349475.1). Lineage (GTDB taxonomy): Bacteria > Pseudomonadota > Alphaproteobacteria > Micavibrionales > UBA2020 > PALSA-926. The sequence goes on from CAYGGT010000189.1 coordinate 1,046, forward strand.
AATATCTGAAGTCCAATGTGTGGATGACCTTCCAGGACGACTGGATCGCGTTCGAGACGGTGCATCTGATGAACTACAAACAGTTGATTTGGGCCAACGACTTTCCGCACACGGATTCAACCTGGCCGAAATCACAGCAGCTGCTCAACGAGCATGCTAAAAAACTGACAGAAGCGCAGCGTCAGGCGATCATGCGCGACAATGTGGCGGGGATTTTCAACCTGCCTGCCGGGAATGAGTCCTGGCAAATGCACAAGATGGCGGCGGAATAAGCCCATCCCCCACACTCACAATGAGCCCGGCTTCCCCAGCCGGGCTTTTTTCTGTCAGTGACACGATGGAAGATTTTCCTTCAATTCTGCATCCTTTCCTATTTATAATCGTTACAAGAGTTACAATAACAAAACAAAGGATAGGAGAGCGTCATGATTCCCCAAGGCACAATTTCCGCAGATAGCCACATTGTCGAGCCGCCAAATTGTTATGTGGATTTTATCGATCCGAAATATCGCGACA